>NZ_CP150638.1:3830000-4307500 GCF_050859155.1 Shinella yambaruensis
ATTGCCGGGCGCGACCTGCCGCGCGTCTATGACGGCATCTATCGCGCCGCGCTCTCCTACGGCATGGGCAAGGACATGACGGCGGAGGTCATCCGCGTCCTTGCCAGCAATGTCGATTTCCAGGCGCAGCTGCGGCCCACCGATTCGCTCGAAGCCTTCTTTTCCGTCACCGACCAGAGCGGCGCGGCGACGGAGGAATCCGAGATCCTCTTCCTCGACGCCAAGTTCGGCGACACGGAAACCCGCGTCTACCGTTTCCAGAACCCGGAAGACGACTCGATCGACTATTACGACGAGAACGGCAAGAGCATCCGGCAGTTCCTGCTGCGCAATCCGGTTCCGAACGGCACCTTCCGCTCGGGCTTCGGCATGCGCCGTCACCCGATCCTCGGCTTTTCGCGCATGCATACCGGCGTCGACTGGTCCGCGCCGCGCGGCACGCCGATCATCGCGGCCGGCAACGGCGTCGTCGAGAAGGCCGGCTGGGATTCCGGCGGCTACGGCAACCAGACGCTGATCCGCCATGCCAATGGCTATGTCTCGTCCTACAATCACCAGAACGCCATCGCCAAGGGCATCAAGCCCGGCGTCAAGGTCCGCCAGGGCCAGGTCATCGGCTATGTCGGCTCGACCGGGCTTTCGACCGGCCCGCACCTGCATTACGAGATGATCGTCAACGGCAACAAGGTGGATGCGCTGAAGATCCGCCTGCCCGGCGGCAAGTCGCTGGAGGGCAAGGCCCTCGCCCAGTTCGAGGTCGAGCGCAAGCGCATCGACGACCTGCTCGGCCGCGGCGGATCGACGGAAGTCGCCGAGACGCATTGAGGCTGCGGAAATCCCGAAGGGCTGTGGCGCACAGGCGAACGGCCCCGTCGTTTACGATCAGATCAAGCGACCAGAAACGCGTTCCCGCGGGCTCACGCCTTCTTGCGGATCAGGAAACGATGCCCCGCCTCGACGCGCTCGCTCGCTTCGAGCGCGTGGCCGTTCTCGTGGCAGAAGTGGGGTATGTCGATGACGGCGAGCGGATCGGTGGTTTCCACCCAGAGCGCGCTGCCGGCATCCATCGTCGAAAGGCGCTTGCGCGTCTTCATCACCGGCAGCGGGCATTTCAGGCCGCGCAGGTCGTAGACCTCGGCGTCGTCGCGGGCCACCGTCGCGATCATTTTTGCCAGAACTTCCAGAACGGCTTTTCCGCCGTCTTCTCGACGACCTGGACGCTCGGATTGTCCTCCGGCACCGGCAGGGCAACGGCGCCCGCAGCCGGCTTTTCGACACGCTGGCCGGTGGTCGTGACGGCGGTGCTCTGCGTCGTCTGCACCGCCTGCCCGCCGGCGTCCTGCTGACTCTGCTGCGTCACATCGGCGGCGGGTTCGGCCTTGCGCGGCGCGGTCTTGTTGTTCCAGAATTTCCAGAAGGGCTTCTCTTCCTTCTTCTCGACAGCCGTGACGCCCGGATTGTCCTCCGGCACCGGCAGGGCGCCCGCGCCGCGTGCCTGCTTCTGCGCCTTCTCGGCGGCGACGTCGGCAGCGAAGGCTTCCGCTTCCTTGATCTTCGCCTGCTCGGCCGCAAGCTTCGCCTCTTCGGCCTCGCGCACCGCGCGTTCGGCCGCCTCGACCTTGCGCCTTTCGGCCTCCTCCGCCTTGCGCTTCTGCTCGGCGATCTCGCGGGCCGTCATCAGCTTGCCGGCGTCCAGCGAATTGCCGGTCGGCGCATAGGCGAGCTCACGGCCCTTGCGCTGGTCGGCGACGATCGCCTTGCGCTGGGCCTCGGAGGGTTCGATCCAGACCGTGCCGTCATATTTCTGCATGGCCTTGGCATAGGCAGCGGCATAGGTCTTGTTGTAGCTGCCGAGCGCCACCTCGAGGGCGGCCGGCGTCGTCATCGCCGGGCAGGCACCCGCCGGCGAGAAGGGTTTGTCGGCCTGCTGATTGAAGACATATTTCTTCTCGCAGACATTGACCTCCGGCGGACGCTTGGTCAGCTCGAAATGGTCGTATCCGACCTTCAGCATCTTCCAGAATTCGATATTCGGATTGTCGCGATGGCGCGCCATGTTTTCCGCGGTCATGCGGAAGGGGAAGGCCTGGAGCTGGATCGTCGACTGGCCGCCGTTGAAGGCATCGCGCGCGAAGGCGAAGATTTCCACCATCTGCTCGTCGGTCATCGAATAACAGCCGGACGACGAACAGGCGCCATGGATCATCAGATGGCTGCCGCTCGCCTTGTTGGCGCGGTCATAGGCGTTCGGAAAGCCGGTATTGATTGCCAGGAAGTAGCTCGAATTCGGGTTCATGTGCGCCCTGGACAGCGGGTAGAACCCTTCCGGCGCCTGGCGGTCGCCTTCCTTCATCTTCGGGCCGAGCTTTCCCGACCAGGCGCAGATCTTGTAGTTGCGAACCAGCTGGTAGCGGTTGGAGCGGTCGGCCTTCCACAGTTCCAGCCGGCCCTCTTCCTTGAAGATGCGCAACATCATCGGCGAGGACCGGTCGATGTTCATCGAGGAAAGCTTGCCGAGCACCGCCGAGGAAAGCTGGTAGTCGGTCTTCTTGGAAACCTTGCTGATGTCGACGTCGACCTTGTCGAACGAGTCGAGCGTCTCGTTGGTGCAGCCGGCGGCGGCCACGGCAAGGAGCGATACGGCGGCAAGAACAGTCAGGCGCATTCCAGAAGTCCGTCAACAATCGTCAGATCGCAAGCCGTCGCGCCGGCGGGCGGACGCGCAGTGGTAACCGGCTTATACTTCATAAAGTGTTAACCGGGAATTCTTTCGCGAGGCTGCCGGCACGCCGCATCGTTTCAGACACAAGGATTATGGCCGAGATGGGGCAAAGGGCGGTCCGGGAGCCGCCGACCGGCAAGAATCCCCTCAGAGCTGGCGGCCGATATTGAGGTAGCGCTGACGGCGATCCTTGCGCAACTGGTCGCCGGGCTTGGCGGAAAGCTCCTTCAGCGCATCCGCGATGACATCGCCGGTGCGCGCGATGACGGCCTGCGGATCGCGATGCGCGCCGCCGACAGGCTCCTGGATGATGCCATCGATGATGCCCAGGGCCTTCAGGTCCTCGGCCGTGATCTTCATGTTGCTGGCCGCTTCCTTGGCGCGGGTGGAATCGCGCCAGAGGATGGAGGCGGCGCCTTCCGGCGAGATCACGCTGTAGATCGCATGTTCGAGCATGAAGACGCGGTCGCCGGTGGCGATCGCGATGGCGCCGCCCGAGCCGCCCTCGCCGAGCACCACGGAAACGATCGGCACCCGGACATTGAGGCACATCTCGGTCGATCGGGCGATGGCTTCCGCCTGGCCGCGCTCTTCCGCGCCGATGCCGGGATAGGCGCCGGCCGTGTCGATCAGCGTGATGATCGGCAGGCCGAAGCGGTCGGCCATTTCCATGACGCGGATCGCCTTGCGGTAGCCTTCCGGCCGGGCGCTACCGAAATTGTGCTTGAGGCGCGACTTGGTATCGTTGCCCTTCTCCTGGCCGATGATGGCGACGGCCTCGCCGTTGAAGCGGCCGAGACCGGCCTGAATCGCCTCGTCCTCGGCGAACTTGCGGTCGCCGGCAAGCGGGGTGAACTCTTCGAAAAGCTGGGCGGCGAAGTCGAGGAAATGCGGGCGCTGCGGGTGGCGCGCGACCTGCGTCTTCTGCCAGGGCGTCAGCTTGGCGTAGATATCGGCCATCGCCTCGCGGGCGCGCACTTCCAGCCGGCCGACCTCGTCCGTCGTGTCGATGCTCTCATCTTCCTCGGCGAGCTTGCGGAGCTCGTGGATCTTGCCTTCGAGATCCGAGATGGGCTTTTCGAAATCGAGGTAGTTGTGCATGAGATGCGTTTCCGATCGTTTGCTCAAACCGCGTCAGGATGCCGTTGGCCGGGACCAGTGGCATGAAGAGGGGTCCTAATCCGGTTTTTTTGCCTGTTTGGCAAGGGGGTGATGGGTCTGAACGAGCTGGTGGAGCCGTTCTTCCAGCACATGCGTATAGATTTGTGTCGTCGAAATGTCCGAGTGGCCGAGCAGTTCCTGCACCGCGCGCAGGTCCGCGCCGTTCTGCAGGAGATGGCTGGCGAAAGCATGGCGCAGAACATGCGGCGAGAGCGTCGAGGCCCGGATCCCCGCCCGCCCCGCCAGCGCCTTCAGGTCGCGGGCGAACACCTGGCGCGGCAGGTGGCCCTCCTTGCTTTTCGCCGGGAACAGGAAGGCGCCCGTCGCCGGATCGTCGCCGATATCGGCCGCCAGCGCCTCGCCATAGGTTTCGAGCGCCGCGACGGCGGCGCGCGACAGCGGCACCAGCCGCTCCTTGTTGCCCTTGCCCTTCACGACGAGGAAGCGCCCCGTCTGCGCCAGCACGCTCGCCGGCAGCGAGACAAGTTCGCTGACGCGCAAGCCCGTGGCATAAAGAAGTTCCACCAGAAGATGCATGCGGCGGCGCTGGAGAAGCGTGTCGCCCGGTTCCGCCGCCTCCGCCTCCGCCCGGGCGATCAGGCGGCCGACATCCTCGACGCTCAGCGTCTTCGGCAGCGGCCGGCCCTTGCGGGGAGCATCGAGAATGCCGGTCGGGTCGTCGCCACGCAGCCCCTCGCCATAGAGGAACTTGAAGAACTGCCGCAGCGCCGAAAGCCGGCGGGCCTGCGAGGAGGCGGCAAAGCCCTGCCGGGCGAGATGGGCGAGATAGGCGCGCAGGTCGTCTGCCGTCGCCTCCACCAGCCGCACGCTCCGCTCGTTGAGGAAGGAACGCGCATCCTCCAGGTCCCGCTCGTAGGATTGCAGCGTGTTCGTCGCCGCGCCGCGCTCGGCACTCATCATCTCGAGAAAGGATTCGAGCTGAAGGGCGGATGGATCCCTCATTGTTGCGGGTTTACCCGCTCGGAAGGAATGCGGATCGTCACCTCGCGCTCCGTCGGCTTCACAAAGGTCACCAGCGCCACCATCGTGCCGTAGATCGAACCGGCGATCACGGCGCAGAAGAACAGGAATCGGAACAGGGTCGGCATGGCGCTCTCCGGGACGATGGTCCCTATATCGCCTCGCCCACCGCCGAGCGCAAGGGCGGGGATCCTCGGGTCAAGCCCGAGGAGGACCCGCGGGGAGGAGAGGTTACCGGCCATTAGCCGGTGCGGCAGGGGAAACGGTCTTTCTCGCGGGGCGCCCTCCCTTCTTCCGTCATCCTCGGGCTCGACCCGAGGATCCCCCATCCGCACGGTCTTTGCGGCTCCCGTGCGACGCATGGCTTGACGCTTCCAGCGCTTTTGTCGATACGGAAAGGGACGAAACCCCGGAAAACACGCATGACCGAGCTGACCGACCAGGCCCCTCTCACGCTTGCCGCTGAGGCCCGCGCCGCGCTCGGCAAGCGCAACCTCGTGCTGATCGGCCTGATGGGCGCCGGCAAATCGGCGATCGGCCGCATGACCGCGCAGGTGCTCGGCATTCCCTTCATCGACAGCGACCACGAGATCGAGCGCGTCTCGCGCATGTCGATCACCGACCTGTTCGCGGCCTATGGCGAAGCGGAGTTCCGCGCGCTTGAGACCCGCGTCATCAAGCGCCTGCTGCGCTCCGGCCCGCGGGTCGTGTCGACCGGTGGCGGCGCCTATATCAATGAGAACACCCGCAAGCACATCAAGCGCGGCGGACTGTCAGTCTGGCTGAAGGCCGACCTCGACGTCCTGTGGGAGCGCGTCAACAAACGCGACACCCGCCCGCTGCTGAAGACGGAGAACCCGCGCCAGACACTCGAAAACCTCATGAACGCCCGCTATCCGATCTATGCGCAGGCCGATCTCACGGTCCTGTCGCGTGACGTGAAGAAGGAAACCATGGTGGAGGAGGTGCTCACCGCGATCACCGCCGCCGCCAAGAAAGCCTGACGAGATGACGATGACTGCACCTGCCACCGCCCGCCGCACCGTACGGGTTGACCTCGGCGACCGTTCCTATGACATCCTGATCGGCCCGGGCCTCATATCCGCTGCCGGCCGCGAGATCGCGGGCCGCCTGAAAGGCCGCAAGATCGCCGTCGTCACCGACGCGCATGTCGCTCCCCTCTATCTCGACGATTTCATGGCCGCGCTGAAGGCGGAGGGCATCGAGGCCGTCTCGCTCGTGCTGCCGGCCGGCGAGAAGACGAAGAGCTTCGAACACCTGATCAGCGTCTGCGACAGCGTGCTCGCCGCCCGCATCGAGCGCAACGATGCGGTCGTGGCGCTCGGCGGCGGGGTCATCGGCGACCTCACCGGTTTTGCCGCCGGCATCGCGCGCCGCGGCTCACGCTTCATCCAGGTGCCGACCTCGCTGCTGGCGCAGGTCGATTCCTCCGTCGGCGGCAAGACCGGCATCAACTCGCTGCACGGCAAGAACCTCATCGGCGTCTTCCACCAACCAGACCTGGTTCTCGCCGATACGGACGTGCTCGACACGCTTTCCCCGCGCGAATTCCGCGCCGGCTATGCCGAAGTCGCCAAATACGGCCTGATCGACAAGCCGGACTTCTTCGCCTGGCTGGAAAAGAACTGGCGCGCCGTCTTTGCCGGCGGCGAGGCCCGCATCGAGGCGATCGCCACGAGCTGCCAGGCGAAAGCCGACGTCGTCGCCGCCGACGAGCGGGAGAACGGCCAGCGCGCCCTGCTCAATCTCGGCCATACCTTCGGCCATGCGCTGGAGGCGGCGACACAGTATGATAGCGCCCGCCTCGTGCATGGCGAGGGCGTCTCGATCGGCATGGTGCTCGCCCACCAGTTTTCCACCCGCATGAACCTTGCCAGCCCCGACGAGGGCAAACGCGTCGAGGCGCACTTGCGCGAGGTTGGCCTGCCGACCGCCATGGACCAGATCCCGGGCGGCCTGCCGCCAGCGGAGGTGTTGATGGATGCCATCGCCCAGGACAAGAAGGTCAAGGGCGGCAGGCTCACCTTCATCCTGACGCGCGGCGTCGGCCAGTCCTTCGTCGCCGATGACGTGCCGCAATCCGAGGTCATCGCTTTCCTCAAGGAAAAGCTGCCGAAATGAACAGCGACACGCCCGCCGCGCTCGCTCCCCTTTTCTGGCTGCTGGCCGTTCTTCTGCTCGGCCTGATCGTTCTCACCGTGGCTCTCTTCCGCCGGCGCAAACCGATCGCAGCGCTCTGGCGCGCGCATCAGGAAACACGCGAGGCGGAGGGCGATCGCCGGGGCGGCCAATCCCCCCGCGACGGCGCGGCGGCGAAATCCGACCGGGAGAAATCCCCCGGCATGCTCGATCTCGATGCGCTGGAAGTGTCCGACATCATGATCCACCGCACGACCATGCGGGCGCTCAATGCCGGCGACCCGCCGGAGGAGATCGTCAAGGCCGTGCTCGAAAGCCCCTATACGCGCATGCCGCTCTGGGCCGGCTCGGTCGACAACATCGTCGGCGTCGTGCACGCCAAGGACCTTTTGCGCGCGCTGGCGGAACCCGGCGTCGAACCGAAGAACCTCGACATTACCAAGGTGGCGCAAAAGCCATGGTTCGTGCCCGACACCACGACGCTCAAGGAGCAGCTCGCCGCGTTCCTCCGCCGCAAGGAGCATTTCGCGACCGTGGTCGACGAATATGGCGAGGTGCAGGGCCTCGTCACGCTGCAGGACATCCTGAAGGAGATCGTCGGCGACATCTCCGACGAGAAGGATGTCGACATGCAGGGCGTGCGGCAGGAGGCGGACGGCTCGCTGGTCGTCGACGGTGGCGTGACGATCCGCGACCTCAACCGCGCCTTCGACTGGAACCTGCCCGACGAGGAGGCGACGACCATTGCCGGCCTCGTCATCCATGAATCGAAATCGATCCCGGAAGAGCGCCAGGCCTTCACCTTCTACGGCAAGCGCTTCATCGTGATGAAGCGCGTGAAGAACCGCATCACCAAGCTGCGCGTCCGTCCCGTCGAGCCGGAAGCGCCGCGAGCCTAAAGCAATTCCAGCAAAAGTGTGCAGCGGTTTGCGTCCGGAATTGCGCAAAAACAAAAAATGAGAGCGTTTTCGCTATTCGAAGAAAAGCGGGAATGCGCTCATCACCAGCGGGTTGCTTCCCCGGGCGCGGCCGCCTCGACGGCCAGCGCATGCAGCCCCGCATCGAACTCCGCCTTCACGAGGTCGTTGATCGCCCGGTGGCGCGCCACGCGGCTCATGCCGGCAAAGGCGGAGGCGACGATGCGCACGCGCATATGCGTCTCCCCCTCGCCGTTGAAATCCGGCTGGTGGCCGGCATGCAGGTGGCTCTCGTTGATGACGTAGAGCCGCTCCGGCGTGAAGGCGGCGGTCAGCTTTTCGGCGATGCTGGACTTCATGGACATGGCAGACCTTCGGCGGCGGAAACCGTGCGCCGCGATGCACAAAATGGTTCCACAAAGCCAGCAACAATCCGCTTTGTCAATTCTTGTTGCAGGCCTTCCGGAACCCCATAATGGGGCCATGAAACTCGATTCCAAATACTTCGACCGCATCCGCACGAAGCGGCGCGTGGAGCGTCCCGAACGCTCCGCGCCGATCTGTCAGTGGGATGGCTGCGAAGAAAATGCCGTGCATCGCGCGCCCGTCGGCCGCAATGCCGAAGGCCAGTATTTCATGTTCTGCTTCGAGCACGTCAAGGAATACAACAAGGGCTACAACTACTTCTCCGGCCTCTCCGACGGCGAGATCGCCCGCTACCAGAAGGAGGCGATCACCGGCCACCGCCCGACCTGGACGATCGGCGTGAACAAGGCGGCGAAGAACGGTCCGGCGCAGGGCACGGCGCGTTCGGGTTCCGCCGGGGCAAATCAGCGCATCCGCGATCCCTTCGGCTTCTTCGCCGAGGGGAAAGGCCGCCGCCCGCAGATGGAGCCGCGCGCCAGGAAGCTGAAAACGCTGGAGGCGAAAGCCTACGACACGCTCGGCCTTGCCGCCACCGCGACGGCCCAGGACATCAAGACCGCCTACAAAGCCCTTGTCAAAAAGCATCACCCCGATGCAAATGGCGGAGATAGAGGCTCGGAAGAGCGTTTTCGCGCGGTCATCCAAGCATATCAATTGTTAAAGCAGGCCGGCTTCTGCTAGAGCATTTTGCGGCCGGACGGAATCGCCCGGTTTCGCACGATGCCATCAGGCAAAGGGCGCAGTCGGCGTGCACTAGGATATTGGGGTGGAGGCAAGCCCGCCGCCCGCGGAGACGTGATGAGCAAGATGGATCTCGATATTTCCAACCTCCCCGATACCACGGTATCCGTCCGGGAGGTTTTCGGCATTGATACAGACCTCAAGGTTCCGGCCTATTCCAAGGCGGACGCCTATGTGCCGGACCTCGACCCGGACTACCTGTTCGACCGGGAAACCACCCTCGCCATCCTCGCGGGCTTCGCGCATAACCGCCGCGTCATGGTCTCCGGCTATCACGGCACGGGCAAGTCGACCCATATCGAGCAGGTCGCCGCCCGCCTCAACTGGCCCTGCGTGCGCGTCAACCTCGACAGCCATGTCAGCCGTATCGACCTCGTCGGCAAGGACGCCATCGTCGTCAAGGACGGATTGCAGGTCACCGAATTCAAGGACGGCATCCTGCCCTGGGCCTACCAGCACAATGTCGCGCTCGTCTTCGACGAATACGACGCCGGCCGCCCGGACGTCATGTTCGTCATCCAGCGCGTGCTGGAATCCTCCGGCCGCCTGACCCTGCTCGACCAGAGCCGCGTCATCCGCCCGCACCCCGCCTTCCGCCTGTTCGCCACCGCCAACACGGTCGGCCTCGGCGATACGACGGGCCTCTACCACGGCACGCAGCAGATCAACCAGGCGCAGATGGACCGCTGGTCGATCGTCACCACGCTGAACTATCTGCCGCACGACAACGAGGTCAGCATCGTCGCCGCCAAGGTGAAGCGCCTTGCCGCCGGCAAGGACGGCCGCGACACGATCTCGCGCATGGTCCGCGTCGCCGACCTCACCCGCGCCGCCTTCATCAACGGCGACCTCTCCACCGTGATGAGCCCGCGCACCGTCATCACCTGGGGCGAAAACGCCGAGATCTTCGGCGATCTCGCCTTCGCCTTCCGCGTCACCTTCCTCAACAAGTGCGACGAGCTGGAACGCACGCTGGTCGCCGAACTCTACCAGCGCGCCTTCGGCGTCGAGCTGAAGGAAAGCGCCGCCAACATCGTGCTGGAGGCGACGGCCTGAGGCCCGGGAAAAGCGCATGGCAGCTCGCGGAGACAATTCGAAGCCGAGGCCCGGCGGCGTGGTCGACATGGAGCCGTTCCGCCGCGCGGTGACGGGCTGCGTGCGCGCCGTCGCCGGCGATGCGGAGGTGGAGGTTTCCTTCGCCAACGAGCGGCCCGGCATGACCGGCGAGCGTATCCGCCTGCCGGAACTGACGAAGCGCCCCTCGCCCACCGAAGTCGCGATCACCCGCGGCCTCGGCGATTCGATGGCGCTGCGCAAGGCCTGCCACGACGCGCGCATCCACGCGACCATGTCGCCGCAGGGGGCCGACGCCCGCGCGATCTTCGACGCGGTCGAGCAGGCGCGTGTCGAGGCCATCGGCTCCAACCGCATGCCGGGCATGGCGCAGAACCTCACCACCATGCTGACGGAGAAATACGCCAAGGCGAATTTCGGCGCGATCAGCCGCCAGGCCGATGCGCCGCTCGAAGAGGCCGTCGCGCTCATCGTGCGCGAGAAGCTGACGGGCCAGGCCCCGCCGGCCTCAGCGGGCAAGGTGCTGGACCTCTGGCGCGACTTCATCACCGAGAAGGCCGGCCGCGACATGGACGGCCTCACCGCCGCCATCAACGACCAGCAGGCCTTCTCCCGCGTCGTGCGCAACATGCTCGCCTCGATGAACGTCGCCGAACAGTATGGCGAGGACGAAACCGAGCCGGATGATTCGGAGACGCCCGAGGACGAGGACCAGCCGCGCAGCGACGAGCAGGAAGACAACGAAAGCCAGGAGGACGCCGGCGACGACGCAGCGCCCGCCGACGAGAACGAGACGTCCGACGACCAGATGGACGAAGGCGAGATGGACGGCGCGGAGATCTCCGACGACGATCTCGTCGACGACGACGGCGACGACAGCGAAACACCCGGCGAGGTCCGCCGCCCGAACCATCCCTTCAGCGATTTCAACGAGAAGGTCGACTACACGGTCTTCACCGAGGAATTCGACGAGATGATCACGGCGGAAGAGCTGTGCGACGAGGCGGAGCTCGACCGCCTGCGCGCCTTCCTCGACAAGCAGCTCGCCCATCTGCAGGGCGCCGTCGGCCGCCTGGCGAACCGCCTGCAGCGCCGCCTGATGGCACAGCAGAACCGCGCCTGGGAATTCGACCTCGAAGAGGGCTATCTCGACAGCGCCCGCCTGCAGCGCATCATTATCGACCCGATGCAGCCGCTCTCCTTCAAGCGCGAGAAGGACACGACCTTCCGCGATACGGTGGTGACGCTCCTCATCGACAATTCCGGCTCCATGCGCGGCCGGCCGATCACCGTCGCCGCCACCTGCGCCGATATTCTCGCGCGCACGCTGGAGCGCTGCGGCGTGAAGGTCGAGATCCTCGGCTTCACCACCAAGGCATGGAAGGGCGGCCAGTCGCGCGAGAAATGGCTGGGCAGCGGCAAGCCGCAATCCCCCGGCCGCCTCAACGACCTCCGCCACATCGTCTACAAGGGCGCGGACGCCCCGTGGCGGCGCGCGAGGCGCAATCTCGGCCTGATGATGCGCGAGGGCCTGCTCAAGGAAAACATCGACGGCGAGGCGCTGATCTGGGCGCACAATCGCCTGCTGGCCCGCCCCGAGCAGCGCCGCATCCTGATGATGATCTCGGACGGCGCGCCGGTCGATGATTCGACGCTTTCGGTGAACCCCGGCAACTATCTGGAACGGCACCTGCGCGCCGTCATCGAGCAGATCGAGACGAAATCGCCGGTCGAGCTTCTCGCCATCGGCATCGGCCATGACGTGACGCGCTACTATCGCCGCGCCGTCACCATCGTCGATGCCGACGAACTGGCCGGCGCGATGACGGAACAGCTCGCCTCGCTCTTCGCCGACGAGGCCACCAGCCGACGCCCCGCCGGCCGACGCCGTGCCGGCTGAGCCGGTACCACGCCGGCGCATAATAGGGAGCCTTATGCGAGGCCTCCCTCCTCTCGCCGCCGCCATCGCGCTTTCGCTGCCGTTGCCAGGGCCTGCAGCAGCGGAGGTCGTGGCGCTTCCCGTCACCAGCCGCGCCATCACGCACTTCACCTTCGGCTCCGACCAGCGCACCTTCGGCAAGCTCGAATTCCTCGGCGGCATCAGCTATTCGTCCAGCAATCCCCTGCTCGGCGCCGTCTCGGCGATCCGTTTCCGCGCCGACAGGCAGGATTTCGTCGCCGTGCTCGATACCGGCCACTGGCTGACCGGCCGCATCGAGCGGGACGCCGAAGGCCGGCTGAGCGGCCTTGCCGATCTCAAGATACGCTCGATGCTCAATGAGGAAGGCCAGGACGAAAACGTCAAGTACCAGATGGATGCGGAGGGCCTTGCCCTTGGCAAGGGCGAGGTTCTGGTGAGCTTCGAGAACGTCCATCGCATCGACGCCTATCCCGATCCCGGCTTCATGGACGCAGGGCCCGCCCGCCGCCTCGCCCTGCCCTTCCCCCGGCGCGAGCTGCGCAGCAACCGCGGCATGGAGACGCTGGCGATGTCACCGGAGGCGGGGCCGCTCGGCGCCGTGCCGGTCACCGTCACGGAACGCAGCCTCGATCCCGACGGCAATGTCTTTGCCGCCGTGCTCGGCGGCCCGCGCGCCGGCACGTTCGCTGTCACGCGCAACGATCCCTGGGACATCACCGACGGCGCCTTCCTGCCGAATGGCGACCTCCTGCTGCTGGAGCGCCGCTTCCGGCTCTCCGACGGCATCGGCATGCGCATCCGCCGCATCGACGGCGGGAAGATCCGCCCCGGCGCGGTGGTCGACGGCGACGTGCTGATCGATGTCGACCTCAGCCATCAGATCGACAATATGGAAGGGCTGGACGTCGTGGTGATGGGTGAGGACGATATCCGTCTGATCGTCGTCTCCGACGACAACCACTCCATCCTCCAGCGCAACCTGATGCTCGAATTCCGCCTGCTATCGGGAAAATAACGCCACCGCCACCCCTCCGCCATAGGCCCGGCCTTGAGCCGAGCATTCACGTTCCGGGCGCGGTGATGGGTGGGGCAAGGCCTGTCGTGAACCTGACCCGCCCGTCGGCAGTGCTTTCTTCTCAGGCCAGCTTTTCGACGCCCGGCATAGGCTTCAGCTTGCTCATCAGCGCGCCATAGGGCAGCAGCATGACGAAACCGACCAGAACCTTTACCGAAAAGTCGCCGAGCGCCCAGGAGATCCAGCGCGGGGCTTCCGCGGCAAGAACGCCCAGGATCGGCGCCCATTCGATCGCGAAGGCATCGTTCGGGCCGAAGATGGAAAAGGCCGGCGCGAAGGCGAAGGAGAAGAACAGGATCGTATCCAGCAGCGAGCCGATCAGCGACGCGATCAGCGGCGCACGCCACCAGGCCTGCCGGCGAAGTGTATTGAAGACCGAGATGTCGAGCAGCTGGCCGAACAGGAACGCCGAACCGGATGCGATCGCGATGCGCGGCGAGGCGACGGCGAAGGAGAAGGCCACCGCCACGACGAAACCGGCCGCGACGACGCGGCGCGCGACGCGCGGGCCGAACTGGCGGTTGGTGAGGTCGGTGATGAGGAAGGCGACCGGATAGGTGAAGGCACCATAGGTCAGCAGGTCGCCGAGGTTGATGCCCAGCAGCACGCCCGAAAGCGGATACTGCACCAGCACGTTTGAGGCGACGACCACGGCCGTCATCAGGAGGACATAGAGAAGGGTAATGCGGTTCGCGAGCATTTTTTTATCCTGGGTGATGCCACCAGTTGGAGGGATAAGGCGATTCCGGGAAAGGTGCAAAGCAGCTTTCCGCCAGGAATTGCGTTTTAGCGCAAAGCATTGAGGCCTGCCCGGCGACCGGTCAAGCCTCAATGAAAACGGTCTGACGTGACGCCTTGGATCAGGCGGCTGCAGCGGTCTTCTTGGCGATCTGGCGGCGCAGCAGGCGAGCGCGCATCGACAGTTCGTTCTCTTCGGCCTTCAGCAGGAAGGCGTCGAGGCCGCCGCGGTGCTCGACCGAGCGGAGGGCAGCAGCGGAAACGCGAAGACGGAAACGCTGGCCGAGGGCGTCGGAAATCAGCGTGACATTGCACAGGTTCGGCAGGAACTTGCGCTTCGTCTTGTTGTTTGCGTGGCTCACATTGTTGCCCGACTGGACGCCCTTGCCGGTCAATTCGCAACTACGGGACATGATACACCTATTTTTCTTTGTTCAGGACAATACGTTTCCGGCACCGAAACCGGCCGCAGTCCGTCTGGCCTTTTTGGAAAGTCGCGGTTCTATAGTCACACGCGACGCCGACGTCAAGCCAAACCTGCCGTTCACCCTGAATTCAGTTGCCAAAGGCCATGATTTGCAGGCAAGAGCAAGTGGATCGGACTTTTGCCGCGGCGTAGAATCGCCGCAATGGCAGACTAGGCGGAGCGTCTCAATGGGAGTCGTGAAGATGAACGGGCGGGTTTGGGTTGCTGGCGCTGTCATGTCGCTTGCCCTTATGGGTGGCGCAACGCCGCTTTCGTCGGCGGAAATCGAGCATCGCACGGATTACAGCATCCGCCTGTCCGGCCTGCCGGTGGCCACCGCCACCTTCCGCTCGGCCTTCAACGGCAACCGCTACACGATTTCCGGCAGCCTGCAATCGGCCGGCCTTGCCGATATCTTCTCGAGCACCAAGGGCACGACCTCGGTCTCCGGCACCGTCAGCCGCGGCCGGTTGCACGCCACGAACTATTCGGTGAACTACAAGAGCGGCAAGCGCAGCCGCGCCATCGACGTCACCTTCCACAACGGCAATGTCATCACCGCCAGCATGACGCCGCCGCGGCGCAAGCCGAAGAACTGGGTGCCCGTCTCCACCGCCGACATGCGCGCCGTGCTCGACCCGATTTCCGGCCTCATCATCCCGGAGGGAAGCCGCGTCTGCCCGAAGACGCTGCCGATCTTCGACGGTGAGAGCCGCCTCGACCTGAAACTGAGCTCCAAGGGCACCAAGCCCTATTCCACCAAGGGCTTCGAGGGCGAGGTCGTCGTCTGCGGCATCCGCTTCGTGCCGAAATCCGGCTATCGCAAGGGCCGCGACGACGTGGAATACCTGCGCAAGCTGAAGACGATGGAAATCTGGTTTGCCAAGGCCGAGGGCGCGAAGGTATATGCTCCGGTCTATGTACAGATTCCGACCAAGCTCGGCCCTGTCACCGTCTCGGCCACGCGCTTCGGCGGCTGACGCGCCCGGCCCGTCGGCGGACCGGCGGGAGTGATCGGCCTTGAAGACGCGTGCGACCCTGATTGGCTTTTCGGCGATCCTGATGTGGTCGCTGCTCGCGCTCTTCACCGCGGCCTCCGGCAAGATGCCGCCCTTCCAGCTCTCCGCCGTCTGCTTCCTGATCGGCAGCCTGCCCGGCATCTTCGTGCTCCTCGCCCGGCCCGAGCGCACCAGGCTGCTGCGGCAACCGGCCAAGGTCTGGATCACCGGCATTCTCGGCCTCTTCGGCTACCACTTCCTCTACTTCACCGCGCTGCGCAATGCGCCTGCCGTGGAAGCCGGCCTGATCGCCTATCTCTGGCCGCTCCTCATCGTCGTCGGCTCGGCGCTGCTGCCGGGCGAGCGGCTGAAATGGAATCATGTCATCGGCGCGTTCCTTGGTCTCGGCGGCACGGTGCTCATTGTCGGCCGCAACGGCTTCGCCTTCGATGAGGCGTACCTTGTCGGCTATGGCGCGGCCTTCCTCTGCGCCTTCACCTGGGCGGGCTATTCACTGCTCACCCGCCGTTTCGAGGCGGTCTCGACGGATGTGGTGACCGGCTTCTGCCTCGCCACCGCCCTCCTCTCGCTTGCCTGCCACCTGATGCTGGAAACCACGGTCTGGCCGCAAACGGGCTTCGAATGGCTCGCCGTCGCCGGCCTTGGCCTCCTGCCCGTCGGCGCGGCCTTCTATGCCTGGGATTTCGGCATCAAGAACGGCGACATCCAGATCCTCGGAGCCGCAAGCTATGCCGCACCGCTGCTCTCGACGCTCGTGCTGATCCTGTCCGGCTTTGCCGAACCGTCCTGGCGCATCGGCCTTGCCTGCCTGCTGGTCACGGGCGGGGCCATCCTCGCCGCCAAGGACATGATCTTCCGCAAGGCGGCGGCAAGCCCGGCCTGATCAGGCGCCCGGTTCCCAGCCGGGCGGTGCCATCTCGAAGGACGAGAAGAGAAAGCCCGGCGAGACCGTGCAGCCGACCAGCGTCCAGTCGCCGAGCGGTTCGGCCGCTTGCCACCAGTTCGCCGGCACGATGACCTGCGGCCGTTCGCCCGCCGCAAGATCCGGCCCCAGCACCTGCGTCTCCGCCGGCGCAGCGCCGTCACTCACAGACAGCGCCAGCGGCCCGCCGGCATAATGGTGCCAGACCTCGACCGCATCCTTCACCCGGTGCCAGTGCGAGCGCTCGCCCCGCTCCAGGAGGTAGTAGATCGCCGTCGAATGTCCGCGCGCGCCGCCCGCGGCATCGCGAAAGGTCTGCACATACCAGCCGCCTTCCGGATGCTGCTCCATGCCGAGCCGGGCGATGATATCCTGCGGCGTCATCAGAACCGGTCCTTGCGTGCGCGGATTTCCGCAAAGACCTCGGCATCGCTCGCCGTTTCCATGCCGAGATGGCGGCGGATTGCCGGATCGGCCGCCCGCAGAAAGGGGTTGGTCGCCTTTTCGAGGCCGATGGTCGTCGGCGCGGTGAAAGCGCCCGCCGCCCGAAGCGACTCGATCTCCGCCACGCGGCTTGCGAGGGCGGCATTGCCCGGATCAACGGTTATGGCGAAGCGCGCATTGGAGAGCGTGTATTCATGGCCGAAATAGACGGTCGTCTCCTCCGGCAGCGCGGCGAGCTTTTCAAGCGATTGCCACATCTGCGCCGGCGTTCCCTCGAAGAGCCGGCCGCAGCCGAGCGCAAAGAGCGTATCGGCCGCAAAGAGCAGCTTTTCCACGGGCAGATGGAAGCAGACATGCCCCGCCGTATGGCCCGGCGTCAGGATGACCTCGACACGCCTGCCGGCAAAGTCGAAGCAGTCGCCGCCATCCACCTTGCGGTCGATGCCCGGGATCGTCTCGCGCGCCGGCCCGATGATCGTCGCGCCGAAACGGTCCTTCAGCGCCAGATTGGCCTCGACATGATCGTTGTGGTGGTGCGTCGTGAAGATATGGCTGAGCGTCCAGCCACGGCGGGCGAGCGCATCGAGGATGGGCTTTTCCTCCGGCGCATCGATGCTCGCGGTCGCCCCCGTCGCCGGATCGCGCAGCAGCACGCCGAAATTGTCGCTGCGGCAGGGAAAGAGGTCTATTTCCAGCGGGGTCATGGTGCATTCCTCATCGCATTGCGGGCGGTCGGCGGGAATGTAAGGCAATCGGCCTTGAAGTCCACCGGCCCGTCGCGCACATTCAGGTCATGCATGCCGATATCGTCGACCTTCGTGAATTCTACCACTCGCCGCTCGGGCGCCTCGCCGACCATTCGATCGCCATGGCGCTCGCCTCGCTCTGGGCGCGCCTGCCGGACGAGCGGCTGGTCGGGCTCGGTTATGCCGTGCCCTACCTGGAACGGTTCCGCGCCGATACCGAGCGCACCTTCGCCTTCATGCCGGCCGGCCAGGGCGCGGTGAACTGGCCGCCGGGCGAGCTCTCCTCCACGGCCCTCGTCTTCGACGAGGAACTGCCGCTGCCGGATGCCTCGGTCGATCGCGTGCTGATGGTGCATTCGCTGGAATTTGCGGAAAACCCGCGTGAGACGATGAAGGAGCTCTGGCGCGTGCTGGCCCCGGGCGGGCGGCTCGTCATTGTCGTGCCGAACCGGCGCGGCGTCTGGGCACGCATGGAGCATACGCCCTTCGGCTCCGGCCGGCCCTATTCGCGCGGCCAGCTGACCGCGCTGTTGCGCGAGACCAACTTCACGCCCGGCGCCTCGGCCGAAGCGCTGTTCTTCCCGCCCTCCAAGCTGCGCAGCGTGCAGAAACTGCGCGGTGCCTTCGAGCGGCTGGGGCGCATGCTCTGGCCGATGTTCTCCGGCGTCATCATCGTGGAGGCGCAGAAGCGGCTCTATCAGGGCCTGCCCGTCGCCGCCCGCGCCTCGCGGCGCGTCTTCGTGCCGGTGCTCGCCCCGCAGGGCGTGCCGACGACGCGCGAGCGCGCGCCGCGCTGATCCCCTCGACAAATGCCGGCCCGCCCGCTAGAGCGGGCCCAAGCGGAAACGAAGGGCGAAGGGCATGACGGACGGACATTTCGACAAGATCGCGCTGATCGGCATCGGCCTCATCGGCTCCTCCATCGCCCGCGCCGTCAAGGCGAAGGGCCTTGCCAGGACCGTCACCATTTCGAGCCGCAGCCAGGAGACGCTCGACCGCGCCCGCGAACTCGAGCTCGGCACCGACTACGTCCATGACGCCGGCACGGCCGTGGAAGGCGCCGACCTCGTCATCGTCTCGGTGCCCGTCGGCGCCTCCGGCAAGGTGGCGGAGGACATCGCCCCGCACCTGAAGCCCGGTGCCATCGTCACCGACGTCGGCTCCACCAAGACCTCGGTCGTCGCGCAGATGCTGCCGCACATGCCGAAAACCGTGCATTTCATCCCCGGCCACCCGCTGGCGGGCACCGAGCATTCCGGCCCGGACGCCGGCTTCGCCGAACTGTTCCAGAACCGCTGGTGCATCCTCACCCCCGTGCACGGCACGGACAAGGAGGCCAAGCGCAGGCTCGCCGCCTTCTGGGAGGCGCTCGGCTCCAAGGTCGACGAGATGGACACGGAGCACCACGACAAGGTGCTCGCCATCGTCTCGCACCTGCCGCATATCATCGCCTATAACATCGTCGGCACGGCCGACGATCTGGAGACGGTGACGGAATCCGAGGTAATCAAATATTCCGCCTCGGGCTTCCGCGATTTCACCCGCCTCGCCGCCTCGGACCCGACCATGTGGCGGGACGTCTGCCTGCACAACAAGGACGCGATCCTCGAAATGCTGGCGCGCTTTTCCGAGGACCTCGCCTATCTGCAGCGCGCCATCCGCTGGGGCGATGGCGAGAAGCTCTTCGACCTCTTCACGCGCACCCGCGCCATCCGCCGCTCGATCATCGATGCGGGCCAGGACACGTCCGCGCCGAATTTCGGCCGGCCGGTCGCCGACAAGAAGAGCTGAGATCAGATCGGCGGGATGAACGCGATCGGGAAGAGGCCGAGATAGACCGTCCCGTCCTGCACATTGAGCTTCACCACCGCCCGGTCGCCGCCCTTCGACAGTCCTTCGACCACCTGCGCGACCTGCGCCGCCGTCTCCGCGATCTCCGGAAACGCCTCGGAGATCCGGTCGCGCCAGACCGTGATGCCGGCGATGTCGAGATCGAGCGTGCCCGAGAGGTAGCCGTCGTCACCCACCTTGAGCGGGCCGGAAAGGGTCGCCACCTTGCCGTCGCCGAGGTCGAGCGACAGGCGGCGCAGCTCCATGTTTGCGCCGAGCGGCGCGCCGGCCGGCGGGCCTTCGGCGGAGATCCATGTCGCGGCATCGGCGATCGTCATGTCGGCCGTGACGTCAAGCGGCGGCAGCACCCGGTCGCCAAGATCGAGCGAGAGCGCATCGAAGGAGGCGGCGACATCGAGCGCCCCACCGGATTGACGGATATGCTTTTCACCATGGGCAGCGGTCACGCCGAGCGAAACGGCCTCGGAGGGCACGTTGAGCCGGCCCTTCAGCCCGTCATAGGCGACCGAGGCACGGTCGAGCCCGTTCGTCCAGGCGGTGCCGCTTGCCCGCAGAAGATCCCAGTCGGCATCGAAGACGAGATCGGGCGTCACGCGCACCTGCGCCGGCCCGTCGAGTTCGGCGACCGCATGGCCCGGGCGATAGACCTGCGCGGCCGAGCGGAGCGCCCCGAAGCTCGCCGAAAGGCCCGTCGGGCGGTCGTCGATGCCGACCGCATCGCAGAAGAGGCCGATGCGGAACGGGAAGCCGCGAACGGAAAGATTGCTGCACGAGGCCGAATGCATGCCCTGCGCGGAGGCGGAGAGCTGCCGGTCCAGCGTGTCCTTCAGCCAGCTTGCGGCATAGAACCATCCGCCCGTATAGAGCGCGGCGACGAGAACGACGGCAACGGCGAGCCGGACGAGTTTGCGCGTGACGCCGGACGTGCCGGCGCGGCTTGACGATGCCATGTTGTTCTCCAATGGTGGCGGACATGATTTGCCCGCAAGCGCGTCAAAGCCGGCAATTGCGGCAGCTTTTTGAGAGATGGTCCAGGTGACGGTGGATATGAACGAATTCTGGGTTTTTGGCTACGGTTCGCTGATGTGGAATCCGGGCTTCGAATTCGAGGAGCAGCAGCCGGCCCATCTCTTCGGCTTCCGCCGTTCGCTCTGCGTGCGCTCCTGGGTCCATCGCGGCACGGAGGCCAGACCCGGCCTCGTGCTGGGCCTCGATCGCGGCGGCTCCTGCCGCGGCGTCGCCTTCCGCATCGCACCCGCAAGCCGGGAGGCGGTGGTCGA
The DNA here is from genome assembly GCF_050859155.1 of Shinella yambaruensis. NCBI lineage: Bacteria > Pseudomonadati > Pseudomonadota > Alphaproteobacteria > Hyphomicrobiales > Rhizobiaceae > Shinella > Shinella yambaruensis. The sequence continues at coordinate 3,850,645 of NZ_CP150638.1, forward strand.
TTACCTGCGCGAGCGGGAACTGGTGACCCATGTCTACAAGGAGCGCACGCTTGCCGCGACGCTCGGCGACGGCCGCCGCGTCTCGACGCTCGCCTATATCTGCGACCGCGCCCACCACCAGTTCGCCGGCGCGCTCTCCGTCGAGGAGGCGGCCGCGACCGTCAGCTCCGCCGTCGGCAAGTCCGGCCACAATATCGACTATGTGCGCAACACGCTGGTGCATCTGCGCGAAATGGGCATCCGCGACCATTGGCTGGAGGATGTCGGCCGCACCGCGGAAAACCTCCACGCACGAAGCTCCGACTGATCAGGCGGCGTGCGCCTTCAGCTCCGCCAGCCGCCGCTCGGCCGTCGGCGGCAAAGGCAGGTTCGGGTTCGCCGCCGCGGTTTCCACCAGCAGCCGGTCGCTCGCCGTCTCCATCACCTCGACGAGATGGGCGAGGAAGGCGTCCGGATCCATGCCCGGCTCGATCGCCGGCAGGATGCGCACCTTGAAGTGCCCGGGATAGCGGATGAACTTGCGCCGCGGCCAGAACAGACCCGGATGCATGACGACCGGCACGACCGGCACCTGGAGATCGCGATAGAGGCGGGCGATGCCGTACTTGTATTCCGGCGTCGCGCCCGGCGGGCGGCGCGTGCCTTCCGGATAGATGATGAGCTGGCGGCCGGAATTCATCTCCGCCTTGGTGCGCTGCATGACGGCGGCCATGACCTTGCCGCGCGCGCTGCGATCGACCGGCACCATGCGTTGCTTCTTCAGATACCAGCCGAAGAGCGGGATCCAGGTGAGTTCACGCTTGAGGATATAGAAGGGATCGTCCAGCCAGGGCAGCAATGCATAGGCATCCCAGAAGGACTGGTGCTTCGGCGCGAAGATGTAGCCGCCCTTCGGGATGTTCTCCAGCCCTTCGATCTCGAAGGTCGTGCCGACGATCGTCTCGAAGAGCCAGTGATTGCTCCTCACCCAGTTCTTGGCGATGCCGTAGGCCTTCTTGCGCGGCAGCAGGAAATAGGCCGGCGTCATGACGATCATCTGCACGATGAGGTTCAGGTAGAAGAGGGTATTGAAGAGCACGGAACGGAAAGCGATCATCAGGCAGCCTGTCAGCGGGACGCGTTTCTTCGCCCTACACGATATTCAAAAGCGTGTCGCGCAAAAGTGTGCACGGTTTTGCACTGACGGGATGCGGAAAAACAAGGGCCTGAAAGGAGGCTTCCGCCATAGCGATCAGCCGCCGGAAAGGCCCGCCATGTCGCCGCGCAGTCCGGACCAGCTGCGCGCGCCGGCAAAGGCGCGGATATGCGCAAGGCTATACTTGAGATATTCCGACAGCATCGCCTTCATCACGCCCGGCTGGCGCAGCCAGTTGCCGTTCTTCAGGTCCGAATTGACGACGGGATAGGCGATGAACTCGGTCCTGGGATCGATGACCTTCAGCTCCAGCAGGCTGCGCGGCATGTGGTAGTTGTTGGTGACGACAAGCACGCGGCGGAACTGGTGGTCGCTGATCCAGCGCGCCGTCTCGTTGGCATTGCCGATCGTGTCGACCGCCTCGTACCCCATGTCGACGCAGCATTCGAACAGCGCAGACGAGCTCTGCGTGAGCTTGCGGATCTGGTTGCCGCTCGTCGCGGGGTTGACGCCCGAGATCAGCAGCCGCTCGCCGGCGCCCTGCTTGAGAAGGTCGATGGCCCGGTCGATGCGCTGGTAGCCGCCGGTCAGCACCACGATGGCATCGGCTTTCGGGTCGCTCGGCGTTTCGAGCGCGGCGACGGTTTCGGCGAAATAGAGGAAGCCACCCGTGCCCGCCACGGCAGCGAGCAGGAGGAGCGCGAGAACCACGCGCACGGCGAGACGGACGGGGCCCTTGCGCCGCCGTCCCGCCCCGTCAGACCGGGCGCCGTGCGGCAGACCCGGTTTTGCCCGTTCAAGCGCGTTCATGATTCCGTCCATAGAACGGGATTGCGGCAACCGATAGTCCGTTTTACGGCGAGCACCTGTCCGGTCCACGTCATGGGTCGGGCAACTGGTCGGTGCGTGAAGGGTCGGAGCGGATCTGGTCGATTTCGTGGATGGTCCGCATTACGGTGAAACGGGCCGTCAGCGTCGTCAGCAGCGCGATCACGACGATCGTGCCGGCAATGCCGAGATAGCCCGTGACCCCCATGGAGAAGGTGCCGAACAGCGCCGTCGCCTGGTCGCTCTGCGGCGTCGCGATGGAGCGCCCCTGCCAGAAGCCGGCGACGGCGAAGAACAGCGCCGCCAGCAGCCCGCCGGCAAGCGAGCCCTTCAGGCTGATCTTCAGGAAATGCTTCTGGAATTCGGAAGCGACGAAGCTCGCCTCGGCGCCGACGAAATGCAGCACCTCGACGATATGCCGGTTGCCGGAAAGCGCGCCGCGCGTCGCGAAGATGACGGTCAGCACCATGGCGGAGAAGACGAGCACCAGCACGCCCGTGCCGATGAAGGCCGTCGTGCGCGCCATGGCGACGAGACGGTCGACCCAGGTGCGGTGGTCGTCGAGGAAGGCCGTCGGGATCTTCTCCGCCAGCGCGGCCCGCATCGCCGTGAAATCCGGCGGGCTCTGCTCGTCGATGGTGACGATGACGAGGCGCGGCACCGGCAGTTCGTCGATGTTCAGCCCCTCGCCGAGCCAGGGTTCGAGCAGCCGTGCCGTCGCCGTCTTGTCGACGATCGTGCCGTCGCGCGTGCCGGAGAAGGTGAGGGCAAGGTCGCGCGCGTCCGTGAGCGCCTTCTCCATGTCGAGATCGTCGTCCGGCTTGATCTGGATGGTGATCTCGCGGGAGATCTGGCTCTGCCAGCTCGCCGCCGTCGCCCGCACCATGCTGACCGCGCCGAAGGTGAGGCAGGCGAGAAAGGCCATGATGGCGATGACGAGCATCAGCGCATTGCCGGAAACATTCGCCGGCGGCACGATGGGCGCCGTCGGGCGCACCTTCATTTCCGGCCGGCGGGCGGGCTGGGCCTCCTGGGCGGTCTCGCGGGGCGCGTCAGTCATAGATGTCGAGCCGCCCTTGCGAGAGGATCATGCGCCGCGCCTCCACCTGATCCATCAGCGAAAGGTCGTGCGTGGCGATCACCACGGCGGTGCCGAGCCGGTTCAGTTCGAGGAAGAGGCTGAGCAGCCGGCGTGCCATCGGCGGGTCGACATTGCCGGTCGGCTCGTCGGCGAGCAGCAGTTCCGGCCGGTCGATGAGGGCGCGGGCAATGGCCGCACGCTGCTTCTCCCCGCCCGACAGCACCGGCGGCAACACGTTGATTCGTTCCCCGAGCCCGACCCATTTCAGAAGTTCGAGCACGTCGGCGCGATAGCTCGCTTCCTCCTTGCCGCGCACGCGCAGCGGCAGGGCGACGTTCTCATAGGTCGTCAGGTGATCGAGCAGGCGGAAATCCTGGAAGACGATACCGATGCGCCGGCGCAGCATCGGCAGCTCGTCGCGCGGAATGGTCGAGATTTCGCGGTCGAAGGTGCGGATGATGCCGCGCGTCGGCTGCAGGGAGAGGAAGAGCAAGCGCAGCAACGTCGTCTTGCCGGCGCCGGACGGCCCGGTCAGGAACTGGAAGGAGCGATGCGGAATATCGAAGGTCAGGTCGCGGAGGATTTCCGGGCCCATTCCATAGCGCAGTCCGACATTCTCGAAGTGAATCAATGATCAATCCGGTTCTAAAGGCGGGTTACCTTGCCTGCCGAAGCAGGTCCGCTGGCGAGGTCGCACAGGAAAGCGGCTCTTTCACGGTCGGGTTTCCGAAGCATTAACCAGTATGGTTTACGTTTCGTAAGGATTTCATTCAATGCCCGACTTTTCGCCCATGATTTTGCGCGGAAAGGGCGCTGGCGCAGCGGGGAGGTCGCGATGAACGCCTTCAGAGCAAGACGCGAGGCGAAGGGCCGGATCGACCTTCTGCCGCCGGAGCCGAAGACGCCGGCCCGCCGGAATGCAAGGCCGTTCCCGGCGCGCCTCGAAGTGGTCGATGCCGATTTCGTCGTCATCCGCAGCACCGCCGCCCGCATGTCGAACGACAATCACCGTCCCCTGAAGCCCACGCCAGCCGACCTGCAGCCGCGCCACCTGCTGCTTCGCGTCGCCGCAGCCGGCGGCCGGCTGTGCGAGGCAGGCTTGCAGCGCCTCCCGGGCCGCGCCTTTGCCGGACTCGTCACGGCGGCCTTCATCTTCGTCTTCGCCTATGCCGGCGGACTTTCCGCCCTCAGGGCGGCGCTTCCCGCAAGCACGCCGGGCGGCGCGCTGCGCATTGCCGATGTCATCACGACGGTCGACGACCGCAACGGCATGAAGGTGCTCGCCGTCTATGGCCGCCTCACCAATGGCGGCGACACCATCGCCGCCGTGCCGCCGGTCGACATCGTCTTCGACGGCATGAGCAAGGCGATCCACCACCGCCTCTCGCTCGAAACCGCAAAGCTCGCGCCGGGCGCCAGTGAGACCTTCGCGTTGCGCATTCCGCACAATGGCGGAAAAGTGCCGAAAGTCTCGGTTTCGCTCGCCGCCGAGGGTGCACCCGCCCCCTGACTGTGCTAAGCGGCTCCTCTGTTTCCCGCAATTCCGCACGCAAGACCGCGGGATTTTGCCGGATTTGCCCACGACCAAGGAGCCGCCTCGCGATGCAGATTGTCCGCGGAAAGAAGATCGAAACGCTCTACGACGCCGCTACGATCGCCAAGCGCAATGAAGAACTGGCGGCCGAGATCGCCAGCGGCCCGACGAAGGACCTCCTCGTCATCGCCGTGCTCAAGGGCTCGTTCATCTTCGCAGCCGACCTCACCCGCGCCCTTCATGCGGCCGGCCTTGCCCCCGAAGTCGAGTTCATCACGCTGTCGAGCTACGGCGCCGGCACCGTCTCGCAGGGCGTGAAGGTCATCAAGGACATCGACAGCGACGTGCATGGCCGCGATATCCTGCTGATCGACGACATCCTCGAATCCGGCCGCACGCTCAGCTTCGCCAAGGAGCTGATGTATGAGCGCGGCGCCCGCAACGTCACGATCGCCGTGCTGCTCGACAAGCACGAGAAGCGCAAGACCGATCTGGAAGCCGACTATGTCGGCTTCGAATGCCCGGATCATTTCGTCGTCGGCTACGGCATGGACGTCGCCTATGCCTTCCGCGAACTGCCCTTCGTCGGCGTCGTGACGGGCGACGCTGACGCCTGACGCCTTCCTGACCGCAGATTCCCCCATCGGTCGTTTACCGATCGACAAGGAAAGTCTGGTCTTTTCGTTCACGGAGCGGCACCGGAGAATCGGCCTGCCGCTCGGCCTTCTGTTCCGCCGCCCAGACAGCGGCAGCCTGGAGCAGGGCCGGATGAACGGACCGAAAGGGGAACCGATGGCCAAGATCCTGATCACCGAGGACGAGGATTCGCTCCGCACCTTCGTGGCGCGGGCGCTGCGCATGGACGGCCACGAGACCGTCGAGGCGCCGGACGGTGCCGCAGGGCTCGACGCCCTGACGGAGGGCGGCTTCGATCTCCTCCTGTCCGACATCCGCATGCCCGTGATGGACGGCATCGAGCTCGCCCACAAGGCGTCCGCCGCCCATCCGGCGCTGAAGATCCTGCTGATGACCGGTTATGCCGAGCAGCGCGAGCGGGCCGACGACCTTGCCTCGAAGATCGTCGACGTGGTGAGCAAGCCCTTCAGCCTGCCGGACATCCGCCGCGCCGTGGCGACGGCGCTCGCGGCCTGACGCGCTTCAGCGGATTCCGAGCAGCCGCTCCAGATAATCCCGTTCGAAACCGGGCGCTGCCCCGGTGCCGAGGCGACGGCGGATCTCCTCCAGGATTTCACGCGCCCGCTGGATGTCGATCTCTTCCGGAACCTTGGTCGGCCCGCCGAAATCCGGGCCCTGCCCGTTGAGGGTGCGCTCGCGGCCCAGCGGATCGCGGCCGTTGCGGCCCGCCTGCGGGATACCTTCGCCCGGTCCCTGGCCCTGTCCCTGCCCCATCATGGCCTGCATCTGGCTCATCATGTTCTGCGCGCCCTGGCGCAGCGCCTCCAGCGCGCGGCCCTGGCTGCCGACGGCCGATTCGCCCTGGCCCTCGCCGAGCGCTTCCGAAGCACCCTTCATCTCGCGGCCGGCCTGGCCAAAGCCTTCGCCGGGCTCCAGCCCCATGCCCTTCAGCGCTTCCTGAATCTCGTCGAGCTGCTTGCCCAGTGCGTCCTGCTGCTCCTGCAGCTTCTTCAGCGCCTCACGCAACTGTTCGGCCGTCATCTGGTCGGTCGGCTGCTGGCCGGCGCCGTTGTCGCCCGGCCGCTGCTCGCCCTCCTCGCCCGGCATCGGATCGCCGCGCTGCTGGCGGTCACGCAGCGCCTGGTCGAACTGGAAGGTCTGCTCCATCAGCTTCTGCTGCTGCTGCATCAGCTGGCCGAGCTTGTCCATCTGCTGGCGCATCGCGTCGTTCTGCTGGCCTTGCTGGCCCTGCTGCGGCCGGCCGGCCTGCAGGTTGTTCATCATGCGTTGCAGCTCGGAGAGCATCTGCTGGGCCTGGTCACGCGCGCCGGAACGGGCCAGATTCTCGATCTGGTCCATCATGCGCTGCAAGTCCTGCTGGCGCAGGATCTGGCCCTGCTGCTGGGCATTCTGCTGCATCTGGCCGTTCTTGGCCGCCTGGCGCGCAAGCTCCTCCATATAGGCCTGCATCGCCTCGCGCAGTTCCTTCATGAGCGCGGCGATCTCCTCGTCGGAGGCGTTGCGCTCCAGCGCCTCGGAAAGCGCCTTCTGCGCCTCGCGCAGCCGGCGGTCGGCCAGCGACAGGTTGCCGTCCTCGATGCCGAGGGCGATTTCCCAGAGATAGTCCGCCGTCTCGCGCATCTGGTCGTCCGTGCGGGAGAGCTTCATGCGCGCATTGGCCGATTGCAGCAGCAGGTAATGCGTGAGGTTGGAGATCGTCTCTTCCGGCCGGATCGTCAGCGCCTCGTTGAGCGCGATCGCATGCGGCAGCTGGTTGGCATCGAGCGCGAAGACCTGCCGCTGTTCGGCGACGGCCGCGGCGAGCGGCTCGAAGAAGGTCTTGGCCGGCAGGATCATCTCGACAGGCTGGCTGCGCCCCTCCTGCCCGGCGGCATCCTTGGCGACGAGCGTGATCTTCACGCGTTTGCCGGAGAGCGGGTGTTCGGACAGGTTGCGGCTCGTCGTGCCCTTGGCGTCGCGCGCGGCACGGCGAGGCAGGTCGAGCCTATACTCCGGCAACGGATAGAGCGGACGCGCATCCTTCGGCTTTTCGACCGGCACGATCTCCGCATGGGCCTCCTGGATCCCGTAATCGTCCTTGGCGATGAAGCTGATCTCCAGCGCCGAGGCGACGGTCTTCTTCGGGATGCCGTCGAAGGCGATTTCCGGCACGCGGTCCGGAATGACCGCAAAGGTCCAGGTCTGGCCGGCAACCGAGAGCGTGCCGTCCTTCAGGATCTTGTAGCGCATGGTCCTGGCATCATTGGCGGCCGCCACCGGCACCTTCGCCTCGACCTTCGAAGCCTCGGCTTTTTCATCCTTCGGCTTTTCCGCCTCGGGGAGGATGGCCGTGGCCGCGGTTTCGCCGGTTACCTGATAGCTCACCGCCTCGTCGCCGCCACCGCCGGTGACGCGCACGGTCAGTTCGCTGAATTGCGGAATGCGGATCTCGCCCCTGGCGGCCTCGCCCGGCTGACCCTGCGGGCTGCCGGTCAGGAAGATGGGCGCGCGCGACGTGTGCGCCGGCGGCGTCACCCAGGCGTCGATGCGCACGTCCGGCGCGGTTTCGGCGGGCGCGCGGACGGTAACCACATCGGCCAGAAGGCCGCCGCGGTTGGAATAGGAAAAGGCAAAGGCGATGGCGACGAGGAGCAGCGGCACCGCACGCAGGGCATGGCGGTCGTACCGGGCGATATCGGGCTCCAGCGCCCCGGTCCTCAGCGTGCCGATCATCCGCGCCATGCGGGCCTGGTGTTCGCGCCACAGCGCCTCGGCAAAGGCATCGCCGCCGGCCGGCCGGTCGTCCTGCACCCGGATCGCCTGGTGGGCGAGCGCATTGCGCGCCTCCAGCATGCGATAGGCCTTGTCGGTCGACGGCCAGACGATGCCGCGCAGGCGGACGAGCAGGCCGACGAGGCCGAGCGCGAAGGCGGCGAGCGTCGCAAGATGCAGCCAGGCCGGCACATGGCGGAAATAGCCGAACCAGGTGAGCGCCAGGAAAGCCGCGACGAGAAGCAGGATCGGCAGCACCCGCGGGGCGAGCGCTTCCAGATAGAGGATGGCCTGGGCGGCAAGGCGTTTTCCCGCGAGCCGGCGGGCCACCGGGCTGCCGGTCGCCTCCTTCCCGCGCTGTCCTCGCGTGTCAATCGCCATCGGTCGCCGCTCTCCGCTGCAGGTTGTCACCACCAAAAGATAACATGCTTTGTGGCGAAGACGAGGGCACGCGCAAAATCGTGATCGCGCAGGCGGCTGGTTTTAGCGCTTCCGAAGGTCAGGCGAGCCAGTCCGGCACCGAATCGAGGCCGATCAGGTCGTCATAGCTCTGCCGCGGCCGCACGACATGGAACGCGGCCCCGTTGACCAGCACCTCCGGCACCAGCAGGCGGCTGTTATAGGTGCCGGCCTGCACGGCGCCATAGGCACCGGCGGAACCGACGGCGATCAGGTCGCCGGGCTTCGGCTGCGCCATTTCGCGGTCCTGCGCCAGATAGTCGCCGGTCTCGCAGACCGGGCCCACCACGTCCGCCCGGATGCGCGGCGCGCTGGCGGCGGAGATGACGACCGGCTGGATCTCGTGCCAGGCCTCGTAGAGCGTCGGGCGGATGAGGTCGTTCATGGCCGCATCGACGATGACGAAGGTCTTCTCGCCGCCGTCCTTCACATAGATGACCTCGGTGACGAGGATGCCGGCATTGCCGACGATCAGCCGGCCGGGCTCGGTGACGATCTTGCAGTTCAGACCCTGGAGCTGGTTCTTGACAATCTCGGCATAGGCGTCCGGCAGCGGCGGCGGCGCATTGTCCGTCTTGTAGGGGATGCCGAGGCCGCCGCCGACATCGACGTGATCGATCGTGTGGCCGTCGGCACGCAGCGTGTCGACGAGTTCGCGCAAGAGCTTGAAGGCGTCCTCGAAGGGTTGCAGCTCGGTGATCTGGCTGCCGATATGCATGTCGATGCCGGTCACCTTGATGCCCGGCAGGCCGGCGGCGCGGGCATAGACGGCGCGGGCGCGCTCCCAGGAAATGCCGAACTTGTTTTCCTTCTTGCCCGTCGAGATCTTGGCGTGCGTGCGGGCATCGACGTCCGGATTGATGCGGAAGGAGACATGCGCCACCTTGCCGGCCTTCACGGCGCGGGCGTTCAACACCTCCAGCTCCGGCTCGGACTCGACGTTGAAGCAGTAGATGCCGGCCTCGAGGCCAAGGTCCATCTCGCGCGGCGTCTTGCCGACGCCGGAGAACATGATGCGCGAGGCGGGGACGCCGGCGGCCAGCGCCCGGCGCAGTTCGCCTTCCGAGACCACGTCGATGCCGGCGCCGAGCCGGGCGAGCGTCTTCAGCACCGCCTGGTTCGAATTCGCCTTCATGGCATAGCACACCATGGCATCGACGCCGTCGAAGGCCTTGGCGAAGACCTTGTAGTGGCGCTCCAGCGTGGCCGTCGAATAGACGTAGAAGGGCGTGCCGACCGCCTTGGCGATCTCCGGAACGGGCACGTCCTCCGCATGGAGGATGCCGTCGCGATGCTCGAAATGGTTCACAGGTCTCGTCCGTTAAACAAGGGCAATTCCGGCAAAACCGTGCAGCGGCTTTGCGTTCGGGAGGACATCAAAACTAGAGAAGGGGATCGAGGATGAAGGGCTTGTCTTCGACCTGCTCGACCTTCTTGCCGTCGACGGTCTTGTAGACCGGCTGCGCGCCGCCCGGCAGGTCGAGATCGCCCTTGCGGCCGCAGGCGGTCAGAACCGCTGCGGAAAGGCAGAGCACGAGAACCAGCCTGCCGATATCGATGCGTGTCATGAAGCGTTCCCTGGAATGCCGGTGATCGGGTGGGCACCATCCTTATCGAATTCGCCCGCCCTTGTGCACCCTTAATCTACTGATGAGTCCTGCAAGCAATCTGATCAGTTCCGCTGCCGCCACCAGGCGATCTGCTTGCGGACCTCCAGGGGCGCGGTGCCGCCGAAACTCTTGCGGCTCGCAACCGAGGCCTCGACCGTCAGGACGTTGAAGATGTCGGCGGTGATGGCGGCATGGATCGCCTGCAGCTCCTCGAGCGACAGGTCGGCAAGGTCGCAGCCCTTGCCCTCGGCCAGCGCCACGGCGCGGCCCGTCACATGATGCGCGTCGCGGAAAGGAAGCCCCGCCTCGCGCACCAGCCAGTCGGCAAGATCGGTGGCGGTGGAATAGCCGGACCCGGCCGCCGCCTTCATCCTGTCGGTGCGGATCGTCATGTCGCGCACCATGCCGGTCATCGCTGCAATCGCCAGCTCGATGCTCTCGGCCGCGTCGAAGACCTGTTCCTTGTCTTCCTGCATGTCCTTGGAATAGGCGAGCGGCAGGCCTTTCATGACCGTCAGGAGCGCGATCAGCGAGCCGTTGATGCGGCCGGTCTTGGCGCGCACCAGCTCGGCGGCGTCCGGATTCTTCTTCTGCGGCATGATGGAGGAGCCGGTGGAGAAGGCATCCGACAGGCGGATGAAGCCGAATTGCGGCGTCGACCAGATGACGATCTCCTCGGCAAGGCGCGACAGGTGAACACCGGCAATCGCGGCGATCGACAGGAATTCCAGGGCGAAATCGCGGTCCGACACGGTATCGATGGAATTGCGGGTCGGCTCGCGGAAGCCGAGCGCCTTCGCCGTCATGTGCCGGTCGATATTGTAGCCCGTGCCGGCAAGCGCGGCGGCGCCGATCGGGCTTTCGTCGAGATGCTCGATGGCGTGGCGCACGCGCTGGCGGTCGCGGCCGAACATCTCGACATAGGCCATGCAATGGTGGCCGAAGGTCACCGGCTGGGCGGTCTGCAGATGGGTGAAGCCCGGCATGACGGTCTCGGCATACTCCTCGGCACGGTCGAGGAAGGCCGATATCAGACCCGTCAGCGCCTTCTCCGTCTTCTGCAGCTCTTCCTTCACCCAGAGACGAAAGTCGAGCGCCACCTGGTCGTTGCGCGAGCGGGCGGTGTGCAGGCGGCCGGCCGCGGGGCCGATCAGCGTCGCCAGCCGCGCCTCGACATTCATGTGGATGTCTTCCAGCCGGCGGGAGAACTCAAAACTTCCGCTTTCGATCTCTGACAGGATCGTGTCGAGACCGTGAACGATCTTTTCCTTATCGTCCGCCGAAATGATGCCCTGGTGGGCGAGCATCTCGGCATGCGCCTTTGAGCCGCGGATGTCCTGGGCGTAAAGCTTCTTGTCGAAGCCGATGGAGGCATTTATCTCCTCCATGATCGCATCCGGTCCCGAGGCGAAACGGCCGCCCCACATCTGGTTCGAGGATTTCGTCTCGGAAGTGCCGTCAGCCATGGGTCCCGTCCTGGAGAATGAAATGACAGTGAAGAAGAAACTCGGCCTGCCGGCAGGAAAGCTCATCGCCATTGCCGGGCTCGCCGGACTTCTCGCCGGTGGTGCTGCGATATACGTGAAGGAAAGCCTGTCTGGCAATGGCGCGGTCGCTTCCGCCGATCCCGCCGCCTGCGCGGCCGCCGCGGCGAAGGCCGAAGCCCTGACGCCCTTTTCCAAGGGGCAGGTCGCCGCCATGCGCACGGTGGACGCACACCGCCCGCTGCCCGATCTCGTCTTCGACGGCCCCGACGGCAAGAAGAGGACGATCGCCGATTTTTCCGGCAAGACGCTGCTCGTCAACCTCTGGGCCACCTGGTGCGTTCCGTGCCGCGAGGAGATGCCGGCGCTCAACGCACTCGAAAAGGAGCTCGGCAGCGACAGGTTCGAGGTCGTCGCGATCAACATCGACACCGGCGACGACGAGAAGCCGAAGGCCTTCCTCACCGAAACGGGCGTCAACGATCTCGGCTACTACCGCGACGCCTCGATGGGCGTCTTCAACACGCTGAAGAAGGAAGGCCTCGCCTTCGGCCTGCCTGTCACGCTGCTGATGGACGACAAGGGTTGTCTGATCTCGGCCATGAACGGCCCCGCCGCCTGGGACAGCGAGGACGCCAAGGCGCTGATCAACGCCGCGCTGGCGGCGCCGGAAAGCTAAGCCGCAGCCGGAGTTTCCCTCACGCCGCCGGATAGGCGCGTGGCCGTCGGATGTCGAGGAAACCCTCCTCGCCCTTGCCGTACGGGAATTCCGGCGCCGTATCGAACTCGACCGGCTGGCCGCTGCCCGTCAGGGCCAGCACGCGGCGCGAATCGGGCCGGTCGATGACGCGCACGATCTTCGCGGCAATGCCTTGCCCCTCGTCGCGCCAGGTGACGTCGGCCGGGCGGAACAGGATCTGGCCGCCGCCATCCGCCACGCCGCCGGCCTCGAAGGCCACGCCGTCGACATAGGCCTTGCCGCCGCGGATATCCGCATCGAGCCGGTTCGCATCGCCGAGGAAGTTCATCACGAAGGCATCGGCCGGGTTGCGGCAGACCGTCTCGGGCGTCCCCTCCTGCACGATCTTGCCCTTGTTCAGGATGACGACCCGGTCGGCAAGGTCCAGCGCCTCTTCCTGGTCGTGCGTGACGAAGAGCGTGGTGATGCCCAGTTCGTCATGAATTTTCCGAAGCCAGCGGCGCAGGTCCCGCCGCACATTGGCGTCGAGCGCGCCGAAAGGCTCGTCGAGCAGCAGCACGCGCGGATCGACGGCGAGCGCCCGGGCGAGCGCCACGCGCTGGCGCTGGCCGCCGGAGATCTGGCCGGGAAAGCGGTCCTTGAGGCCGCCGAGCTGCACGAGATCGAGCAGTTCGGCAACACGTTTGGCGATCGCCTCGGGCGAACGCTTGACCTTGGAGACCTTCATGCCGAAGGCGATGTTCTCGCCGACGGTCATGTGCGGGAAGAGGGCATAGTGCTGGAAGACGAAACCGACGCCGCGCTCGCGCACCGGAATGTCGGTGGCATTCTCCTCGCCGAAATAGATCGCGCCGCCATCGGCATATTCGAGGCCGGCGACCATGCGCAGGATCGTCGTCTTGCCGGAGCCGGAGGGGCCGAGCAGCGCCACCAGCTCGCCGCTCTCGATATCGAGCGACACGCCGTGCACGGCGCGAAAGGTCTGGAACTCCTTGACCACGTTGGTAAGGCGGATCTTCACGGTTTTACCTCCGGGGTGATGCTGTCGGCGCCGGCCAGCTGAGAGGGGCGCTGGACGCGGCCCGCGCCCTGACGCTCCAGTGCCACCTTGGCGATGAGCGTGACGATGGCAAGGCCGGCGAGAATGGATGCGGCGGCGAAGGAGCCGGCCGCGTTGTAGTCGTGATAGAGCAGCTCGATATGCAGCGGCAGCGTGTTCGTCTGGCCGCGGATATTGCCCGAGACGACGGAAACGGCACCGAATTCGCCCATCACGCGCGAATTGCAGAGCACGACACCGTAGAGCAGCGCCCACTTGATGTTCGGCAGCGTGACGGAGAAGAAGGTGCGCCAGCCGCTCGCCCCCAGCGACGTCGCAGCCTCCTCGAGGTCGCGTCCCTGCGCCTGCATCAGCGGGATCAGCTCGCGCGCCACGAAGGGCGCCGTCACGAACATGCTGGCCAGCACGATGCCCGGCAGCGCGAAGAGGATTTTTATCTCCGCCGATTGCAGCGCCGGGCCGAACAGGCCCTGCAGGCCGTAGACGAAGAGATAGGAGACACCCGCCACGATGGGCGACACGGAGAAGGGCAGTTCGATGACGACGGTGAGCAGCCGCTTGCCGCGGAAATCGTGCTTGGTGATGGCCCAGGCCGCCGCGACGCCGAAGGCCGTGTTGACCGGCACCGCGATCAGCGCCGTGACGACCGTCAGCAGGATCGCGTGCCGCGTATCCGGATCGGCGATCGAGGCGGCAAAATAGCCGACACCACGCGAGAAGGCCTCGACGGCGATGACGACGAGCGGTGCGACGATCATCAGCGCGACCAGCACGAGCACGAAGGCGAGCAGCGTGCGGCGGAAGACCGGATTGTCGCCGACGCGGGGCGGCTTGCCCTTTCCGTGATGCGCCATGGTCAGCCCCTTGCCGTGTAGCGCAGGGCGCGGGCCTGCATGAAATTGGTGACAGCCAGCATGACGAAGGCCGTCAGCAGCATGACGGAGGCGATCGCGGCGGAGGCCGGGTAGTCGTATTCCTCCAGCCGGATGAAGGCGAGCAGTGCCGTGATCTCGGTGGAGAACGGCTGGTTGCCGGCGATGAAGATGATGGCGCCGAACTCGCCGAGGCTGCGGGCGAAGGAGAGCGAGACACCGGCCAGAAGCGCCGGCGCCAGGAGCGGCAGGATGACGCCGGTGAAGATCGACAGGTCGCTCGCCCCCAGCGTCTGCCCCGCCTCTTCCAGCGCCGGATCCAGCTCCTCCAGCACCGGCTGCACCGTGCGCACGATGAAGGGGATGCTGGTGAAGCTCATGGCGACGATGATGCCGAGCGGCGTGTAGGCGACCTTGATGCCGAGAAGCGAAAGCGGCCCGCCGAACCAGCCGTTGGTGGCGAAAAGCGTGGTGAGAGCGATGCCCGCGACGGCCGTCGGCAGCGCGAAGGGCAGATCGACAAGCGCATCGACAAGCCGGCGGCCGGGAAAGCGGTAGCGCACCAGCACCCAGGCGAGCGACAGGCCGAAGACAAGGTTGAACACCGTCGCCGCCAGTGCGCAGAGCACCGTGACCCGGTAGCTGGCAAAGGCGCGGTCCGACGAGACGATGCGCCAGTAGTCCTCAGGCCCGAGGCTCGCCGCCTTGAAGACGAGCGCGGCCAGCGGCAGCACGACGATGATCGCCACATAGACGAGGGTTATGCCGAGCGCGAGCGGCAATCCGGGCAGTACACGCCGTCTCAAGAGGCGCTTCCTTTCTCAAGCAATGTCATGAAGAGCATGGGGACGCACTGTTCCGCCGGGATTTGCGCCCTTTTCACGCCACAACCGGCGGGGGTTTCGCCCGCCGGTCGCAATAGAACGAAGGTCGAGGGATCAACGGCTGCCGTAGATCTTGTCCAGCGTGCCGCCTTCGGCGAAGTGCTCCTCGGAGATCTTCTTCCAGCCGCCGAAGACGTCATCGACGTTCACCAGGCGGATCTCCGGGAACTGGTCCTTGAATTCCGCGGCGACCGTCTCGTCATGGACACGGTGGCCGAATTCGGCGGCGATCTTCTGGCCTTCCGGCGCGTAGAGGAAGTCGAGGTAGGATTTTGCAAGATCCCGGCTGCCCTTGGCGTCGGCCACCTTGTCGACGATGGCGACCGGGAATTCGGCGAGCAGCGAGACGGAGGGCACGACGCTCTCGAACTTGTCCTCGCCATACTGCTTGGCGATCGACTTGGTCTCCGCCTCGAAGGTGATGATGACATCGCCGATCTCGCGCTCGACGAAGGTCGTCGTCGCCGCGCGCCCGCCCGTGTCGAAGACCGGCACGTTGTCGAAGATCTTGGTGACGAATTCCTCGACCTTGACCGGGTCGTTGCCGAACGCCTCCTTGGCATAGGCGGTCGCGGCAAGATAGGTGTAGCGCGCGTTGCCCGAGGTCTTCGGGTTCGGGAAGATGACCTTCACGTCGTCGCGGGCAAGGTCGGACCAGTCCTTGATGTTCTTCGGATTGCCGGCGCGAACGAGGAAGGAGGGGAAGGAGTAGAAGGGCGAGGCACTGTTCGGGAACTTCTGCTGCCAGCCTTCCGCGACGAAGCCGTTCTTCACGAGGAAGTCGATGTCCGTCACCTGGTTGAAGGTCACGACGTCGGCTTCGAGGCCCTCGACGATGGCGCGCGCCTGCTTGGAGGTGCCGCCATGCGACTGGTCGACGGTGACGCCCGGATGCGCCTTCACGAAGGCCTCGTTCTCGGCAGCGAAAAGCTCGCGCGCCACGTCATAGGAAGCGTTGAGCAGCTTGTCGGCGGCCTGCGCGGAGAACGGAGCGGCGAGGCCAAGGAGAGCCACGCCGAGAAGGAGCAAACGTTTCATCTGAAAAAACCCCGAATGGAACCTGAATTCGGGCAGACAATAGCGACCGGCCGGTTCCGATCCGAGGCATGGCCTGCCGTGGCGCTTGCAGCAGGCGAAACATTTTTCCCTGAAAGGGACGGCTCGGGGAATGTCCGGCCGCTCAGCGCGTCGGGACCGGGACCTCGCCGCGATAGTCGTAGAAGCCACGGCCGGACTTGCGGCCGAGCCAGCCGGCCTCGACATATTTCACCAGCAGCGGGCACGGACGATACTTCGAGTCGGCGAGCCCGTCGTGCAGCACCTGCATGATCGACAGGCACGTATCGAGGCCGATGAAATCGGCAAGCTGGAGCGGGCCCATCGGATGGTTGGCGCCGAGCTTCATCGCCGTGTCGATGGCTTCCACCGAGCCGACGCCCTCATAGAGCGTGTAGATCGCCTCGTTGATCATCGGCAACAGGATGCGGTTGACGATGAAGGCCGGGAAATCCTCCGCAACGGTGATCGTCTTGTCGAGCTTGGCGACGAATTCCTTGGCGGCGGAGAACGTGCTTTCCTCGGTCGCGATGCCGCGCACGAGCTCCACCAGCTTCATGACCGGGACGGGGTTCATGAAATGGATGCCCATGAAGCGTTCCGGCCGGTCGGTGGCGGACGCCAGCCGGGTGATCGAGAGCGAGGAGGTGTTGGTCGCAAGGATCGCTTCGGGCTTCAGCACCGAACAGACCTGGCCGTAGATCTTGCGCTTGACGGTCTCGTCCTCTGTCGCCGCCTCGATGACGAGATCGGCGTCGGAGAGGTCGTTGATGTCTGCCGACCCCTTGATCAGGGCGAGCGCCTTCTTGCGCTCCTCGTCGGTCATCTTGCCGGAGGAAACCTGGCGGGCGAGGTTGCCGTTGATCGTGGCGAGCCCGGTCTCGATGCGCTCCGGCGACAGGTCGTGGATATGGACCTTGTATCCGGCCATGGCAGAGACGTGCGCGATCCCGCATCCCATCTGGCCTGCACCGACAATACCGACGTTCTTGATCATAGCGCCTATCGCCCCATCGCACCGCCTACGCCTCTACCGCGTCGGCAAAAAAACACCGGGCCGGCGAGCCGGCCCGGTGAAGTGATAAAGCGCCGCGACGCATTTTTCCAGTGAAATCATCGTCGCGAAAGCCGGACCCAAAGCCGGCTCAAAGCGCCTTTTCGAGTTCGGGCAGGGCATCGAAGAGGTCTGCGACGAGGCCGTAGTCTGCGACCTGGAAGATCGGCGCCTCCTCGTCCTTGTTGATCGCCACGATCACCTTCGAGTCCTTCATGCCCGCCAGATGCTGGATCGCACCCGAGATGCCGCAGGCGATGTAGAGCTGCGGCGCGACCACCTTGCCCGTCTGCCCCACCTGCCAGTCGTTCGGCGCATAGCCGGCATCGACGGCAGCGCGGCTTGCACCGACGGCGGCGCCGAGCTTGTCGGCGACCGGAAGGATCACCTCCTGGAACTTCTCCGACGAGCCGAGCGCACGCCCGCCCGAGATGATGATCTTCGCAGACGTCAGCTCCGGACGGTCCGACGAGGAGAGGGCGTCGGATATGTGGGTGGAAAGGCCGGGGTTCGCAGCGGCCGAGACCGTCTCGATCGCTGCGCTGCCGCCTTCGCCTGCCGCGGCGAAGGAGGCCGTGCGCACCGTGATCACCTTCTTCGCATCCGTCGACTGGACCGTCTGGATCGCATTGCCCGCATAGATCGGACGCTTGAACGTGTCGGGGGAAACGACCTCGACGATCTCCGAGACCTGCGCCACGTCGAGCAGGGCGGCAACGCGCGGCAGGACGTTCTTGCCCACCGAGGTGGCGGCCGAGACGATGGCGTCATAGCTGCCGGCAAGCGACACGATCAGCGCGGCCAGCGGCTCGGCGAGGTTGTTGGCGAGGCTTGCATCGTCGGCGAGCAGAACCTTCGTCACGCCCGAGAGTTTCGCCGCCTGTTCGGCCGCGGCCTTCGCATTGCTGCCGACGACGAGCACATGCACGTCGGAGCCGATCTTGCTCGCTGCCGTCAGCGCCTTGGCGGTCTGGTCGGAAAGGTGAGCATTGTCGTGGTCTGCCAGTAGAAGAATGGCCATGATGATGTTCTCCCTTTCCGTTCTCAGAGCACGCCGGCTTCGGTCTTGAGCTTTTCCACCAGCTCGGCGACGCTCTTCACCTTGACGCCCGCCTTGCGGCCCGACGGTTCTTCCGTCTTCAAGACCTTCAGGCGCGGGCTCGTGTCGACGCCGAAGTCGCCGGGCGTCTTCCTGTCGAGCGGCTTCTTCTTCGCCTTCATGATGTTCGGCAGCGAGGCATAACGCGGCTCGTTGAGGCGAAGGTCCGTCGTCACCACCGCCGGAAGCTTGACCTCGATGGTCTGCAGGCCGCCGTCGACCTCGCGCGTCACGTTCGCCGAGCCATCGCCGATCTCGACCTTGGAGGCGAAGGTCGCCTGTGCCCAGCCGAGCAGCGCCGACAGCATCTGGCCGGTCTGGTTCGAATCGTCGTCGATCGCCTGCTTGCCGACGATGACGAGGCCCGGCGCCTCCGCTTCCGCCACGCCCTTGAGGATTTTGGCGACCGCCAGCGGCTCGACCTGGTCCTCGGTCTCGACCAGCACGGCGCGATCGGCACCCATGGCAAGGGCGGTGCGCAGCGTCTCCTCGGCCTTGGCGGGACCGATCGACACCACGACCACTTCCTCCGCCTTGCCCGCCTCCTTCAGCCGAAGCGCCTCTTCCACCGAAATCTCGTCGAACGGGTTCATCGACATCTTCACGTTCGCAAGCTCAACACCAGAGCCGTCCGCCTTCACGCGGATCTTCACGTTGTAGTCAACGACACGCTTGACTGGCACCAAGATCTTCATGGCTTCCTTCCTTCAAATGCCCGCGAGGGAAAATGCGCCTTTGAAAGGCGCCCTGATTGTCGGTTGGCGACATCGATACGCGTTTTTTCCCCAATTACAATGCATCACGGCCTCCCCCGCCACGAAAACGGACGGGTTATAGATTACCTTTACGTTCACGTCAATTTTCTCATCGCGACGCGCTCACCGCCCCCAGTGGGTCGGCGGCACGGAGGGCCGGGAGGCAGCCTCCTCGCTGGCAACGGGCGTCGCCTCGACATGCCGCACCGCCTTCGGCGTGACGATGGTCCGGTCGAACAGCGGCACGCCCCGCCGCCGCAGCACGAGCACGAGAAGCGCGCCCGCGAGGATGCCGCCGACATGGGCGCCCCAGGAAACGCCGCTGTCGCCGTCGACCACCAGCATGTAGAACTGCTGGGCGATCCAGAAGGCGAGCGGAATGACCGCGGGCAGCGGCAGGGGAATGCGGAAGAACACCAGCACCCAGACGCGCACCTTCGGATGCAGCAGGAAATAGGCCGCCACCACGCCGGAGATCGCCCCCGAGGCACCGATCAGCGGCGCCTCCGAATCCGGCTGCACGAGGCCGTGCACCAGCGCGCCGGCCGCCGCGCAGAGGAGGTAGAAAAGGAGGAAGCGGACATGGCCGAGCGCATCCTCGACATTGTCGCCGAACACCCAGAGGAACAGCATGTTCGAGGCAAGGTGCATGAAGTCCCCATGCAGGAACGCATAGGTGATGTAGGTCGCGTCCTCCGGCACCAGCACGAGGCTGGGCTCCAGGTCGGCGAAATCGAAGACGACCGCGGGGATATAGCCGAGGCCGACCACCGTCGCGTCGGAAAAGGCCTGCGTCGAGGCAAGGCCCGTCACCAGCCAGACCGCGACATTGATCACGATCAGGCTGATCGTGACATACTGCACCTTGATGTATTTCAGGGCGTTCGCATCGTGCAGCGGTATGAACATGGATCCCCTTCCCCGAGGCGCGCTGGAAGCGAGCTTACCTGTTCTGGCCCGGAACCCACAATATGTCCGTACGCCCCTTGTCGTTGACCCAGCGCGCGGCAACGAAGAGGAAGTCGGAGAGCCGGTTGATATAGGCCGCGGCCGCGGCCGAGACCGCCTCGCCCTCGCAGGCCTGCAAGGCGACGATCCGCCGCTCCGCCCGGCGCGCCACGGTGCGCGCAAGGTGCAGGGCCGCCGCCGCGGGCGTTCCGCCCGGCAGGACGAAGGAGCGCAGCGGCTGAAGATCGGCATTGAGCAGGTCGATTTCCCGCTCCAGCCGGTCCACCTGGGCCTGCGCGATGCGCAGCGGCTCGTAGTCGAGCCTCTTGCCGGTCTCCGGCGTCGCCAGGTCCGCCCCGAGGTCGAACAGGTCGTTCTGGACGCGCATCAGCATCGCGTCGAGATCGGGATGCTCGGCAAGATGCTGGCGCACGAGGCCGATGCAGGAATTGGCCTCGTCCACCTCGCCATAGGATTCGACGCGCAGGTCATGCTTCTTGCGGCGCGGCCCGGCGACAAGGCCGGTCGTGCCGTCATCGCCCGTGCGCGTGTAGATCTTGTTGAGCTTGACCATGTTCCCCTCAGCGCCCGCCGCCCGTGATCCAGAGCGTCAGCATGATGAGGACGATCGCGATCGCCTGCAAGAGCACGCGAAGCTGCATCAGCTTGTTCGAGGTGCTGCCGCTGCCGCCCTTGGCCATGTTGACGAGACCGCGCACCAGCACGATGGCGACGAGGCCCATGACGAGCAGGGTCATGAAGGTAAGGAAGGAAGACATGCCAACGATCCGATTTGATTTCCGTCAGCCCTATTCACATAGGGCATTCCGCGCAAAGTGCACGCTTTTTGCAGGCGAAACCCCTGCGACGCCGCGCCGCGTCAGCCAAGCTTGCCGATGATCCGGTAGAAGAGCGCCGCCGGCAGCAGCTTTTTCAGGAGCACGCCCTGCTTGGCCGGCGTCGTGACGATATAGTGCGGCCGCGGCGATTTCGCCGTCAGCGCATGGCGCAGCACCGCATGCACCGCCTCGGGGCCGAGCTTTCCGCGCGCGGGCTTTGCCTCGCCGCGCAGCCGGCGCAACTGGCGGCGATACTCTTCCGCATGCACGGAATTTTCAAGATCGATGTTCCGCTCGATATGCGTCAGCGCATTGGCCGTGAAGCGCGAGGCGATCGGCCCGGGCTCGATGAGGCTGACATGCACACCCGAGCCTGCAAGCTCCATGCGCAGTGTCAGCGACAGGGCCTCGAGCGCGAATTTCGAGGCATTGTAGGCGCCGCGCCAGCGATAGGGCACGATGCCGAGGATCGACGAGCACTGCACGATGCGTCCAGAACCCTGCCGGCGCATGACGGGAATCACCCGCCGCGTCAGGTCGTGCCAGCCGAAGACATTGGTTTCGAACTGCATCCGCAGCGCCTCGACCGGCAGGTCCTCGACGGCACCGGCCTGGCCGTAGGCGCCGTTGTTGAAGAGCGCATCGAGCCGGCCGCCGGTGCGCGCCAGCACGGTCTCGACAAGCGCGGCGATCGTCTCCGGCTTCGTATAGTCCATCAGCAGCGCCTCGATGCCGTCGGCCTCGAGGCTCGCCAGATCCTCCTGCCGGCGCACCGTCGCGAAGACGCGCCAGCCTTCCGCCTTCAGCGCCCGGGCGCAATGGGCACCGATGCCCGAGGAGCATCCCGTGACGATGATGCTCGGCACCGTTGACGCATTTGAAGAAGGCATGGCGGTTTCCTGTACAAATCTGCTCGTGTTTCCCATATTCACCACCAGTGCCGCACGTCGTTCCGATGCACGGGCGCGTGGCGGACCATAATCCGGGTCGCCCTTGAACCGATCCCGATGTAAGGGGTTATGCCCGGGCAGACAATGCGAGAGACGGCCGAAGACGGCCGCGAGGGACCGAGATTGCCGATGCCGACCGCCATTCGCCTTGCCTACAAGGTCGTCTTCGATGCGATCTGGCACTTTTCCGAAGACGACGGCTGGGCGATGGCGAGCCATGTCGCGCTCTCGACGCTGCTGGCGATCTTCCCCTTCCTGATCTTCGGCACGGCGCTCGGCTCCTTCCTCGGCGCTGACCAGTTCGCCGAAACCGCCGTGCACCTGATCTTCGACACCTGGCCGGAATCGATCGCCGCACCGATCTCGCGCGAGGTCGTCGCGGTGCTCACCATCCCGCGCGGCGGCTTGCTGACGGTCTCCGTGCTCGCCGCCGCCTATTTCGCCTCGAACGGGGTGGAGGCGCTGCGCGTCTCGCTCAACCGCGCCTACCGGGTGGCCGAGACGCGCTACTGGTACGTGACGCGCCTCGCCAGCCTCGGCTTCGTCATCGCCGGCGTCCTGGCATTGGCGGTCATCAGCATCGTGCTCGTCGCCGCGCCCCTTGCGGTCCGGGCGACGGGCGATTGGCTGCCCTGGCTCACCTATGTCTATTCCTGGGTGGAAAGCTGGGGGCTGTTCGGCACCATCCTGGTGCTGCTCGTCGGCCTCCTGATCGCCCATCTCTGGCTGCCCGCCGGCCGGCGCAAGATCGCCGACGTGCTGCCCGGCATCCTGGTGACGCTCATCGCCTGGGGCATCGGCGCCTATGCCTTCGCCTCCTACCTCGCCACCTTCGCCAACTATGTCTCGACCTATGCCGGCCTCGCCTCGATCATGATCGCGCTGGTCTTCCTCTACATCGTCGGGGCGATCTTCATCATCGGCGCGGAAATCAACGCGGCGCTGATGAAATACCGGGTGAAGCACCTGATCCTCGACCGGATCCGCGGCGTGCGCAAGCCGCCGCAGCCCGAGGAGGATTCAATGGAGGACGAAGCCATAGCCCGCGAGCAGGGCGCGAATGCCGGCCGGTGACACGCCCCTTTCCCGGTAGGCCGCAAGGCCGGTATCCTCGTTGCTCTTGGACAGTTTCCGCCCATCCGGCCCCGGCACCAGCCCATGGTGCCGATAGGAGGGCGCCGGCAGGCCGAGCAGGCTCTGCAGGAGGCGGTGCACGGCCGTCGCATGAAAGAGATCCTGCCCGCGCACCACGTCGGTAATGCCCTGCGCTGCATCGTCGAGCACCACGGCAAGGTGGTAGCTCGCCGGCGCATCCGGCCGCGAGAGGATGACATCGCCCCAGCGCTCCGGCCGCGCCGCGACGGTGCCCGTCTCGCCCTCCGGCCCCTCGCCCGCCTCCGACCATGAGAGCGCCTCCGACACGAGCGCCAGCGCCTTCTCCATGTCGAGCCGCCAGGCGTGCTGGCGGCCTGCGGCGATCCAGCCGAGCGCCCGGTCCCGGTCGAGCGAGCGCTCCTCCGTCGGATAGAGCGGCGCGCCGTCGGGATCGCGCGGCCACACGCCGCCCGCGGCCTCCTGCGCCAGAACCCGCGCCTTCACCTCGCCGCGGCTGAGGAACCCCGGATAGAGCACGCCCATCGCTTTCAGCCGCTCCAGCGCCCCGCCGTAGAAGGCAAGGTGCTCCGACTGGCGCCGCACCGGCTTTTCCCAGTCGAGGCCGAGCCAGGCGAGATCGCGATAGATCGCCGCTTCGAATTCGGGCCGCGAGCGGGCGGGATCGATGTCTTCCATGCGCAGCAGGAAGCGCCCGCCGCAGGCCGCGGCAAGGTCGTGGTTGAGGATCGCCGACAGCGCATGGCCGAGATGCAGAAGGCCGTTCGGGCTCGGCGCGAACCGGAAGACACGATTTTTTGACAAAGCAGTTTGCATGAGGTCTTCTGGCACGAAGAGGTGCGTTACGCCACCAAAGCATGCCGCGCAGAGACGCGCAGCGGTTTGCAGGGGTCTTGGGACAAGTGAGGACCTGAACCGCAAAGGCCGCGGTGACGGCAGGGGTCGAGGCCGCTCGGGAAAATGCAGTTGCACATGATCAGGACGGATGCGGATGTCGCGGCGGGTCTCGTCGACCTGGCTTTGCTCGACGCGCGCCTTTTCACCGTCATCGACAAGGCCGGCCCCGTGCCGCTTCGCCGTCTCTCGCCCGGTTATCGCGGCCTTGCCGGCATCATCGTCGCGCAGATGGTCTCGCGCGCCAGCGCGGACGCCATCTGGCACCGACTCGAGAAGACGGCCGGCGACATCACGCCCCACCATATCCTCGATCTTTCCGACGAGGATTGCCGCGCCGTCGGCCTCTCGCGCGCCAAGACGGAGACGCTGCGCCGTGCCGCGGAAATGGTCGACCGCGGCGAACTCGATCTCGACGCGGTCTGCCACATGGAGGCGGCAGCCGCCATTCGCAGGCTGACCGCGGTCAAGGGCATCGGCCGCTGGACGGCGGATGTCTACCTGCTCTTTTGCGGCGGCCATCCGGATATCTTCCCGTCCGGCGACATCGCACTGCAAAACGCGGTGGCCCATGCGCTCGGCCTTGCCGTGCGCCCGAGCCCGCAGGAACTCGACCGGATCGCGGAGGGCTGGTCGCCCTGGCGCGGCGTCTCCGCCCGGCTGTTCTGGGCCTACTATTCCCGGGAGATGCGCCGCGAGGCGGTGCCGGTGCTCGAAGGCTGAGCTTCCCGCGAAATAGCTTGTTTTCGCTTTTCCTTTCCCGCTTCACAATGCTGTAACAACGGGCCTAATATAGAAGGGCAGATGCCGAATCGATCAGGAGAAGCCCTTGACGATTTCTGTTTCACCACAGGCCCTGCCAGCCCTTGTACTGAATGCTGACTACAGGCCGCTGAGTTATTATCCCTTGTCGCTCTGGTCCTGGCAGGACGCGATCAAGGCCGTGTTTCTAGACCGCGTAAACATCATCGCCGAATACGATCATTCGGTGTCTTCCCCGAGTTTCACGATGCGCCTGCCAAGCGTCGTGTGCCTGAAAACATACGTGCAGCCGTCACGCCACCCGGCCTTCACCCGGTTCAACGTGTTCCTGCGCGACAGGTTCGAATGCCAGTACTGCGGGTCGCCGGACGACCTGACCTTCGACCATGTCATCCCCCGCGCCCATGGCGGCGAGACGACCTGGTGCAACGTGGTCGCGGCCTGCTCCCCGTGCAATCTGAGAAAAGGCAGCAAGCTGCCGAAGCAGGCGGGCATGCACCCGCATCAGAAGCCCTACCAGCCGACGGTTCAGGATCTGCACAACAACGGGCGACTGTTTCCACCCAACTATCTGCACGAAAGCTGGATGGACTATCTCTACTGGGACGTCGAACTGCAGCCCTGATGCCGGAACCGCAGAGACGCCAGGCGTTTTTGCGGCACCCACAGGCATTTGCGACCGGGTTGCGGGGATATCAAGCTTTCGCCGACCGCACGCCCGAAAAGGCGATCGCGGCGAGGATGAGGCTTGCGATCACATTCCAGCCGGCAAAGGAGAGGCCGAGGAAACGGAAGGAGGCTTCCGTGCAGGATGGCCCGTGCTTGGAATTGAGGTCGGCAAGGAGATCGCCGGCATTCTGCGTGACGCCCTGCGCCGAGGTCGCGCAGGTCGCAGGTCCCTCCCAGAAGCCCCATTCGACACCCGCATGGTAGACGCCCATGCCCGCGCCGACGAGCATCATGATGCCGGCGATGGCGAGCAGGAGCCGCGTCAGCCAGACCGGACCGCCGAAGAGCGCCGACAGCAGCGCGGCGATCGCGACCGGAATGCCGTAATAGTAGGGATCGCGCTGCAAAAGGCAGAGCGCACAGGGAATATAGCCACCGATATGCTCGAAGCCGAGCGCCCCGCCCACGGTCGCCGCCATGCCGAGCGTCAGGAGGCCTGCGGATGTCTTGCGGGAAAGGTCGAGGGATGCGGTCATCGGCATTGTCCAATCGGGCCGGCGGGGATGCCGGCGGAACGGCGCCGATTTCTATCAGGTGAGGCGACGTTGTAAATCACCCGCACGCATATGTGATCATAAGCGCACGCGGATTTGCCGGTTGCCGCCCGCGAACGCATCGTGTAAACGGCGATGGCTGCAAGTGCCGTGCCCCATTGGCGGAACTGGTAGACGCGCTCGACTCAAAATCGAGTTCCGAAAGGAGTGCTGGTTCGATTCCGGCATGGGGCACCATAACTTTTCAGGAAATGCCGGTTTCTCAGGCGTTGCAGCCAATGTGGCAGATTTACCCCATCGTTCAAGGATTGCGGCGACTTAGCGTGCCGGCGGATCCTGCACTGGCTGCACATCGGGAACATCCGGGCCGGGTTCGGGAATATCATCGGGCACCACATCGGGGGCCGGCTCTTCGACAGGCCGCTGCGGCACATCCTCGGGCAGGTCGGGCGAGCGCTCGGGCGGCGTCTTCGGGCCGGAATGTTCGGTGTCAACGGTCATGTTCATCTCCTCTCGATATGAGAACAGGCCCGACGCTGCAATGTTCCCTTGGCGCGTTCGATGAGCGATGCGCGAACCGCTGAGGCCGGAGGATATTTGACCGAACGTGATGCGGTGATATTTTCCTTCGCATCTCAGGAGGCAAGACATTGCGACGAGCTGTGACCGTACTCTTTGCCATGACCTTGGTGTCATGCCAGACGCCCGCGCCGGAGGAGGTACTAACCCCGCAAACGGGCCGTTATGCATTGACCGCCGAGGACCAGGCCGCGATAGAGGCAGGGATTGATCGCTCTTCCGGGCAACAAGGATCGAAACTCGTAGAGGCGACAGCCGCGGCCGAAAGTGGCGGAGGAACCTATGTCTGCGGTACTTTCAGTACTGCCAGGGGCGGTGAACAGCGCCGCTTTATCGGCAAGCTGACCCACGTTTCGAGCGAGACGTTCAACACCGTTCTGTTCACCGTCATGGACATGGTTGCCTCGGCGGACGCCGCCGGCCTGGACGAGCGATGCAAGGTTCACGGCGTGATGTAGCTGGCATCGAAACATGCGTGTTCATCCGCCATTCATCTGGCGGAAGTCAAGTTTGCAAAGCCGCTGTGCATGCGGCAAGAGAGGCCCGTAAAGCATCCCCATGCCCTCGGCGGGCCTCTCCCTGTCATCGCAGTGATGGAGGCGCTGTTAGACATGGACACGACACGCGATGTTCTGAAAGAAGCGATCGACGATATCGTTCGTGAAGAAAGGCAGCGGGCGGCGCAGGACCTGCTACGCATTGCCGAAGGGATTGCGGATCTCGCCAAGGCCAGCAGAGCGGCCTTGGATATGGCCGGAGACCATGCCGGGAACGAAGCCGTCGACCACGAAACGCAGGGATTTCAGAGTGGCAGGGGCGACAGGACGGCAACGACCGGAGCGCTGGCTGCGCAATGCCCGCGGGTCAGCAGATAGATCGCACCGCCGAGCAGGAACCCGGCCGCGCCGTATATGACGAACCAGAAGCGCGAGAGATAGCTGTCCCAGCTCCGAATCCGCGATGTGACTTCACAAGCGACCGAGAAAAGGACCAACCCGACGAGGGCATATGCAATCGCGCCATCACACCTGAAGATGCGAATGAAGTCATCCAAACTCACCCCGCCCTCCTCAGATTGCCCCCCACAATCAAAACCACGTCCACGCCGCCCAAAAACAGGCATAGGCAATGACGCCGATAATGAAAATCAAAGCGAGCTGCCGAGCCATAACGCAACATCTCCCCTGGTTCGACAACGAGAAGATGCATCGTCCGGGCGGCGGAGTCGATAGCGGCCGGCATGCTCCCCTAATTGTCCGCGCCTGCAAGTTGTCTCCGCTCAGCTCTTGTCCCTGCCGGAACCTGGCTGCAGACTTTCGATCAGGGATCCGAGCGCTGCCACGATCGCGTTCCGGCTATAGGGCTTGCGCACGATCGGAACGCCTGCCAATGCTTCAGGGAGTTCTGCGCCCTCTCCGTAGCCTGTCGCGAACACAAAGGGTGTCCCTCTTTTGCGCAGTTCTTCGGCGACGGCGAAGGAGTTCGTCGGGCCGAGATTGATATCGAGGATAGCAAGGTCGGGCGGGTTGGCTTCAATCTGTGCCATTGCCTGCTTGACGGAGCTGGTGGTCGCGACCTTCGACAGGCCCTCATCGGCGAGCATGGCCTCCAGGTCGAGGGCTATGAGGATTTGGTCCTCGACGATGAGCACCGCTGGATCGGCTGCGCTCAAAGCGTTGGGTCGCTCGGACGTGTCATCCACCATGCGCGTTGCCGGTCCCGAACCGGATGACGCGAGCTTCACATGCGGGGGCGGAATCCTGAAGACGGCTTCCAGCCCGGACGGCTCGAAGCGGATCGTGCTTTCGCCGTTGAGGTCGTAGGGAACGCTCCGCTCGATCAATGCGCTGCCGAAGCCGCTGCGGGAGGGAACATGCACGACAGGGCCGCCATGTTCGCGCCAACGGATCTCGCAGACGGCCTCCCCGGTCATCGCCCAGGAAATCTCCACGGAGCCCGTCGCCATCGACAAAGCCCCGTATTTGGCGGCATTGGTCGCGAGTTCGTGAAACACCAGCGCCATGACGGAGAAGGCCCGGCTGTCGAGCCAGACGGACGGGCCGGAAAGGCTGATGGTCGATGTCTTTGCCCTGTAGGGCTGAAGTTCCGCCTGCAGCAGCTCGGCGAGGATGCCGCCGCCATCGCCGCGAACCACCTGGTCATGGGCGACCGAGAGGGCCTCGATGCGGCCCTGAAGGGTGGCGACATAGTCCTCAAGCGTGCTCTTGTGATGCTGCGGGCTCGTCACCAGCGACTTGATGACGGCCAGGATGTTTTTCACACGGTGACTCAACTCCTGGTTCAGCATACGCTGCCGCACTTCGGACTTGCGCCGCTCCCCGGCCATCAGTTCGTTGTGGCGCAGAACGATCTCGACGATGGAAACCCGTGCTATTTCCGCAATTTCCCGCTCGGACTCTGTCCAGGCCTGAGCCTGGTCCTTCACCGTTTCCTTCCAGATCGCAAAGCTCTTGCGCGGCGTAAGCCGGTCGCCAAGCGGACCCGTCTCGTAGGTCTTTTCCGGATTGCCCGCCCAGTCGAGCGTCTGCACCAGTTCCTTTCGGAAGAAGAGCAGGCAATCCGATCCTGTCTGCGAGAGCGGAATAGCGAGCACGCCGGCCACGCGGTCGCCGTAGGCCGCGGCTTCGGGCACCTTCTGCGACAGCGCATGGGTCGCCCATACGCGGCCCTCGCTGACCATCCTGATGAAACCGAGGAGATGGGGGACCGTGTCCTCCGGCGGGGTGGCGCCGAGACCCGTCCACTTTCCCTCGAACATCACGCCGACGCCGTCATTCGGCAGGAGCCGGGAGAATTCGCGCAGGCTCTGGCGCAGCAGTTCGCCAACGTCCTCGTGATGGGACGATAGGATGAGGAACCGGTCGAGCGCCTCGCGGGTGCCGGCAACGGCCGCGACGCGCCGGCGCTCCTTGAGTGATTTGAGGTGCAGGGAGAAGAATTCGCCGAACACCTCCATGGCCACGCGCTGCGCCATGGGCAAGGCGCGCGGCGAATAGTGATGGCAGGCGATCAGTCCCCAAAGCGTGCCATCGAGGATGATCGAGATCGACATGGACGCCGCCACGCCCATGTTGCGCAAATATTCGCAATGGATCGGCGAGACGCTGCGCAGATGCGCAAAGCTGAGATCGAGAGGCTCGCCGGACGCGTCGAGCACGGGGCTGACCGGCATCCGCTCGCCGCTGGTATCGGCTATGACGCGGATCGTGTTCTTGAGATAGAGCGTACGCGCCTGCTGTGGAATGTCGCTCGCCGGAAAGTACTGGCCGAGGAAGCTCTCGAGATCCGCGCGTTTCGTCTCGCTGACGACCTTGCCCGAGCCGTCCTGCTCAAAACGATAGATCATCACGCGGTCGTAGCCGGTCGCGCCCGCAACGATCCGCCCCGCGCGTTGCACGAGGCGATCGACATCCGTGATATCGCTGATGCGACCGATCATTTCCCGCGCGATGTGCAGCGGCTGGCCGACGGAGGGCGCCGGCTCGAACTCGATGATGACGGCAGACTTGTAGTGATGGATCGCGATGTCAAACACGCGCTCGCCGCACACCATGTCGAGAAGAAGCGCTGGCCGCGACGCGCTCGACGCCGTTGCGAGTGCGTTGCGCAGGTCATGCAGCAGTTTTTGTCCGATAACGTCGACGGCGCTGCGGCCGAGCGGATTGCAGTCGTGGCCAAGGACCGCCCGTGCATTCTCGGAAGCCCTCTCGATCCTCGTCAGGCCGATATCGCAGGCGAGAAGGCATCCATGCGACTGGATGCTGCCCGGGATGTGGATAGGCTCGCTGTCGCAGGTATCGAGATTGACGGGTTCAGTGGACGACAAGAAGTTCACTTTCAAAGCATTGCAGCGCGAGCGCGAAGACGGAATTGGCGGACGCAGCGGCCTGGTCGATGTCGAAATCCGCAGCCTCGTCCAAGAGCAGGAGAAAAGCGTGCCACTGCGTCAGGTCCTTCGACAGGACGGCGAGATGCCGCGCGCCAAAGGCCTCGTCAAGCCCAAGCGCCGCCGCCCGCCGGCAAAGAACCCGCGCACCGAGCGTGGAGCCCTCCAGCACATAGAGCGCACCGAGCAGGGCACTTTGGTCGGCAAGCGCGATGTCGTGGCTGGTCTCACCCGCGGTCGGAAGGCCGAGATCGATTGCGTCCTTGTCAAGCGATCTGGCGAGGGCGGTGGGACGCCAGGACCAGCCGGCCGGCCAGGCGACACGCTGCAACGCCCCATCCATCGCGGCCCGGAAACTGGCAAGCCCCATCAGATAGTGCCGATACTCCTCCATGGTGCAGAAGCTACCAACGGCTGCATCCAATCGCTCATGCGCCGTCCGCGTGCGTTTCCTCAGATCAAAGCGTCGTTCGCTACCGTCCATCTCTTCTCCACATCGGGAATGCCAACATCGCCCGATGCTCAATTCACCCGCCTTCCTCTGTTTGAAACGGCGGCGTCTCAATCGAATACTGGCAGGACGCAGCGGAACCGGCGAACAATCGCCGTGGAAGGTAGGTCGCTGCGTCCCTCACGACAAGTGCAGGCAGGACCGTTTGGGTAAGAAAGAAAAGCGGCATGCGCGCTCAACGCATTTTTTGATAGTTCACACGGCCGCGGACATGGGGATTCGCCGAGAGACGTTTCCGCAAGTCCGCCCAACACCGCCACCGGCATGGCGAGAAAGTCCCGGCGCAACCGAATAGGCCGGCTGGATCAGCCGTATTCCTGGCATTATCGGAGGCGCGGGCGTCTTGCGCATCCCCATGCTGCACCTGCACAAGGCGGAGGACAGATGAGCGACTGGATCCTGTTCATCATAGGGCTTGCCATCGCCCTGGCTTTTTCCTTCATCCTGAACACGTTCTTCCTCGGTTCGTTCGTCGCGGGCATGAAGCGCTACCTTTTGGGGCGCATCGTCGGCGGCACGATACGGAACACCAGGATCGACCGCGAGGCCACCCATCGTACGCTCGGCCTGTTCGGACTCCAGACACGCAATGGCGGGCCAGGCGACGAGGAAATCGATCGCCTGCGTCCCAAGCGCTGGCAGGAAATATTGACGTGGATCTGCTATGCCGGCATGGGCGCAGGCTTTGCGCTGATGATCTATGCCAAAGTCCGATAGCCAGGCAGCAGGCACCGGCCCTGCCGCCCGCGGACGCCATGTCGGTCCTGCGCGCGGGCGCGGCACGAGGCGCCTACCGATCTCAACGGTCGGCTGCGCGCAAATCATCGATCCGGATCGCTGCCTAGTCCTTCAAAAAATTTGCTTTTTAGCGGGAACAAATTTTGCACGGTCGCATTTATCCGGTGCAACGACAGACACCCCCGGATGTGGTTGCGGAGGGGGACCCGAGAGCGATGTGCACGCTCTTGGGTCTCAACCATGTCGGGGGCAAGGTCGTCGACGTAGGACGACACCTGTCTTTCCTTCAGCCATAGAAGAACAAATTCGTTCATTCCGCGTTTTCAAGCGGACGCCGAGGAAGAGGAGCGCGACATGGTCTTCAAGGAAGGTACCTTCAAGGGCGAGCAGCCCGAGCATTTCGACGGACCGCACCCGGCCTGGCTCGAGACCAGGGTGGCGGACGCGCTGTCCATCGCCGGCGATGTGGATGCCTCCGACGTGAGGGTGACCTGCAAGGGCAGGCGGATCATCCTTTCCGGAAGCGTCGGCTCTGCCGAAGAGGCGGACCGGGCCGTCGCGATCGCCGCCTCCGTCAAGGAGGTCAGCGAGGTGGACAACCGCCTCTCCTGGCTCTGACGCCTGCGAAAAGCCGCCATTGCCGGCGGCCCCTCCGGAATGCTAGGTGCAATGCAGCAAACTGGAGTGACGCCGGATGCTCGCCGAGAGATCGACCTATGATGCGCTGTACCGGGACTTCCGCTGGCAGATCCCCGAGCGGTTCAACATAGGCACCGCGGTTTCCAATGCCTGGGCGGCGCACGCGCCGGACCGGGTCTGCCTCCAGCATTTCCTGCCGGACGCCCCGCCGCTCTCACTCACCTATGGCAAGCTCGCCGCCCGGTCGGATGCCTTCGCCGCTGGCCTTGCCGCGGAAGGGGTGAAGGCCGGCGACCGCGTCGCGATCCTGCTGCCGCAGGGCTTCGAGACGGTCATATCGCATCTCGCCATCTACAAGCTCGGCGCCATCGCCCTGCCGCTCGCCTTGCTCTTCGGCGCCGATGCCCTCTCGTTTCGGCTGAAGAATGCCGAGGCGAAGGCGATCGTCACCAATCGTTTCGGCCTGGAGCGCCTGCAGCCGATCCGGGCGGAGCTGCCGACGCTGGACCTGGTGATCGCCACCGAGCCGGCTGCAGGCGCCACGGCAAAGCCCTTCGAGGACCTCATCGTCCGCCATGCCGGCCCCTTCGCGGCCGTGGACAGCGGCCCGGACGATCCGGCGATGATGATCTACACGTCGGGCACGACGGGGCCGCCGAAGGGCGCGCTGCACGGCCATCGCGTGCTGCTCGGCCATGTGCCGGGCTTCCAGATGCATCACGAATTCCTGCCGCAGCCGGGCGATCGCATCTGGACACCCTCCGACTGGGCCTGGGCGGGCGGGCTTCTCAACGTGCTCCTGCCGGCGCTGCTGCTCGGCGTGCCCGTCGTCTCCTCGCCGGGCCAGAAATTCGACCCCGACATGGCCTATCGCATCATGCAGGACATGGACGTGCGCAATGCCTTCATCCCGCCGACGGCGCTGCGGCTGATGAAAACGGTGGAGAATCCCCGCGAAAAATACCGGCTCAACCTTCGCACCATCGGCTCGGCCGGCGAATCGCTCGGCCGCGAGACCTGGGAATGGGTGCGCGACACGCTGGGCATCACCATCAACGAGTTCTACGGCCAGACCGAGTGCAACATCGTGCTCGGCTCGATCGGCAGGCTCGGCGTGTCGCGGCCGGGGCCGATCGGCAAGCCGGTGCCCGGCCATGTGGTGGCCATCATCGATGCGAACGGCCGGGAAATGCCGCGCGGCTCCGTCGGCCAGGTCGCGGTGAAGCGGCCCGATCCCGTCATGTTCCTCGGCTACTGGAGGAACGAGAAGGCAACGGCGGAAAAATTCATTGGCGACTGGATGACGACCGGCGATCTCGGCCGCATGGACGAGGAGGGCTACGTCACCTTCTTCGGCCGCGACGACGACGTCATTACCTCCTCCGGCTACCGCATCGGGCCGAGCGAGATCGAGGATTGCCTGGCCGGCCACCCGGCCGTGCAGCTTGCCGCCGCCGTGGGCAAGCCCGATCCGGTGCGCACGGAGATCGTCAAGGCCTATGTGATGCTGCGCCCCGGCAACGCACCCTCGGACGCCTTGGCGAGCGACATCCGCGACTGGGTGAAATCGCGGCTCTCCATGCACGAATATCCGCGCGAGGTGGATTTCGTCGATGCTCTCCCGCTGACAACCTCCGGCAAGGTCATCCGCCACCTCCTGCGCAAGCGGGCGGCGGAGGAAACGCCGTTCGCCGCCTAGTTCCTTGGCGCTTTAAAATATTGGGCTGCCGCCCGGGCCGGAATGGCCTCAGCGGCGCGCGAGCGCGCGGATCTTCTCGCGCAGCAGCCGCGCGACATTGCGCGTGTTGCGATAAAGGTGAAGCTGCGTCGCCACCTGGCGCACGTCGCGGTCGCGGTTCTGCTGCAGGCCGACGACGAGCGTGCCCATGTCCTCGCGCTCCTCCCAGAAGCGGCTCATGACCGGATGATCCGGTACCGCGCAGGAATCGGACCGGGCGATATTGGCGTCGTCGAGATGCCACTCCGTCAGCTCCGCCACGAGCAGCTTGCCGGGCGAGAACTTTGCGAATTCCTCGTCATAGGCCGTCTTCCACGTATAGGCCTCGCCGCCCATCATGAAGACGATCATCGAGGCGATGGCGCGGCCGTCGAGGTCGAGCGTATGGATGCGCACGCCGTCGGTCTCGGCAAGGTTGCTGATCGCCTCGCGGGCGAAGGCAGCGCGATAGCGGTCGTTGATCATCGCCGTGCGGCCGCGGCCCTTCCAGCCCGAGGCTTCGAGCAGCAGGAACTCCTCCATGCGCAGCCGGATGTCGGCGGGCTGGCGGGCGACGTTGTAGAAGAGCGCGCCCATCGCATCGAGCTTGCGCCATTGCCGGCGCAATTCGCGGAAATGCTCCGGCGAGATGGCCCGCTGCAGATAGGTCTGGCCGTCGAGCAGGCTCTCCAGCATCGGGCGGCGATAGGTATCGGTGACGGTGACGGGAAGGTTGCGGCCGATGGCGACCGCGCGCATCAGCTGCGCGAAGGCGCCGTTGAGGCGCAGGTCCGGCAGGACGAGGATGCCCGGCAGGCCGCTGCCGGTGCCGCCAAGGGCCTCGAGCACATTGTCGAGCGTTTCGGCGGCATCCTCGGCATCGACGAGCGGCGTCCCGAGCGGCCCGAACGGGTTCGACCAGGCGCGCAGAATGCTGGAGCCGATGGAAAAGCCCGGCTTCTCGATGGAGAATGGCATGAGGAAGCGCATGCGGCTGCGCCCGGCATTCTCGTCGCGCAGCACCGAAAGGCGCACCGTGCGATCCTCGAGGCGCGGCATGGCGGGCGCGAGGAAGCGGCCGGAGAAGAAGACGTTCGGCTCCATGACGCGGTTCGACAGGAAATCGAGTTCCTGCTGCAGCTCATAGCCGGCCGTCGCCGGATAGAGCGCCAGCGACCGGCCGAGGCGGCCGACAGCGATGCGCTGGTCGGCCGGCGGAGCATGCGGCAGGGCGGGCGGAATGGCGGCCTGGGCGCGTCCTGCCGCGATCGTGTGGTCGAAGCCGTAGCTATCGGTCATGGCGGTCCATCCCGTTGGCAAGGCTTGCCTTCACCGGATTGGCGAAGGCGAAGAGAATGATGGAGAGTTTCCGGCGCACGACGAGGTGCAGCAGCATCGCCTCGACGATCATGGCGCCGGTGGTGGCGGCGGCCGCGCCCGTCAGGCCGAAGAGCGGAATGAGCGTGACGTTGAAGCTGATGTTCGCCGCCAGCGCCACGGCATAGACGACGACGCAAAGTTTCTGCTGGCCGGCCATGGTGAGCAGCACCTCGCCCGGCCCGATCAGCGCCTTGGCGAGAATGCCGGCGAAGAGGATGAACATCAGGCTGTAGCCCGCCGTGAAGGCGGCACCGAACAGCGACAGCAGGAAATGGCCGAGCGCCAGCACGCCGAGCCCGACTACCAG
This sequence comes from Shinella yambaruensis, assembly GCF_050859155.1. Taxonomy (NCBI): domain Bacteria; kingdom Pseudomonadati; phylum Pseudomonadota; class Alphaproteobacteria; order Hyphomicrobiales; family Rhizobiaceae; genus Shinella; species Shinella yambaruensis. The sequence goes on from NZ_CP150638.1 coordinate 3,886,171, forward strand.
CGACGGCCAGAAGCTCCAGCGCACCGTCTCGCCGGCAAAGCGCGCGAGCGCCACCCGGTCGCCGGCGGCAAACAACGCGGAAAAGCGCGGCGCGGCGGCGGCCTTCACCGAGAAGAAGACGAAATGGACGAGCGCCATGGTCTTTGCCGCGGCGAAGTAGATGGCGACGCTTTCCGGGTCGAGATAGAGGCCGACGACGATGACGTCGGAATTGGTGAGCAGGAAACCGAACCCCTCGATGAGGAAGATCGGCAGTGCCGCCTTGATCCAGAGGGCGAATTCCAGCTTGCGCGGCCCCTTGACGTAACGCTTGCTCAGCCGGCGCAGGATGTTGAAGAACTGCACGACGGTGGTGAGGTAGGTGGCGGCGAGCGCGGCGACCATGGCGGTGAGCGCCGTATGGGGCGCATCAAGAGACACCGCCAGCACCATGAAGGCGAGGATCAGCAGCGGGCGGATGATATAGGTCGGGCTGAGGGCCACCACCGCCCAGCTGTGGGCGCGCGCCGTGCTGTCGAGCACATCGCCGAGCGCGATCATCGGCATGCAGAAGAGGCCGACGAAGAGCGGCACGACGTAATAGTCGGCAAAGCTTTCGTGGAAGACCCAGAGGACGAGCAGACCGATGGTCGCCAGCACCGTCGAGGACAGCATGGCGAAGACGCGCGCCGTCGAGGTGAGGCCGCGGATCTCCGCATGCGCGCTGCGCCCGGCATAATCCGGCAGGAAGCGCACCACGGTGGTGTGGATACCGAGACAGGACAGGTCGCCGAAGATGACGACGAGCGCCCAGACGAAGACGAAGATGCCGTATTCGAACTCGCCCATCACGCGGGCAAGGACGATCTGCGAGAGGAAGGCGATCGCCGCGTTGATGACGCGGATGGCGAAGGTGATGAGCGCCATGCGCTGGGCGAGGTTGCGGGGATCGTCGCTGACGAGGATCGTTCCGAGCGCGCGCACCAGCGGTTCCGCCTTGCCGCGCAGGGCCGATGGCAGCAATTTCTCCGCCGACTGAATGACCGCCATCAACACAGGAACCCGTACGCAACGCAGAACTGAACGATAGCCAGTCTTGTCAGATCAGGGTTAACAAACGGTTCGGCCGCAAAGAAAGTGCCGCCCGGACGCGGCAGTCAAAAGGCCAACCGGGGATTGAGCCCTCTCCTCCGTCTTGGTCGGGCCTGACCCGACCATCCATGCTATAAACGCCGTGCACGCCGCGTGAATCCTCGGGTCGAGCCCGAGGATGATGCTGGAGGATGAAGGCGGCGGCAGGGCAGCCGCCAACGTCATTTTTCGATCACGCCTGCTCGAAGGCGCCGTGGCAATGCTTGTATTTCTTGCCCGAGCCGCAGGGGCAGGCCTCGTTGCGCGACACGCGGCCCCAGGTCGACGGATCGTTCGGATCGCGATCCTCCGGCGAAACGCCGACAGCCATGAAGCCGCCGCCATTGCCTTCGCCGAAATCGTCCTCGCCGGTGGTGCCGTCGATATGATGGCCTTCCATCTCCGGCGGCACCGGCGCGGGGGCATCGGCGGCCTGGCGCACCAGTTCGACGCGCATCAGCTGCGCGGTGACGGTCTGGCGCAGGTTCGCCAGCAGCGCCTGGAAGAGCTCGAAGGCCTCGGCCTTGTATTCCTGCAGCGGATCGCGCTGGGCATAGCCGCGGAAGCCGATGACGGAGCGCAGGTGATCGAGGTTGACGATGTGCTCGCGCCAGAGATGGTCCAGCGTCTGGAGCAGCACGGAGCGCTCGACATAGGTCATGATCTCGGGGCCGAAACGCTCCGCACGGTCGGCGGCCGCCTGGTCGGTCGCCTTGTGCAGGCGCTCCAGGATGTCCTTCTCGTCGATGCCTTCCTCGGCCGCCCAGGCGTCGATCGGCAGATCGAGGTTGAGCTGTTCGAGAACGCCCTTCTTGAGGCCCGCGACATCCCACTGCTCGGCATAGGCATTTTCCGGGATGTGCAGGCGGACGAGGTTCTCCACCACTTCGTGGCGCATGTCGCCGACGATTTCGGAGAGGTTCTCGCCGTCCATCAGCTCGATGCGCTGCTCGAAGATGACCTTGCGCTGGTCGTTCAGCACGTCGTCATATTTCAGGAGGTTCTTGCGGATGTCGAAGTTGCGCGCCTCGACCTTCTTCTGCGCGCGCTCCAGCGCCTTGTTGATCCAGGGATGGACGATCGCCTCGCCTTCCTTGAGACCGAGCTTCTGCAGCATGGAATCCATGCGCTCGGAGCCGAAGATGCGCATCAGGTCGTCCTGCAGCGACAGGAAGAACTTGGAGCGGCCCGGGTCGCCCTGGCGGCCGGAACGGCCGCGCAGCTGGTTGTCGATGCGGCGGCTTTCATGGCGTTCGGTGGCGAGAACATAGAGGCCGCCGGCGGCGAGCGCCTGCTCCTTCAGCTTCTTCACCTCGGCGACGATGGCCTCGCGTTTCGCATCGCGCTCCGGACCCGGCTCCATCTCAGCAAGCTCGCGCTCGAGGCGCATGTCGAGGTTGCCGCCGAGCTGGATGTCGGTGCCGCGGCCGGCCATGTTGGTGGCGATCGTCACGGCGCCCGGCACGCCGGCCTGCGAGACGATATAGGCCTCCTGCTCGTGATAGCGGGCATTGAGGACCTGGAAGTCCTTGAAGCCCGACATCTTCAGCCGCTCGGCGAGATATTCGGACTTTTCGATCGAGGTGGTGCCGACGAGGACCGGCTGGCCCTTCTCCCTGGCGTCCTTGATCTCCTGGATGATCGCCTTGTACTTCTCCTCGACTGTCCGGTAGACCTCGTCGTCCTCGTCGAGGCGCTGGATCGGCAGGTTGGTCGGCACTTCGACGACGTCGAGGCCGTAGATGTTGCCGAATTCCTCGGCTTCCGTGGAGGCCGTGCCCGTCATGCCGCCGAGCTTGGAATACATGCGGAAATAATTCTGGAAGGTGATCGAGGCCAGCGTCTGGTTTTCCGGCTGGATCGTGACCTTTTCCTTGGCTTCCAGCGCCTGGTGCTGGCCTTCCGAATAGCGCCGGCCCGGCATCATGCGGCCGGTGAACTCGTCGATGATGACGATCTCGTCGTTGCGGACGATGTAGTCCTTGTCGCGGGTGAAGAGCTTGTGCGCCTTCAGCGCATTGTTGATGTGGTGGACGATGGCGACGTTCTCGACGTCGTAGAGCGATTCGCCCTTGAGAAGCCCCGCCTGGCGCAGGAGACCCTCCAGCTTCTCCGTGCCGACTTCGGAGAAGTTGGCCGAACGCTGCTTCTCGTCGATCTCGTAGTCCGCCTCGTCCAGCATCGGAATGAAGGTGTCGATCGTCGTATAGAGGTCGGAGCGGTCGTCGAGGGGACCCGAAATGATCAGCGGCGTGCGCGCCTCGTCGACGAGGATGGAGTCCACTTCGTCGACGATGGCGAAGAAGTGGCCGCGCTGCACCATCTGGCCGCGCTCGTACTTCATGTTGTCGCGCAGATAGTCGAAGCCGAGTTCGTTGTTCGTCGCGTAGGTGATGTCTGAGGCATAGGCGGCGCGGCGCTGGTCGTCGTCGAGGCCGTGCACGATAACGCCGGTGGTGAGCCCCAGGAAGCCGTAGATCTTGCCCATCTGGGCGCTGTCACGGGTGGCGAGGTAGTCGTTGACCGTGACGACATGCACGCCCTTGCCGGCGAGCGCGTTGAGATAGACGGGCAGCGTCGCGACGAGCGTCTTGCCTTCACCGGTCTTCATCTCGGCGATCGATTTCTCGTGCAGGATCATGCCGCCGATCAGCTGGACGTCGAAGGGACGCAGGCCAAGGACGCGGAGGGCCGCTTCGCGGGCGACGGCAAAGGCCGGGACCAGGATATCGTCGAGCGTCTTGCCGGCGGCGAGCTGCTCGCGGAATTCCACGGTCTTCGCCCGCAGCGCTTCGTCGGAAAGCGCCTTCATCTCGGGTTCGAGCGCGTTGATGGCATCGACGCGGGGCTTGTAGGAGCGGATGCGACGATCGTTCGAGGAACCGAACAACTTGCGGGCTAGGCCGCCGAGGCTGACCATCAGGATGGTCCTTTCTTTGTGGCACCCGGCGCGTGACAGGTCGCACGATATTTGCGCGCAAAGCCTTGAGACGCCCGGAAACTGTTCTGGACGCGGGATTGCGTGACAGATAAGAGGGGGGTCGAATGATGTCAACGGCTCAGGCGGTTGCACAACTGCCACATTCTGGTGGTGTTGAGCCGTCTGGCACCGGATATCGGCCCGATTCCGGCGAGGATGTGAAAGGTCTTTTTCGATATGTTCAAGTACAGCAAGCTCGCAGCAGTCGCCCTGATCGCGATTGCTGCCGCAAGCACCAGCGCCGGCGCACAGGATGCGGCGGCTGACCCGGTCATCGCCAAGGTCGGCACGGTCGAAATCCACGAATCGGAGCTGAAGCTCGCCATTGCCGGCCTCGACCCGCAGCTCGCCAACCTGCCGGACGAGCAGAAGCGCGTCGCCGCCCTCTCCTCGATCATCGACGTGAAGCTGCTCGCCGCCGACGCCGGCAAGGAAGGCCTGCAGGATACGCCCGACTTCAAGCAGCGCCTCGCGTTCCTCACCGATCGCGAGCTGCACAACGCCTATTTCAAGAAGCACGTCGTCGACGCCGTGACCCCGGAAGAGGTGAAGGCCCGCTACGACAAGGAAGTCGCCGCCATCGAGCCGGAAGATGAAATCCGCGCCCGCCACATCCTCGTCAAGACCGAGGAAGAGGCCAAGGCCGTGATCGCCGAACTCGATGCCGGCAAGGACTTCGTCGAGATCGCCAAGGAAAAGTCGACCGACCCGAATAAATCCGAAGGCGGCGACCTCGGCTATTTCGGCAAGGGCCGCATGGTTCCGGAATTCGAGACGGCCGCCTTCGCCTTGGAGAAGGGCGCCTACTCCAAGGAACCGGTGAAGAGCCAGTTCGGCTTCCACGTCATCAAGGTCGAGGACAAGCGCAAGCAGCAGCCCCCGGCGCTCGACCAGGTCGAAAGCCAGGTTCGCCAGCTCGTCATGCGCGACAAGTATCTGGAGCTCCTGGAAAAGGCCAAGGCCGCAGCCCCCGTCGACATCCAGGATGCCGCGCTGAAGACCGCTTATGATGCGGTTAACAAGCCGGAAGCGGCAGGTGAAGGCGAAGGCGCGCCGGCAACCGAAGGCCAGCAGTAATCGACAACGGCCCGGCGACTGCCGGGCCTTTCTTGAAACAGGAAAGCACGATGTCCGGTTCCGTCTCCCCGCTCGCTCCCAAAACCTATGCCGACATGCCGCCGGTGCGCGGCGTGCGCATGGCGACCGCCGCCGCCGGGATCAAGTACAAGAACCGGACGGATGTGCTGATGATGGTGTTCGACCGCCCCGCAGCGGTCGCCGGTGTCTTCACCCGCTCGAAATGCCCCTCCGCGCCGGTCGATTTCTGCCGCGCCAATCTTCCGGGCGGCGTTGCCCGCGCCGTGGTGGTCAATTCCGGCAATGCGAATGCCTTCACCGGCCGCAAGGGCCGCGAATCGACGCAGTTGACCGCGGAAGCCGCCGCAAAGGCCGTCGGCTGCAGCGAAGGCGAGGTCTTCCTTGCTTCGACCGGCGTCATCGGCGAGCCGCTCGACGCGACGAAATTCTCCGGCGTGCTCGACAGCCTCGCCGCCTCCGGCACGGAGGACTTCTGGTTCGAGGCCGCCAAGGCCATCATGACGACGGACACCTATCCGAAGGTCGCCACGCGCACGGCCGAACTCGGCGGCGTCACCATCCGCATCAACGGCATCGCCAAGGGCGCCGGCATGATCGCGCCGGACATGGCGACCATGCTCTCCTTCGTCGTCACCGACGCAAGCATTCCCGCATCGGTGCTGCAATCGCTGCTCTCGGCGGGCGTCGGTGCGACCTTCAATTCCGTCACCGTCGACAGCGACACCTCGACCTCGGACACGCTGATGCTGTTTGCGACCGGCGCGACCGAGGGCCAGGCGCCGGTGACGGCTGACGATGCCACGCTCGACGGTTTCCGCGCCGCTCTCAATGATCTCCTGCGTGACCTTGCGCTCCAGGTCGTACGCGATGGCGAAGGCGCGCGGAAAATGGTGGAAATCACCGTCGAGGGCGCCGAAAGCGACGAGGCGGCCAAGCGCATCGCCCTGTCGATCGCCAATTCTCCGCTGGTCAAGACCGCCGTTGCCGGCGAGGACGCCAACTGGGGCCGCGTCGTCATGGCCGTCGGCAAATCCGGAGAGATGGCCGACCGCGACCGCCTCGCCATCTGGTTCGGCGACGTCCGCGTCGCCGTCGACGGCGAGCGCGACCCCGCCTATTCCGAAGAGGCGGCCACCGCCGTCATGCAGCGCGAGGACATCCCTGTCCGCGTCGAGATCGGCCTCGGCACCGGCAAGGCGACGGTCTGGACCTGCGACCTCACCAAGGAATATGTCGAGATCAACGGCGACTACCGCAGCTGATGCCGCTTCAGCAGATACGCGCAGCGTTTGCTGGTAAAGACACGAGAACAGAGGCCCGGCGCGCGTGACGCCCTCCGAACGAACGACGATGAGCGATCTTCCCAAAGTCCGGCGGCTTGAGGCCGTCGGTTTCCGCGCCTGGCCGGCCGCTTCCGTGCACTACGACGGAAGCTGGCTCTTTCGGCTGACCGCCGGCCATCCCTCGCGCCGGCTGAACTCGGTGAACCCGCTCGACCCGTCCGACACGCGCGACATCGACATCCGCCTGGAAAAGGCGGCCAAGAAGTTTTCCGACTACGGTCGCCCGCTGCTGGTGCGCCAGACGCCGCTGACCCCGCCGAAACTTGTCGCCCACATGGACGATGCCGGCTGGACGGAAGCGGGCCGCACCATCGTCATGACCGCCGACCTTGCCACGCTGCCGCGTGACGAGGGGCTCGACCATCTGCCGAGCCGCGACGTCGGCCGGTTCGTCGATGCGCGTATCCGCGTTGCCGGCGACGACCCGGCGCTGAAGCCCGGCCTCACCGAGATCATCAACGCCATCAAGCCGGAAACCGGGCTGTTCATCTTCGAGGAGCCGGATTTCGGCCCGACGGCCGTGGCGATCGCCGTGCATGACAACGACCTCGTCGGCATCCTCCAGCTTGGCGTCGCGGAGGAAAGGCGCGGCCGCGGTCTCGGCACCGCCGTCCTCCATGCCGCGCTGCGCTGGGCAAAGCTCAAGGGCGCGCGCCAGGCCTGGGTGCAGGTCGAGGCCGAGAATGCCGCCGCCATCGCGCTCTATCGCCGCGCAGGCTTCAAGGACGTCTACCAGTACAGCTACCGGGGGCCTGCCGCGGCATGAGCGAGATCGAAACGAAACCCCGCCGCATCCTGCTCGTCGCCGCCTGCGCGCTCGTCGACGCCGATGGCCGCATTCTGCTGGCGCAGCGCCCGGAGGGGAAATCGCTCGCCGGCCTGTGGGAGTTTCCCGGCGGCAAGGTGGAGCAGGGCGAAACGCCGGAAGAGACGCTGATCCGCGAACTGGACGAGGAACTCGGCATCCGCACGAAGGTGGCCTGCCTCGCCCCGCTGACCTTTGCCAGCCATACCTATGACGACTTCCATCTCCTGATGCCGCTCTACATCTGCCGCCGCTTCGAGGGTACCGCGCACGGCCGCGAGGGGCAGGCGATCAAATGGGTGCGGTCGAAGGCGCTGCGCGACTATCCGATGCCCCCGGCCGACGAACCGCTCATCCCCTTCCTGATGGACCTTCTTTGAAGGCCTGGCGAGAATTTACCCAGCATTTTCCATGCTCCGTTAAGCAATCGTTTAGCACCCTCGTTCAATGATCGGTCTTGAACGTTGCAATGCCTACGAGACCCTGTGATGCGTGACGAAGACTTCTGGAAAGCCGTTCAGGAGAAGGATTTCACGTCGGCCGGCGATACCCGGACCGGCGCGCTCAACCTCGCCCTGCTCTTCGGCACGGCTGTCATCGCGCTTGCGCTCGTCCTGACCCCGGTTCTTTCCGCAAAGACCGACAAGCGCATGATGGCAAATGTGCCGGATGAATTTGACATGATCTCGACGGGATCGATCCCGTCGGACGGCAGAAAGCGCTATACGGTGCGCCGCAGCGTCCTGCAGGAAATGCCGGGCGCCGTCTGCATCGTCAACGGCACCGGTGGAAACAACGGCTGCTGAGCAGAAACAACGATGCGCGAGGGCGCGGGAGCGTGGAATGGTGCTGAAATCACTGAAATCATTCTGCTCCGACCGCACCGGCGGCACGGCTGTCGAGTACGGGCTCCTGCTCGGGCTCATCTCGATCGGCCTGCTGGCCGGCCTCGAAGCCTTCAGCAACAGCCTTTCGGACACCTTCGGCACCATCACCAACACCATCGACTCCGCCGGAACAGAATAAATCAGGTGCCGCCGCCCTGCTTCAGGGCATCGGCGAGGCGCATCGTCGCCGAGCCGGGTTTCAGCGGCTTCTGCTGGCTTTCGTGCGGCGCCCAGCCTGAAACATAGATGACCGAAAAGCTCGCACGGATGCGCCCGTCCGGATCGGAGAAGCGCTCCGCATAAAGCTCCGCCGCGCGCAGGAGGACGCCGCGCGTGAGCGGCCGGCGGCTGCGGCCGGCGAGCGGATTGGCCATGCCCATGGCCCGCAGGTCCTTCATCAGCGGAAAGATCGAATCGTAGCGCACCGTATAGGTCTCCCGGTCCGTCACCGGCAGGGCGAAGCCGCCGCGCTGGAGAAGCGCGCCGACATCGCGCACATCCGGGAAGGGAATGACCCGCGGGCTCGCCCCGCCCGTGACCTCGCTTTCCGCCGCAAGCAGCACCTCGCGCAGTTCCTGCAGGGTGCCGCTGCCGGGGATGGCCGCAAGGAACAGCCCGTCCGGCTTCAGCGCACGGCGGATCTGCACGAAGACACCCGGCGTGTCGTTGGTGAGGTGCAGCGCCAGCGGCGAAACGATGAGGTTGACCGATTGCGGCTCCAATGGCACCGTTTCGAGCGGCGAGACCGTCAGCGCCTCACCCGGCGCGGCGAACCGCGCGTCGCTCTCCACCCGCTCCATCCCGTCCACCTTGCCCGTCGCGACGATCGCCCGCGCGGCGGCACCGGTATGGCCGTGCAGCTCGACAGCCCGCTCGAAGCGGCGCTCGATGACGCTGAGGCGTTCGGCAAGCTCGCGCGCCACCACGTCGAGCAGGAAATCCGCCGGCTCGCCGGCAAGCGCGCGCCGCCGGTTCGTGTCGATCAGGGATTGGTCGAAGAGCGTTTCCATGGGAGGTGTCCGGTTCGCAATTCCATTCGCTTTGGCCGCTTGGACCGACTATTGTCAACCGCATGGGCGAAATCGAGGCCGAGGCAGCGCCGGCAGTCCCGCTCCGGCAGGCCCTTGCCTGCCGGCTGCGCGGCCTTGCGGGCAGCGCCCTCGACCTCGTCTATCCACCGGCCTGCGCGGGCTGCGGCGTGCTGCTCGGCAGCCGTGCAGGCCTTTGCCCGCGGTGCTGGTCGAAGCTCGCCCTGATCGAACGCCCCTATTGCGAGGTGCTCGGCACGCCCTTCTCGCACGATCTCGGCCCTGGCATCCTCAGCGCCGACGCCATCGCCAACCCGCCACCCTTTGACCGGCTGCGCTCCGTCGCGCTCTACGACGACCTTGCCCGCGTGCTCGTCCATGCGCTGAAGTACCGCGACCGCACCGATCTCGCGCCGATGATGGCCGGATGGATGCTGCGCGCCGGCGACGGCACCGTGGAGGCCGCGGACGCCATCGTCCCCGTTCCCCTGCATCGCTTCCGCCTCCTCTGGCGCAAGTTCAACCAGTCGTCGGAGCTTGCCCGCGGGCTCGGCGGGCTTTCCGGCAGGCCCGTTCTTGTCGATGCCGTGCGCCGCACGAAGCGCACCCGACGCCAGATCGGCCTCGGGCCCCGCGCCCGCGAGGAGAACGTGCGCGGCGCCTTCACCGTCACGCCGGAGGGCCGCGAGGCGCTGTTCGGCCGCCGCGTGGTGCTCGTCGACGACGTCTATACGACCGGGGCCACCGTTTCGGCCGTCACGCGCGCGCTGAAACGGGCAGGCGCCGCCGACATCACCGTTTTGACCTTTGCAAGGGCGCTTCCCGGACCTATATGAAAGACAAGGTTTTCCAAGCTTTGGAGCAGGAGAATATGGCTTCGGTCGTCATCTATACGCGTCAGTTCTGCGGCTATTGCAGCGCCGCCAAGAAACTTCTCGAAACCAAGGGCGTGACCTACCAGGAGCACGACGCGACCTATGCGCCGGAGATCCGCCAGGAGATGATCAAGCGCGCCAACGGCCGCAGCACCTTCCCGCAGATCTTCATCGACGAACGCCATGTCGGCGGCTGCGACGACCTGCATGCCCTGGAGCGCGCCGGCGAGCTCGACGCCCTGCTCGCTGCCTGAGGAGTTCGCCATGACCGTCACGATCGCCGCCCTCCAGATGTGCTCCGGGACCGATCCCGTCCGCAACGTGGAGACGATGCGGCGCCTCGTGCGCGAGGCGGCCGCCAAGGGCGCCGTCTATGTCCAGACGCCGGAAATGACCGGCGCGCTCCAGCGCGACCGCGCGGGGCTGCGCGCCATCCTGCGCACGGAGGCCGACGATCTCGTGGTCGCCGCCGCGGCCGAACTTGCCGCCGAGCTCGCCATCCACGTGCATGTCGGCTCCACCGCCATCGCGCTTGCCGACGGCAAGGTCGCCAATCGCGGTTTCCTGTTCGGCCCCGATGGCGGACAGGTCTGCACCTACGACAAGATCCACATGTTCGACGTCGATCTCGACAATGGCGAGAGCTGGCGCGAAAGCGCGGTCTATTCGCCAGGCGTCGTCGCGCGCATGGCGGACCTTCCCTTCGCACGGCTCGGCTTTGCCATCTGTTACGACGTGCGCTTCCCCGAGCTCTTCAAGATGCAGGCCCAGGCCGGCGCCGAGATCATCTCCGTTCCCGCCGCCTTCACGCGCCAGACCGGCGAAGCCCATTGGGAAACGCTGCTGCGCGCCCGCGCCATCGAGAACGGCGTCTACATCATCGCCGCCGCGCAGGCCGGCACGCATGAGGACGGCCGCGAGACCTTCGGCCATTCCATGATCATCGACCCGTGGGGCCGCGTCCTGGCCAGCGCTGGCGGCACGGGCGAGGCCGTCGTGCTCGCCGAGGTTGACAATGCCGCTGTCAAGGCCGCGCACGACAAGATCCCCAACCTGCGCAACGGGCGCACCTTCACGCTGGAAACGGCAAAGGCGCCCGCGAAGGGAGGCGTTGCCGCTTGATCCGCTACGAGCTTTCCTGTGACAACGGGCACGCCTTCGAAGGGTGGTTCGGCTCGGCGGACGATTTCGACCGCCAGCAGAAAAGAGCGCTCGTCTCCTGTCCCACCTGCGGCTCCACCCATGTCGCCAAGCGCCTGATGGCGCCCTCCGTCTCGACCGCCCGCAAGAAGGAGCGCCGTCAGGAGCTCGTGGTGCAGGCCGGCCAGAAGGAGATGATGAACAAGCTTCGGGAGATCGTCTCGACCATCCGCGCCAATTCGGAGGATGTCGGCGAGCGCTTTCCGGAAGAAGCACGCAAGATCCACTATGGCGAGGCCGAACAGCGCGGCCTGATCGGTCGGGCCTCGGCGGACGAGGTGCGCGAGCTGCTGGAGGAGGGCGTCGAGGTCGCGCCGCTTCCCGTCCTGCCCGACGAAACCAACTGATGCGCGGCCATCATCTCGCGATCTACAATTTCGGCCTGCATGTCGACGACTACGAAAGCCCGCGCGTCGAAGGCTTCCGCCTGCGCGAACCACTGAATTTCGAGGCGGCGAACCGGGCGGAGGGGTTCGTCGGCCGTTCCGGCTATGACGGCGAGCCGGGACCGGAAAGCTGGGGCGAGAAGGTCTATCCCCGCTTCATTACCGGCAGCGGCTTTGCGGATGCTCCCTCCTCGCTCTCGCTGTGGAGCGGGCTCGAGGCGCTGATGGCCTTCACCTATAACGGTGTGCACGCCGACGCCCTGAAACACGCCCGCAACTGGAACCAGCGGCAGGCCTGGCCTGCCCTCGTGCTCTGGTGGGTGGCGGAAGGCGTCCGGCCTCTCTGGGCCGATGGCGCCGAGCGGCTGGAGCATCTTGCCGATCACGGCCCGTCGCCCCGCGCCTTCACCTTCAAGACGGCCTTTTGCCCCGACGGCAACACCGTCGGCATCGACCGCGAAAGCGTGAAGGCGATCGCCGCGCGCAACGCGGCCGGGCAGCAGGATCTGCTTGCCGTCGCGAAGACGTTGAAGGCCTGATCGGAGCTTCCGCGCGGGCCGGGCTTCAGGCGGAGGCGCGGCGCGCCACCATCATGTAGTTGACGTCCATGTCCTTCGACAGGTTCCACTGGTTGGACAGCGGGTTGAAGAACACGCCGGTGCGATCGGTCACCGTCAGCCCCGAGGCCGTCAGCGGTTTCTCGATCTCCTCCGGGCGCACCAGCTTTTCATATTGATGGGTGCCGCGCGGCAGCCAGCGCAGCACGTTTTCCGCCGCGAAGATCGCCAGCGCCGCCGCCTTCAGCGTGCGGTTGATCGTGGCGACGAACATCATGCCGCCGGGACGCACCATGGAGGCGCAGGTGGTGAGGAAGAAATCGACGTCGGAGACGTGCTCGACCACTTCCATGTTGAGCACGACGTCGAAGGTCTCGCCGGCTTCCGCCAGCGCCTCGGCGGTCACCGCCCGGTAATCGACCGGAACGCCGCTGCCCGCCGCATGGGCCTTGGCGATGCCGATGTTCTTTTCCGAGGCATCCGCCCCGAGCACATCCGCCCCCATGCGCGCCATCGGCTCGGAGAGCAGGCCGCCGCCGCAGCCGATATCGAGGATGCGCAGGCCCTCGAGCGGGCGATGCGCTGCGGGGTCGCGGCCGAACTGACCGGATACGAGATCGCGGATATAGGTGAGGCGGACCGGATTGAACTTGTGCAAGGGCCGGAATTTTCCGGCCGGGTCCCACCACTCGGCCGCCATCGCCGAAAAGCGGTCGACTTCCGCCTGATCGATCGTCGTGCGGGCTGCCTCGCTCATGGCTCGTCTCCTTCGCGTCCGTGTCCCCCGTGAAGTCGGCCTCCCCGGGTCGGATGTCAAGGGTCGAATGCGGAGGGAGACGAAGTGAAGCGGTTCAGCCGAGCCGCGTCGCCCGGAGTCGGTCCTCGTCGAGGACCACGCCGAGGCCGGGCGTTTCGCCCAGCACAAGCCAGCCGTCCTCGTGCCGCAGCGGCGCCTGCAGCGGGTAGTCACGGCGCGCCTCGCTCCATTCCGGCCCGTCATAGGGATATTCGAGGAAGGGCGCGTCGCCCGCCCCCGCCGTCAGATGCGCATTGGCGAGCACGCCGATGCCGTTCGTCCAGGAATGCGGGGTGAAGGCGACGCCCGCCTCGCGCGCCTGGAAGGCGAGCCGCCGGCATCCCGTGATGCCGCCGACCAGCGCCACGTCCGGCTGGATCACGTCGAAGGCGCGTTCCTCGATGATGTCGCGGAACTCATAGAGCTCGCGCGTCATCTCCCCGCCGGCGATGCGCACGCTCGTCGCCTCCTTCAACGCCTTCATGCCCTTGCGGTCGGAGCGGTGCAGCGGCTCCTCCATCCAGTAGATGCCGAGCCGTTCCAGCTCCCGCACGACGACGAGCGCATCCTTGAAGGTCCAGGAGAGCGTCGTGTCCCAGGGCATGCGCCAACCCTGGTTGCAATCGACCATCAGCTCCAGCCGGTCGCCGACACGGGCGCGGATCGCCTCCAGCGCCTTCACGTCCTCCCGCCAGCCGTTGCGCCCGCCGGCTGAGGAGGAGAAGCGCACCTTCATTGCCGGAAAGCCTTCCGCGATGTAGCGCTCGGCCTGGTCTGCCATGGCGGCGGGTTCTCGCAGCACGCCGGAGGACGCATAGAGCCGCACCCGGTCGGCACGGCCGCCGAGCATGCGCCAGACCGGCTCGCCCGTCACCTTACCCGCAAGGTCCCAGAGCGCCAGATCCAGCGGCCAGCAGCGGCCATAGTGGAAATTGATGTGCGAGAGCACCTCGTAGTGCCGTTCGAGATGGCGCGGGTCCGCGCCGATGAACAGGTCCTCGTGGCCCTCGAACCCCTTCATCAGGTCGCCGGAACCGATGCCTTCGCGACCTTCCTCGTCACGCACGCGCACGATCGTCGCGTCGAAATGCCGGCGTGGGCGCCCGTCCCAGCTCGCCTTGAACGGCGGATCGAGCGGCAGCCGGTGATGGCTGATGCCGATGGAAACGATCCTGCTCATGCGCCCCTCCCCTGGAATTCAATCAGCCGAACTGCTGCCAGATCGTCTTGTAGTCGCAATATTTGTCGATCGCATGCACCGAGCGGTCGCGGCCGAAACCCGATTGCTTGAAGCCGCCGAAGGGCGTCGCGAAATTCGACATGTCGTAGGTGTTGATCCAGACCGTACCGGCATGGATGCCTTCGGAGAAGCGGTGCGCCCGGTCCATGTCTCGGGTGAAGACGGCGCCGGCGAGCCCGTAGATGGTGTCGTTGGCGATGGCGAGCGCTTCCTCTTCCGTGTCGAAGGCGATGGCCGCAAGCACGGGGCCGAAGATCTCCTGCCGGGCGATGCGCATGTCGTTCGTCACATCCGTAATGACACCCGGCGAGACATAGTAGCCGCCCGTCTCGGACAAGACGCGCTCCGCGCCGAAGACGCGGCGCCCGCCGCCCTTTTCGCCTGCCGCGACGAGGCCGAGGACCTTGTCCATATGCTCTGCCTCGATTAGCGCGCCGATCTGCGCCGAAGGCTCGAAGGGATGCGCCAGCACGATCTCGCGCTTCACCACCGTCTCGATCTTCTCGATCAGCGCATCTTGCACCGGGCGCTGCACGAGAAGGCGGGTCGCGGCATGGCAGGTCTCGCCGGAATTGTAGAAGCAGCCCCAGGCGGCCGCGCTCGCCGCCGCGTCGAGATCGGCATCGGCAAAGACGACGAGCGGCGACTTGCCGCCGAGTTCCAGCGCCACGCGCTTGAGGTTCGACTGGGCGGCGTAGCCCATGATCAGCCTGCCCACCTCGGTCGAGCCGGTGAAGGCGACCATGTCGACATCCGCGTGGAGCGCCAGCGGCTTGCCGACCTCCTCGCCGAAACCCGTGACGACGTTGAAGACGCCGGCGGGCAGGCCCGCCTCGACGGCAAGCTCGGCGAGCCGCAGCGCCGAGAGCGAGGACTGCTCGGCCGGCTTCAGCACCACGCAATTGCCGGCCGCGATCGCCGGCCCGAGCTTCCAGGCATCGATGATCATCGGATAGTTCCACGGCGTGATCGCCGCGACGACACCGAGCGGCACCTTGCGGACGAGCGCGCGCGCCTTCGGTCCGGTCGGGGCGATCTCGTCATACATCTTGTCGATCATCTCGCCGTAATACTGGATGCCCTCGGCGCATAGGCGCACGTCGACGCCGAGCGAGGCCTGCACCGGCTTGCCGACATCGAGCGTTTCGAGAAGGGCCAGCTCTTCGCCATGGGCACGGATCAGCTCCGCCCAGCGCAGCATGATCCGCTTCTTCTCCAGCGGCTCCTTGCCACGCCACACACCGCTGGCAAAGGCCTTGCGGGCAGAGGCCACGGCACGGTCGACATCGACCGCATCGCCGCGCGCGAGCACGGCGCCGGGTTGGCCGTCCATGGGCCGCGTGCGGGTAAAAGTCCGGCCGGAAACGGCAGGCTGCACCCTGCCGTCGATGAAATGCCCGCGGGCAAGCGAGAGGCCGGCAAGGCGTTCTTCCCAATAGGCGCGGCTGTGCTGTTCGGTCATGGTCGTCCTCAGAGCGTCCGGGGCAGCGCCATCATGCTGGCGGCGAAGGTATCGATATCGGCATCCGAAACCGTCCGGATCGTCGAGCGGCGCATCGGCTGGTTCTCCGGCGCGCGCATCTCACGGGCGAGGTCTTCGGCGGTGAAGGCGGCAAAGGCGGCCGGCAGGGCGCGGACGATGCCGCAACGGTCCATCAGGTCGGCGACGAAGCCGGGCAGCATCGCCGCATCCTGCAGGCCGCAGGCCCGCGCCGCCGCGGCAAGGTCGGGCGTGTCGGCCTCGACGAGCCAGGCGAGCGTCGCCTCGAAGCCGAGCGCCGTGGCGAGCCCGTGATGCACCGGCGCAAGGCCGGCGAGCGCATGGCTGATCGTATGGGCGATCGCCGTGCCGCAATTGTCGATCGCGATGCCGGCATAACAGGCACCGAGCAGCACCTTGCCGCGCGCCTCCCTGTCCGCCGGGTTCTTGACCGCCGTTTCCAGCGCCTCCACGAGGAGGCCGAGCGCGGCATGGGCATAGAGCGCGGCGCCGGCATGGGCGTTGCGGTTGGTCGCCGCCTCGAAGGCATGCACGAAGGCGTCGAGCCCGCACCAGGCGGTAAGGTTTGCCGGAAGCGTCACGGTGAGCGCCGGATCGAGCAGCACGAGGTCCGCCTTGGTCTCCGGCCCCCAGATCCACAGCTTCTTGCCCTCCGGCCCGGTGAAGATGGTCGTCGCCGACGTTTCCGAGCCGGTGCCCGCCGTCGTCGGCACCAGGATCTTGCGCAGCGGCCTGCCCGGCAAAGGGTGGGCGGCAAGCGCAAAGTGCATCGGGCCGTCCGCGCCCGCCGCCACGCAAGCCGCGATCTTGGCGATATCGAGCGCCGACCCGCCGCCGAGACCGACGACGAGGTCCTTGCCGCTGGCCGCTGCCGTGGCGGCCTCGACCGCGACCAGCTTCGGCTCGCCGGCAAAACCGGAGAAGAATTCCACCGCCACGCCCTCGGCATCAAACTGGTCGGCCAGGCGCCCGCCGAGCCCGCCGAGCCCGCCGGCGGCAAGGAACCCGTCGATGACGACGAGCACGGAGCGGGCACCGAGCGCACGGGCGCATGCGGCGATGGTCTCATGGACCCCTTCGCCGAAACGAATCTCGGGCACGAAAGACGTTGTGAACGGCACGGAACCTCCCGAACGGATTTGTCGAACCGTGCATCACAATTTCAGATTTTCAAATCCTTGGATTTTTCAGTCTTTTTGATAACCTCAGATCATGAAGGACGCCATGCTCGCCCGTATCCCCCTCGAAACCTTCCGTGTCTTCGACGCCGCCTGCCGGCACATGAACTTTTCGCGCGCCGGGCGGGAGCTGAACATCACCCAGGCGGCCGTCAGCCGGCGCATCAAGGGGCTGGAGGATCATCTCGGCACGCAGCTCTTCGCCCGCAGCGGTAAGAACCTGGCCCTGACGCCGCGCGGCGAAAGGCTGTTCCAGCGCGTGCGCGCCTCGCTCGACTATCTGGAGGAAAGCCTGGAGCCGTTCCGCACCGGCGCGGGACAGAGCATCTCGCTCGCCGCCAGCGGGTCTGTCTCCCATCTCTGGCTCGGCCGGCGCCTGCGCGATTTCTCCCGCGACAATCCCGACGTCACGCTCCGCCTCGTCACGTCGGACAGCCCGGCCGACCTCGCCTCCGAGAACAACGACCTCGTCATCCTCTACAGCGCCGGCGAGCACCCCCGCTGGAGGCTGACGCCGCTTCTCGCCGAAACGCTCGCCCCGGTGGCCTCGCCGGACTATATCGCCCGCAAGGGCCTCGATGCCGCCGCCATTGCCCCGGCCGATCTTATCGCCCTCGACCTCATCGACTACGAACGCTTCAATGCCAACTGGATCTCCTTCCGCCCCTGGCTGGAGCGGGTCGCACCACAGGCACTCCGCAAGGCGCCGCCGCGGCCGCACCTCACCTTCTCCACCTATGCGCTCGCCGTCGACGCGGCCCTCAGCGGCGACGGCGTGGCGCTCGGCAGCCTCGATCTCCTTGCCGCCGCGCTTGCCGAGGGCGCCCTGGTGCAGCTCGGGGAGACGCGCCTCGTCACCGGCTACGGCTATCATCTCGGCCTGCCGAAATTCCGCACCTCGCCGCCCGAAGCGCTCCGGCTGCACGACAGCCTGCTCGCCAGCCGCGCCGGGCCGTAAGGCCCCCGCGCTTGCAGGCATCCAGGGAGTAGCCTATCAGGAGCGGGAGATCGATGGATCCGGCCCGGCATGGGCCCGGCACCACCGCATCGACACGGGCAACGGCGCGGTTCGGCATGACGGAGCGGAAGCAAGGCAGATCCGGCTTGGTTGTCTTCGGGCTTTTGGCCGTCGTGCTGCTCGGGGCAATCGGCGCGACCGTGCTCCTGGCCAACGACTACCGCAATCTCAACCGCTTGCTCGCCCGCTTCGGCTACGATCCCGTCACCGTGACGCCGCAGACGCGCGACTTGCGCCCCTATGAACTGAAGGGCAACCGCGTGCCGCGCCCCAGGGGTCTCATCCCGGAACGGCTCCTGACGCCCGTCACGCCGATGCAGACCCGGTTCGTCCGCACCATCCGCAAGGCGCCGGAAATGCTCTGCGATGCGCTGCGCCGCAGCGGCTTCGAGACGGCCGGCTGGAAGGCCGGGCTGTTCGACCAGCAGAGCTGGGAATGCCAGTCCTACCGCGAATTCCCCGACGCGAGCGACGGCACGAATCCGTCCTCCTCCGCCTTCCTGTCGATCCGGGGCAATGCGGAAACCCGCGTCTCCTCCTTCCGCATCAAGCTCAACATCGAGAACACGGCGACGCAGAACCGCGTGACGGATGCCGTCATCGCGGCGATCGAGGTCTTCCTCGACGAGGTGCGCTGGGAAGAGGCGCCCGACATCTTCGCCGATATCCGCGCGCTCAAGGAATTCGACATCATCCGCTTCGGCAACCGCATCCAGCTCAAGAAGGAGTTCAGCGAAACGCCGCGCTACAATTTCATCATCACGCCGGACCGCACGCGAACCCGCGGCACCTACCTGCCGGATTATTTCGATCGCGGCCGCTGGCTGCCGCTGCCCGACAAGCTGTGATGCGCCGGGAGATGGAGCTTGCCATGAAAAGACCGACAAAGCGAACCCGGTGGGCACAGGTGCTTGCTTTCCTCTTCTCGGCGGCCACCGCCCAGGCTGCCGGCCTCGAATCCGGCCCGGTTTCGGACGATCCGATCTGGACCGACAAGCCCGTGCGCATCGACCGCAAGACGCAGGCCTATGAGCGGCTGGCCGTGGAGCCGATCGTGCTGCCGTTGCGCCTTCACCCGTCCGCCCGCGTCACCGTCTTCGACAGCGCCTCCTTCGCGGACGGTGGCCGGCTCTATGTGCTGACGGACGCCGTGCCGGTCGATCCGAAGCGGTTCTGCCGCGATGCCGACGGCATGGTCGCTATCTGCGGCCAGCAGGCGCGCATCGCCCTCAGGCGGCTGGTCGCCGGCAAGAGCCTGACCTGCGAAGAGAATATCCGGTTTTCCGGCGTGTCCTTCCTCACCTGCTCGGCCGGCGGCAAGGATCTCGCCGAAACGCTCGTCGCGACCGGTGCGGCCTCGGCCGCCACGCCGCGGCTTGCCGCCACCCAGGAGGACGCCATGCGGCGAAAGGCCGGCATCTGGATCGACGCGGAATGCCGCGCCCTCAAGCGATGCCCGCCGGGGCGGGGACGTTAGAGCATTCCCGATGAACTCCGGTTCACCAGGAATGCCCCAGACTCTCGCTTTTGCCGCATTATCCGACGCCGATACGCCACTTGCCGGTTCCCTCTCCGGCCCATCCCCGCTATGACAGGACCATGAGCCTCCCTGCCCAGCCCATGCTCCGCCAGCGCCTCACGCTTGCCGCCGACCGGCCGCTCATCTACGCCATCGGCGATGTTCATGGCTGCCTCGACGCCCTGCTGGCGCTTGAGGACAGGATCCGCGCGGACGCCGCGTCCCGCATGGCCGAGCGGCCGCTCCTCCTCTATCTCGGCGACTATGTCGACCGCGGCCCGGCCTCCCGGGCGGTGATCGAGCATCTGGCGAAGCCCGAACACGGCGACGGCATCGAGCGCATCGCGCTGTGCGGCAACCATGACGACACGTTCCTGAAATTCATCTTCAATCCGCACCAGCACCTGCGCTGGCTGGACTACGGCGGCGACGCCACGCTGCGCTCCTACGGGCTGGACCTTGCGGACTATACCGACCCCAGCGAGGCGGTACACACGCTCGGCGCGGCCCTGCGCCGCGCGGTCCCGCAGCACCTTATCGATTTCCTGCAAAACATGCCGATCGCGCTGACGAGCGGCGACCGGCTCTTCGTCCATGCCGGCATCATGCCCGGCATTCCGCTCGCCCGGCAGGAGGATCATGACCTCATCTGGATCCGCGAGCCCTTCCTCAGCGAAGGTCCCGGCCTGCCGCTGACGGTCATCCACGGCCATACGGCGGGGCGCGAGCCGGTCTTCGGCAAGGGCCGCATCTGCATCGACACGACCTGCTACGCCACCGGCCGGCTGACCGCCCTCAGGGTGACCCTTGCGGGCGCGGACCTGATTTAGGGATCATCACCCCCGCCCGAACTCGTCCTCGATACGGATGATGTCGTCCTCGCCGAGATAGGAGCCGGTCTGCACCTCGATCAGTTCGAGCAGGATTTTTCCCGGATTGGCGAGGCGATGCACCTCGCCCTGCGGAATGTAGACGGATTCGTTCTCACGCAGCGGGATCGTCCTGTCGCCGATCGTCACCTCGGCCGTGCCCCGCACGACGATCCAGTGTTCCGAGCGATGGTGGTGCTTTTGCAGCGACAGCCGCTTGCCGGGCGTCACGAACAGGCGCTTGACCTGGAATCGCTCGCCGTTCAGCACCGAGGTATAGCCGCCCCAGGGCCGGTAGGAGGTCGGGTGCGTCTCGGTCAGCTTCGCCGTCTTCGGCAGGCTGGCGAGATGCTTCACCAGCTTGCCGACGTTCTGGCTGTCCTCCATGCGGCCGACATAGACGGCGTCCTCGCTGGCAATGACGGCGACATTGTCGAGACCCTGCACGGCGACGTGGATGTCCCGCGAGATGACCAGCGAGTTGCGCGTGTCGAGCACCGTCGTGCTGCCGTCGGCGACGTTGCCGGCCTCGTCCTGCCGGCCGGTCTTCCACACCGAATCCCAGCTGCCGAGATCGGACCAGGTGATCGGCGAGGGCACGACGGCGGCGATCGGCGTCTTCTCGAAAATGGCATAGTCGACGGAGATGTCGGGCGCGCGCGAAAAGGCCGCCTCGTCGAGCCGCTCGAAGTCGAGGTCGTGCTGTGCCTTGGCGACCGCTTCGCCCGCCGCCTCCAGCACGTCCGGCGCATATTGCCGCAGTTCGCGCAGGAAGAGCCCGACCGGCAGCATGAACATGCCGGAATTCCAGAGATAGCCGCCGGCCGCCAGCATGGCCGTCGCCCTTTCGTGATCCGGCTTCTCGACGAACCGGCGTACCGCATTGGCGCCGTTGCCGAGGTCCTCGCCGATCTCGATGTAACCGTAGCCGGTCGCGGGCTCGCTCGGCGTGATGCCGAAGGTGACGAGGCGGCCGGCCCTCGCGGCGGCAGCCGCCCTGGCGATGCAATCGAAATAGGTGGCGTTGGCATCGATCTCGTGATCGGAGGCAAGCACCTGCATGATCGCGTCGTCGCCGTGATGGCGCGCGATGAAGGTCGCGGCGGCGGCAAGCGCCGGCGCCGTGTTGCGGGCGACGGGCTCGAGCAGGATCGAGGTGAGCGCGACGCCGGCCGCGCGGGCCTGTTCGGCGACGAGGAAGCGGAAGTCGCTGTTGGTGACGACGATCGGCGCCGCATAGAGCCCCGCATCGGCGACGCGCGCCAGCGTTTTCTGGAAGAGCGTGGTTTCCCCGAGGAATTCGAGGAACTGCTTCGGCGCGGAGGCGCGCGACAGCGGCCAGAGACGGGTGCCCTTACCGCCGGCCATGATGACGGGTACGATCTTGCTGCTCATCCTGCTCGTCCTGATGCGTTGGTCCGCCCTCATGGCGCACGCCTTGCGCGCCACTCTCGCCCGGCGTCGTAAAGAAACAGCAAACTACCACAACCTGGCGTTCCGGTCGGGTACGCAATGTTGCGGATAGGGTAAAGAGGACCTTCTTCGCAAGCAGTGAAATGAAGGCAACAAAAAACCCGCCGGAACGGCGGGTTTGACAGGCGCAAAAGCGTACCGCGATCAGGCCGGTACGACGATACCCTGCAGCGTGGTGAGTTCGGCGAGATAGGTCTCGATGCCGAACTTCTGGTCGTCCGACTTGGCATGGCTCAGCTCGGCACGGGCGGCTTCGATGCGGCGAACGATGTCTTCGTTCTTGAAGTCGTCGACGTGCACGGCCGATTCGGCCAGAAGCGTGCAGCCTGTCGGGACGATGTCGGCGAACCCGCCGAAGACCACGTAGCGGTCCTTCTTGCCGTCCGCGAACTTCACGGTGACGACACCCGGCTTGATCGTCGTCATGGTCGGCGCGTGGTTGGCCATGACGGTCATCTCGCCCTCGGTCGCCGGGATGACGACCTCGCTGACGCTGCCGGAAACCAGCAGACGCTCGGGGGAAACGAGTTCAAAGTTGAATTCTGTTGCCATGACCATCTTAGCGAATAGCGAATAGCGAATAGCGAATAGAATTCGTATTCGAGGTTCGCATTTTCCCTATTCGCTACTCCCTATTTCCTATTCGCTGTTAAGCCGCTTCGGCAGCCAGCTTCTTGGCCTTCTCGACGGCTTCTTCCATGGAGCCGACCATGTAGAAGGCGGCTTCCGGCAGGTGGTCGTACTCGCCGTTGACGAGGCCCTTGAAGCCCTTGATCGTGTCTTCGAGCGCGACGAGCTTGCCCGGCGAGCCGGTGAAGACTTCGGCCACGAAGAACGGCTGGGACAGGAAGCGCTCGATCTTGCGGGCGCGGGCAACGGCCAGCTTGTCGTCTTCCGACAGTTCGTCCATGCCGAGGATGGCGATGATGTCCTGCAGCGCCTTGTAGCGCTGCAGGGTCGTCTGGACCTTGCGGGCGACTTCGTAGTGCTCTTCGCCGACAACCATCGGGTCGAGCATGCGCGAGGTCGAGTCGAGCGGATCCACGGCCGGGTAGATGCCCTTTTCGGCGATCGAGCGCGACAGAACGGTCGTTGCGTCCAGGTGGGCGAACGAGGTTGCCGGCGCCGGGTCAGTCAAGTCGTCGGCCGGAACGTAGATGGCCTGGACCGAGGTGATCGAGCCCTTGGTCGTGGTGGTGATGCGTTCCTGCATCGCGCCCATGTCGGTGGCGAGCGTCGGCTGATAGCCCACGGCCGACGGGATGCGGCCGAGCAGAGCCGACACTTCGGAACCGGCCTGCGTGAAGCGGAAGATGTTGTCGACGAAGAACAGAACGTCCTGGCCCTTGTCGCGGAAGTCTTCGGCGATCGTCAGACCCGTCAGCGCAACGCGCGCGCGGGCACCCGGCGGTTCGTTCATCTGGCCGTAGACGAGGGCAGCCTTGGAGCCTTCGCCGCCGCCGTGCTTGTTCACGCCCGATTCGATCATCTCGTGGTAGAGGTCGTTGCCTTCGCGGGTACGTTCACCGACGCCCGCGAACACCGAGTAACCACCGTGCGCCTTGGCGACGTTGTTGATCAGTTCCATGATGAGAACGGTCTTGCCGACGCCTGCGCCGCCGAAGAGGCCGATCTTGCCGCCCTTCGCGTAGGGCGCCAGCAGGTCGACGACCTTGATGCCGGTGACGAGGATCTGCGCTTCCGTGGACTGCTCGACATAGGCCGGAGCATCCTGGTGGATGGCGCGCTTCGCCTTGGTGACGAGCGGGCCGGCTTCGTCGACGGGCTCGCCGATGACATTCATGATGCGGCCGAGCGTCTCGTCGCCGACCGGAACGGAGATCGGGGCGCCGGTGTCGGTCACGGGCTGGCCGCGGACGAGACCTTCGGTCGAGTCCATGGCGATCGTGCGAACCGTGTTTTCGCCGAGGTGCTGAGCGACTTCGAGAACGAGGCGGTTGCCGTTGTTGTCGGTTTCCAGCGCGTTCAGGATGAGCGGCAGGTCGCCCTCGAAGGCGACGTCAACGACGGCGCCGATAACCTGGGTAACGCGACCGGTCGCGCGGGCTGCGACCGGAGCCGCCGCCTTGGTTGCAGCAGCAGTCTTCGCTGCCGGCTTGCGCGCTGCCGGCTTCTTTTCCACTGCGGCGGTTTCCTTCGGGGTAGCTGCCTTAGCCATGTCTCTTACCCTCTTTGTCCTGGTCCTTAGAGCGCTTCAGCGCCCGAGATGATTTCGATGAGTTCCTTGGTGATCTGAGCCTGGCGCTGACGGTTGTAGTTGAGCGTCAGCTTGTTGATCATCTCACCAGCATTGCGGGTCGCGTTGTCCATGGCGCTCATCTTGGCGCCCATTTCGCCGGCGACGTTCTCGAGCAGGGCCCGGAAGATCTGGACGGAAATGTTGCGCGGGATGAGATCCCCGAGGATCGCGCCGGCATCCGGCTCGTAGTCGTAGATCGCGTTGGCACCCGTCGTCTCGGCAGCGACCGCCGGAGCGGAGGCCGGGATGAGCTGGAGCGCGGTCGGGATCTGCGAGATGACCGACTTGAACTCGGAATAGAACAGCGTGCAGACGTCGAATTCGCCCTGCTCGAACAGGCCGATGACCTTGTGGCCGATCTGGTCTGCATTGGCAAAGCCGATGCGCTTGACTTCGCGCAGATCGACGCGGTCGATGATCAGCGACGCGAATTCACGGCGCAGGATATCGAAACCCTTCTTGCCCACGCAGATGATCTTGACCGTCTTGCCGCTCGCCAGAAGCTTGCGGGTGTGGTCACGCGCAAGGCGCGCGATCTGCGAGTTGAAGCCGCCGCACAGGCCGCGTTCGGCCGTGCAGACGACGAGCAGGTGAACCTGGTCCTTGCCCGTGCCGGTCATCAGACGCGGCGCCGAATCGTCCTGGCCGACGGCCTGGGCGATGTTGGCGAGAACGGCGCTCATGCGCTGCGAATAGGGCCGGGCGGCCTCGGCCGCTTCCTGGGCACGCCGAAGCTTTGCCGCGGCGACCATCTTCATCGCCTTGGTGATCTTCTGCGTCGCCTTGACGGAGGCGATCCGGTTTTTCAGATCCTTAAGTGAAGGCATCCGTTTTCCGTCCTGTAACACGATCCGGGAGAGGTCTCCTCAGCGGATCATGCGTCAATCAAAGTTCCCGGGCTGCCTGCGCGCCGGCGGCGCGCAGGGCTCGAACCGTTAGGTCTCAGCCGAAGCTCTTGGCGAAGGCATCGAGAGCAGCCTTGAGCTTGCCCTTGGTGTCGTCGCTGATCGCCTTTTCGGTGCGGATCGTGTCAAGGATCGCTTTGCCTTCGGAGCGCATGTAGCCGAGCAGGCCCTGCTCGAACTTGCCGACCTGGGCGACCGGCAGCTTGTCGAGATAGCCGTTGAC
The DNA here is from genome assembly GCF_050859155.1 of Shinella yambaruensis. Classification (NCBI taxonomy): domain Bacteria; kingdom Pseudomonadati; phylum Pseudomonadota; class Alphaproteobacteria; order Hyphomicrobiales; family Rhizobiaceae; genus Shinella; species Shinella yambaruensis. The sequence goes on from NZ_CP150638.1 coordinate 3,911,422, forward strand.
GCCGGCGAAGATCACGACGACCTGCTCTTCCGTCTTCAGCGGCGAGAACTGCGGCTGCTTCAGGAGTTCGGTCAGGCGTGCACCGCGGTTGAGCAGGCGCTGCGTTGCGGCATCGAGGTCCGAGCCGAACTGGGCGAAGGCGGCCATTTCGCGATACTGGGCAAGCTCGCCCTTGATCGAGCCGGCGACCTGCTTCATCGCCTTGATCTGTGCGGAGGAGCCCACGCGGGACACCGACAGACCGACGTTAACGGCCGGGCGGATACCCTGGTAGAACAGGTCCGTTTCAAGGAAGATCTGGCCGTCGGTGATCGAGATCACGTTGGTCGGGATGAACGCCGAAACGTCGTTGCCCTGGGTTTCGATGACCGGCAGAGCCGTCAGCGAGCCAGCGCCCATCTCGTCGTTGAGCTTTGCCGCGCGCTCCAGGAGACGCGAATGCAGGTAGAAGACGTCGCCCGGATAGGCTTCGCGGCCCGGCGGACGGCGCAGCAGCAGCGACATCTGGCGGTAGGAAACGGCCTGCTTGGACAGGTCGTCGTAGCCGATGAGGGCATGCATGCCGTTGTCGCGGAAATATTCGCCCATCGCGCAGCCGGCGAACGGTGCGAGATACTGCATCGGGGCCGGGTCGGAGGCGGTTGCAGCAACGATGATCGAGTACTGCAGCGCGCCGCGCTCTTCGAGCACCTTCACGAACTGGGCGACGGTCGAACGCTTCTGGCCGATGGCGACGTAGACGCAGTACAGCTTGTCGCCGTCCGGGCCGTTGTCGTGGATCGCCTTCTGGTTCAGGATCGTGTCCAGGATGATGGCGGTCTTGCCGGTCTGGCGGTCGCCGATGACCAGCTCGCGCTGGCCGCGGCCGACCGGGATGAGGGCGTCGATGGCCTTGAGGCCGGTCGACATCGGCTCATGCACCGACTTGCGCGGGATGATGCCCGGAGCCTTGACGTCAACGCGGGCGCGCTGCTTGGCATTGATCGGGCCCTTGCCGTCGATCGGGTTGCCGAGCGCGTCGACGACGCGGCCGAGCAGCTCCGGGCCGACCGGCACGTCCACGATGGCGCCGGTGCGCTTGACGGTGTCGCCTTCCTTGATGTCACGGTCGGAACCGAAGATAACGACGCCGACATTGTCGCTTTCCAGGTTCAGCGCCATGCCGCGGATGCCGCCGGGGAACTCCACCATTTCACCAGCCTGGACATTGTCGAGGCCGTAAACGCGGGCGATGCCGTCACCGACGGAGAGCACCTGGCCGACTTCCGAGACTTCCGCCTCTTTGCCGAAATTTTTGATCTGATCTTTGAGAATTGCGGAAATTTCCGCGGCGCGGATATCCATCAGCCGACCTCTTTCAGTGCAAGCTTAAGGGTAGAGAGTTTGGTGCGAAGGGAGGTGTCGATCTGGCGGGACCCGACCTTGACGATCAGACCACCGAGAATGGACGGGTCGACGGTGACGGCAATCGCCACGTCTTTGCCGGTGACGCCTTTCAGCGCCGCCTTCAATTCTGTTTCCTGCGCTGCGGTCAGCGCATGGGCCGAGGTGACGTCGGCCGTGATTTCGCCGCGGGCGCGGGCCGCGATGGCGCGGTAGGCCTTGATCATGCCGGGAACGGCGAAGAGGCGGCGATTTGACGCAACCACCTTGAGGAAGTTTGCCACGAGACCCGTGATGCCGGCCTTTGCGGCAACGGCGGCAATGGCCTTGGTCTGATCTTCGGCGGAGAAGACGGGGCTGAGGATCAGCCGCTTCAGGTCGTCGCTTTCGTCGATCAGTGCCTGGAAACGGGCAAGATCGGCACCGACACTGTCAGCCGAACCGGCTTCCTGAGCGAGGTCGAAAAGCGAAGACGCGTATCTTTCTGCAACACCGGAAACAAGCTGGGATGTGTCTGCCACGGGCACAAGCTTCTCTTCTTTTCATTCAAGAGGTCGGGCAGTAGCGAAGCTACGGTCCTAACCAATTGAAATCGTTGCGGTAATCTTCAGTCCCTACAGGCTTTGGCGCCCGCTTTTTCTGAATTTCGCGGTTCGTCTAGCATACGAAACCGGGACTCGCAACACGCCGGACGCAGGAATGCGCCATAAGTCGGCCACAGTCGGGGCAAAAGTTGCCTGCGCGCACTCTGTTCTGGTGTTTATGAAGGCCGGAAGCCGGTTTTCCGGTCAGAGGAAGCCGAAGGCGTAGCCGAGCGGCAGTGCGGCAAGCACCGCCTGCGCGCCGAGCACGGCAAGGTTCTTGAGCGTGAAGGAACCGTCCGACATCAGCGACAGGATGCGGCCGAACGCAGCCAGCGCGAAACCGCCGCCGATGGCCATGTAGATCCAGCTCTGCGCCATCAGCAGCGCGACGATGGCGATCCCCGCATAAAAGCCGCCGGCCGAGCGGACGAAGGCATATCCTTCCCGCGTGCCGTCCCGGACCTGGAGCCCGGCGAGCTTCAAGGCCGTGCCGGGCGCAAAGAGGGCGAAGAGGCCGAAGAGCACGGTCGCGATGGCGGCGCAGAACGCCAGGAACTCGCCCGTCTCGGTGGGGATGTAGAATTCCATCTCGGCGTCTCTCCTTGCCTGCCCGCCGCCCTCTATCGCACAGGCCCGCGACGGGCAGAAGCGCGCCGGGAAAGTTCGCACAACTCTTTGTTAACCACCCATGTCAGAGGAAACTCTGCGGATCGATGTCGAGCTGCACCTGCAGCGAGGCGCGTTCCTTCGGCCCATTGGCCAGCATGGCGCGCAGGAAGGCCTGCATGTCGCTGCCCCGCCGGCCATGCACCAGGAGGCGGAAGCGGTGGCGGCCGCGGATCAGCGCCAGCGGCGCCTCCGCCGGACCGAGGATCGAGATGCCCGAGACCTGCGGTGCTGCCTGCCGCAGCCCCCGCGCATGCGCCTCCGCCTCGCCGCGCGTATCGGCCGAGACGATGACCGAGGCGAGCCGGCCGAACGGCGGCAGCAGCGCCTTCTCCCGCTCGCCGATCTCGCGGTCATAGAACGCCGCCGCATCGCCGGAGACGATGGCCTGCATGACGGGATGGGCCGGCTGGTAGGTCTGGATGAGGCCGTGGCTCTTCAGGCCCGAGCGCCCGGCACGCCCCGTCACCTGCGAAAGCAGCTGGAAGGTCCGCTCGGCCGCCCGCGGATCGCCGTTGGAAAGCCCGAGATCCGCATCCACCACGCCGACCAGCGACATCAGTGGGAAATTGTGCCCCTTGGCGACGAGCTGCGTGCCGATGACGATATCCGCCTCGCCGCGGGCGATCGCCTCCAGCTCCAGCCTGAGCCGCTTCACGCCCATGAGATCGGAGGAAAGCACGATGGTGCGCGCCTCGGGAAAGTGCCGCTCCACCTCCTCCGCAATGCGCTCCACCCCCGGCCCGCAGGCAGCGAGGTGATCGAAGGTGCCGCATTCCGGGCAGGCTTCCGGCGTGCGCTCGGCATAGCCGCAATGATGGCACTGGATCTGCCCGCGAAACCGGTGCTCGACCAGCCAGCTTGAACATTGCGGGCACTGGAAGCGATGGCCGCAGACCCGGCAGAGCGTCAACGGCGCATAGCCGCGGCGGTTGAGGAAGAGCAGCGCCTGCTCACCCTTCTCGATGGTGCGCTGGATGCCGCGCAGCATGACGGGCGACAGGAAGCCGCCGCGCGCCGGCGGGTGCCGCCGCATGTCGACGAGATGCAGGTCCGGCAGCGCCGCATCGCCGTAGCGTGTCGGCAGGTGCAGTTTGCGGTAGCGGCCGACATCGCTGTTGACCCGGCTTTCCACCGAAGGCGTCGCCGAAACCAGCACGGCCGGAAAGTCGCCGATGCGCGCCCTGACCACCGCCATGTCGCGCGCATTGTAAAAGACGCGGTCTTCCTGCTTGTAGGCCGGGTCGTGCTCCTCGTCGACGATGACGAGGCCGAGATTCTCGAACGGCAGGAACAGCGCCGAGCGCGCGCCCGCCACGACCCGCACATCCCCCGTCGTCACCTGCCGCCAGACCTTTTCGCGGATGCGCGGGGCGAGATCGGAATGCCATTCGGCCGGCTTGGCGCCGAAACGATCCTGGAACCGCTCCAGAAAACTCGCCGTCAGCGCGATTTCCGGCAGGAGGATCAGAACCTGCCGGCCCTGCCGCAAGGTCTCGGCGATCGCCTCGAAATAGACCTCCGTCTTGCCCGATCCGGTGATGCCGTCGATCAGCGAGACGGAGAATTCGCCCTTCCGCACGCTCTCGACCAGTTCCGCCGCACTCTCCGTCTGCGGCCCTTCGAGCCGTGGCGCGACATAGTCCGGATCGGGCGGCGCCACGACCGGCGGCGGCGGCAGGAAGACCGTCTCGAACGTGCCCTGCTTCACGAGCCCGTCGATGACGCTCGTCGAGGTGCCGGAGGCATGCGCAAGGCCCGACCGCGTCCAGGGAATGCCGTCCTCGATCAGCTCCAGCACGCGCTCGCGCGCACTCGTCAGCCGCTCCGGCCGGTGGCCGGTGAAGCGCAGCCCCTCGATCATCGGTTCGGGATCGAAGGCGGTGGGCGCGCGCAGCGCCATGCGGGCGACGAGGCCCGGCGGCGTCACCGTGTAGGCGGAGACCCAGTCGAGGAAATCGCGCATCTCCCTGGAAAGCGGCGGGCAGTCGAACACCTTCTCGATGGGCCGCAGCTTCTTCGGATCGACCTTGCCGTCATCGCCGCCGTCCCAGACGACGCCCGGCACCAGCCGCGGCCCGAGCGGCACCTGCACGATCGAGCCCGGCTCCACCGCCATGCCCTCCGGCACCGAATAGGAATAGGGCAAGGGCGTCGGCACCGGCACCATCACGGGCACCGTGCGCGGAAAAAGTTTTTCCCCGAAAAGGTCGGTCGAATCGCTGGTCATCAGGCGCGAAGATGCCCCCGCCGCGACGCGAAGAAAACCGCAAAGATCGCCGCCGTCCTCATTCGTCGTCCCCGGCCATTTCGCCCGTCAGCCGCATGCCGTCGATCCAGGTCGCCCCGTCATTGCGCACGACGCGCTTCGCACGCACGCCGCAGCGTGTCTCCACCTCCTGCGCCAGCCGCTCGGAATGGGTGACGATCCAGAGCTGGCTCGACTGCGCGGCCCGCGCAATCATGTCGGCAAGCGGTGCCAGCATGTCCGGATGGAGGCTTGCTTCCGGCTCGTTGAGCGCGATCAGCGGCGGCGTGCGATAGGAGAGAAGGGCCGCGGCGAGCGCCAGGAAGCGGATCTGCCCGTCCGAAAGCTCGCGCGGCTGGAAGACGCGCTGGGGAAACTGCGGAAACACCAGCCCGTAGGAGGCGAATTCCTCCGGCTCCGGCACGGAAAGCCGCGCCCCGCCGAACGCGTCCGCCACCGCCCGGTCGAGATCGAGCGTATCCTCGCGCGTCCAGGTGAGCGTCGCGAAGACGGCGGCCATGTTCGCCCCGTCCTGATCGAGCAGCGGCGCAGTGACGGCAAGGCAGGGCTGGCGCAGGGCCGAATCGCGATCGGAGCGAAAGCCGTGGAAGAAGCGCCATTGCGAGACGGCGCGGCGGAAGGTGCCGATCTCCGGATAGTGCCCGGCATCGCCGAGCAGGGCGATGGCCGTCTCCGAGGTCAGCGCCTGTTCTGGATGCTCGACCATGCGGCCGGTCTCGTCGCGCACCATGATGCCCGGCCCGGCGCGCTTCATCACCGTCACCGGCCGCCGCCCGGTCTCGATGGTCAGTTCCTCCGCCTTGACCTGCGGCTCGAAGGCAAAGCCCGCGGCGGCTTTCGGCGGTCGCAACCCGGCCTCCACGCGGTAGCGGAAGGTGATCGCACGGTCCTCGTCGAGAAGTTCGGTCTCAAGGCGGATGCGCACCGGCTCGTTCGCCCGCCGCCTGCCCGTCCAGAGCGCCGAGGCCATGCCGCCTTCCGCCGCGATCTCATGGGCGAAGCTACCGCGCACCGCGGCCTGGACCAGCTGGAGCGAGCGGTAGAGGTTCGATTTCCCCGCTCCGTTCTCGCCGACGAACAGGTTCACACGCCCGAGATCCATGCGGATCGAGCGCAGCGAACGGTAGTTTTCGGCAGACATGGAACGCAAAAGCATGATGGTCCCGCAATGGAGGAAGACCCTCTCTATACCAGCCACCGTGTCGACAGGAAGGCGGGCCGCTTTGCCCGGTCTCGACGGGAACGTTAGCAAAACCTTAAGCGGAAATCGCCCATGCTCCGGCAAACGCCAAAGGGCAGGACATGACCGATCTCCTCATCATCGCCGACCCGACACTGATGGCCGAGCGCCAGGGCTGGCTCGCCGCGCTCGCGGAGGAACGGCGGCTTTCCGACAACACGCTGGACGCTTATGAGCGCGACACCCGCCAGTTCCTCGCCTTCCTGACGCAGCACCTTGCCGCCCCGGCGCGCCTCAAGGACATCGGCGACCTGCGGCCGGCGGACCTGCGCGGCTTCCTCGCCGCCCGGCGCCGCGACGGCGCGGGTGCGCGCACGCTCGGCCGCGGCCTTGCGGGCCTGCGTTCCTTCCTGCGCCACCTGGAGCGCAAGGGCCTCGCCAATGCCGCCGGCGCTTCGGCGGTGCGCTCGCCGAAACAGCCAAAATCGCTGCCGAAGCCGCTCTCCGACCGGCAGGCGATCGCCGTCGTCGACGCCCACGAACAGCTGGCCGAGGAACCGTGGATCCGCCTGCGTACCGCCGCTGTCCTGACGCTCCTCTACGGCTGCGGCCTGCGCATTTCCGAGGCGCTGTCGCTGACGCCGGCCGATTTTTCCGGCACGCCGACCGCGCTGCGCATCACCGGCAAGGGCGACAAGACCCGCATCGTGCCGCTGATCGCCCCGGCCCTTGCCGGCGTCGAGGACTACATAAAGCTCTGCCCCTTCCCGCTTGCGGAGGACAAGCCGCTCTTCCGCGGCGCGCGAGGCGGCCCCTTGCAACCGGCAATCATCCAGCGGGAGATGCAGAAGCTGCGCGGTGCCCTCGGCCTGCCGGACAGCGCGACGCCCCATGCGCTGCGCCATTCCTTCGCCACGCACCTGCTGGCCGGCGGAGGGGACCTGCGCACCATCCAGGAACTGCTCGGCCATGCCAGCCTTTCCACCACGCAGGTCTATACCGGCGTCGATTCCGCCCGGCTGCTCGAAATCTACGACCGCGCCCATCCGCGGGCATGAGGCCCGAGGCGTAGCACGTTAAGGGATTGTGAGGGCAACCGGACTAGAGCTTGTCGCACACAAAAGTGCCCAGCGGTTTTGCGAGAACGACAGGCGTAAAATCAAGGCCCTGAAGCGCAGGGGGCGAATCCAGAGGATCGCGACGCGTTTCAGGGCTGCCGAAAAGACAGGGAGTTCGACCATGACAGTCCTTCTTCGCAGACAGCGCCCGGCGCTTGCCGACCGGCTGGCCGATGCCGGCCTCTGGGGGCTGGCCGCCATCCATGTGCTGGTCGCGCTCTCCTTCCTCTTCGTGCTTGCCGCCCTCTCGCCGGCTAGCGCGCAGGAGCCGCCCGTCTGCGGCGGCATCAATCTCCTGGAAAAATTCGAAAAGGACGATCCGGCCGGCTATGCCAAACTGCGGGCCGAGGCCGATGGCGTGCCGAACGGCAAGGGCATCTTCTGGAAGATCGAGAAGGACAGCCAGCCCGCCTCCTGGCTGCTCGGCACCATGCATGTGACGGACCCGCGCGTGCTCGCCATGCCGGAGGCGGCACGCACCGCCTTTGCCGAAGCCGCAACGATCGTGGTCGAATCAGACGAGATCGCGGACGAGAAGAAGGCCGGCGCGGCGATGCTCACCCGTCCCGACCTCACCATGTTCACCGACGGCAGGTCCATCACCGACTTCCTCGACGAGGAGGGCGCAGAGAAACTGGCCGAAGGCCTGAAGCGCCGCGGGCTCTCGCTCGCCGCGGTCGGCCGCATGAAGCCTTGGATGATCGCGAGCTTCGTGGCGCTGCCGGCCTGCGAGATCGCCCGCAAGACGGCCGGCGCCGCCTTCCTCGACCAGCGCCTCGCCAAGGACGCGCTTGCCGAGGGCAAGACGCTGAAGGGTTTGGAAACGCTCGTCGAGCAGATTTCCGCCCTCGATTCCCTGCCGCTCGAACCGCAGGTCCAGGGCCTCGTCCAGACCCTGGAACTCGGCGACACGCTGAAGGACGTCATCGAGACGATGAGCCAGCTCTATCTTTCCGGCGATACCGGCATGATCATGCCGATGATGCGCGCCGCCGCGCCCGAGACGGACGCGGACGCCGAGGCCTATGCCGATTTCGAGCAGCGCATCATCATCGACCGCAACCACACGATGGCGGAGCGCGCCGCGCCGATCCTCGCCGGCGGCAACGTCTTCGTCGCGGTCGGCGCGTTGCATCTTGCCGGCCCGGAAGGGGTCGTGGAGCTGCTGCGCAAGCAGGGCTTCACCGTCACCGTCGTGCCCTGAGCCTCATGGCTCCTGCGTGCGTGAAATCCTGCGGCCGATGCCGGCCAGCATGGTGCGCACGATCAGCTTGTGGAACGGCATGACGGCGGCAAGATAAAGCCGGCCGAGCAGGTTGTTGCGGTGGACGAGCGTCATCACGCTGAGCGTCTGGCCACTCGGCCGGTCCCGTCGAACATCGATGACGATGCGGAAATTGAGATGCCTGTCGTCGAAGCCGAGCACAACCCGGTCGTCGCTCGCGCTGATAACCGGAAAGCCGCCGATCTCCGTCTCCGACGGCACGATCTTCTCGGTCGCCCCTTTCAGGCCGAACGGCCGGACGAGCACGTTGCGCAGCGCCATGAGCCGGCGCACCCAGGCCGGCGGGTGTTCGAGCGCCAGCCGCGCCGCCTCCCGCGCCGTGAGGTTGTCGACGGGCAGGCCCAGCGTGAAGCGATCCGCCCAGTCGGCGGCAGGCAGAAGCGGATGCGGAAGCGAGACCGGTCTCGAAACGGGGGACATGAAGGCCATCCTTTGAGGCCTCCATGGTGCGCCTCTTCGCCGGGCGAAGACAGGCGGCCGGTTGTCGCAGCCGCCTGACCGGATCACATGTGGATCGGCTTGAAGAAGGTCGCGAGCGCGGCTTCCTTGACGGCTTCCGACATGGTCGGATGCGCGTGGCAGGTGCGGCCGAGGTCTTCGGAGGAGCCGCCGAATTCCATCAGCACGGCCGCCTCGTGGATCATCTCGCCGGCGCCGAAGCCGACGATGTGCACGCCGAGCACGCGGTCCGTCTCCTTGTCCGCCAGCACCTTGACGAAGCCGTCCGTCGCCAGCATGGCGCGGGCGCGGCCGTTCGCGGTGAAGGGGAACTTGCCGGCCTTGTAGGCGATGCCCGCGGCCTTCAGTTCCTCTTCCGTCTTGCCGACGGAGGCGACTTCCGGCTGGGTGTAGACGACGCTCGGAATGACGTCGTAGTTCACGTGGCCGGCCTGGCCCGCGAGGATTTCGGCAAGGGCGACACCCTCGTCTTCCGCCTTGTGGGCGAGCATCGGGCCGCGCACCACGTCGCCGATGGCATAGATGCCGGCGACGTTGGTCTGGAAGTGGTTGTCGATCTCGACACGGCCGCGGTTGTCCAGCGCGACGCCGGCTTCCTTGAGGCCGAGGCCTTCGGTATAGGGCTTGCGGCCGGTGGCGACCAGCACGACGTCGGCTTCGATCGTGGCGGCCTCGCCGCCCTTGACCGGCTCGAAGGTCACCTTGGCGCCGGAACCCGCCTTCTCGACGCCCGTCACCTTGGCGCCGAGCTTGAACTCCATGCCCTGCTTGACCAGCATGCGCTGGAATTGCTTGGAGACATCGCCGTCCATGCCGCCGAGGATGGTGTCGAGATATTCGACCACGGTGACCTTGGCGCCGAGGCGGGCCCAGACGGAGCCGAGCTCGAGGCCGATGACGCCGCCGCCGACGACAATGAGGTGGCCTGGCACCTTGTCGAGCGCGATGCCGCCGGTCGAGGAGACGATGACCGTCTCGTCGATCTCAACCGGGACGCCCGGAATGCCGGCGACGTCGGAGCCCGTGGCGATGACGATGTTCTTCGTCTCGAGGACCTGTTCCTCGCCCTTGTCGTTGGTGACGGAGACCTTGCCCGCGCCGAGCACCTTGCCGGTGCCCTGGATGCCGTCGATCTTGTTCTTCTTGAAGAGGAAGGCGACGCCGTCGACATTCGACTTCACCGTCGCATCCTTGTGCCCCATCATCTTGGAAAGGTTCAGCACCGGCTTGACGCCCTCGATGCCGAGCGCGTCCAGACCGTGGGCGGCATGGCTGTAGGTCTCGGAGGCATGCAGCAGCGCCTTGGAGGGGATGCAGCCGACATTGAGGCAGGTGCCGCCGTAGGTCGCACGCTTTTCGACGACCGCGACCTTGAGGCCGAGCTGGGCCGCCTTGATGGCGCAGACATAGCCGCCGGGGCCGGAACCGATAACGATGAGATCATATGCCATGACAAGTCCTTCCTGCGCGGGGGGCTAGCGCCCGCCGCTGACGTTGAGGGCGGCACCCGTCACATAGGACGCCGCATCGGAGAGAAGATAGAGAATGGAATGGGCGACTTCATCGGCCGTGCCCGGCCGCTGCATCGGGATGAGCGACGCCATGTCGCGCGCCCGGTCCGGCAGGCCGCCGGAAGCGTGGATGTCGGTATCGATGATGCCGGGGCGCACGAGATTGACGCGCACGCCCTCCGCGGCGACCTCGCGCGCGAGGCCGACGGTGAAACTCTCGATGGCGCCCTTGCTGGCGGCATAGTCGACATATTGGCCGGCAGCGCCGAGGAGGGCGGCGACCGAGGAGATGTTGACGATGGAACCGCCCTTGCCGCCGTGGCGCGTCGACATGCGGCGGACGGCCTCCTGGGCGCAGCGGATCGAACCCATCACGTTGACGGCGAACATGCGCTCCAGACGCTCGGCGGACATCTCGTCGACGCGCTGCGGCAGCGCGATGATGCCGGCATTGTTGACGAGCCCGTCGAGCCGGCCGAACGTGCCGTCGATGGCGGAGAAAATGGAGGCAAGGCCGAGTTCCGTCCCGACATCGCCGCCGACCGGGATCGCCGAGCCGCCGAGCGCCCGGATGTCGCCGACAACGGCCTCGGCCGCGTCGCGATTGGCGGCATAGTTCACCGCGACCTGCCAGCCGGCGGCACCCGCCATGCGGCAGACGCTGGCGCCGATGCCGCGGCTGCCGCCGGTGACGAGAAGAACGGGAGCCTCCGTCATGGCGCACATCCTTTCCGCCTGAAGACGTCCCAGGGCGCCACGGTCGCCTTGCCGTCGTCCCACAGCGTCGAATAGCGCACCGACGGCCCGAAGCCGGAAAGAAGCAGGGTTTCGGCCGCCGCAACCCCCTCCTCCGGCAGGAGGCCGGCATCGCCGGCGCCGTCGAGCGCGTAGATCACGCCCTCCCAGACGGTGCAGGCGGCGATCTCCTCGCCGGTCACGTCCCCTTCCGGGCAATCGTGCATGACCATGCCGTTCGAGCGGGCGGGCTCGCCCGGCATGACGACGCCGTCGAGCACCACGCCGCTCGCCAGGATCTTCAGCTTGAAATGATGGCTCGTCGCGGCCGCGTCGGAACCGACAGGCTCGAAGGTGAGCTCATAGGCCCCGTCGCGATCCGCATAGAGCGCGCGGTCCTGCCGGCACTCCGCCGCCGAGGCGGCGGTTGCGGCAAGAAATCCGGCAAGGACGAGGACGGCGCGCATCGCTCAGTGGGCCTTTTCCGTGGCGAGCTTGATGCCGAGGGCGATGAAGACGAGGCCGCTCGCCTGGTCGATCCACTGGCTCATGCGCGCGAAGGCCGCACGCATCTTCGGCGTCGTCATGAAGAGCGAGACGCCGACGAACCAGGCGATGAGGCAGGTGGCCATGACGAGGCCGTAGCCGAACTTGATGGCGATCGGCGTATGGGCGCTGACGACCGTGGAGAAAATCGACAGGAAGAAGAAGACCGGCTTGGGGTTCAGCGCATTGGCGAGGAAGCCGAGGCCGAAGGCGCGCAATGCCGATTGCCCGCCCTTGCCGTCTTCGCCGCCCTTCACCGTCTCGACGGAAAGGTCGGCCTTGCCGGCCCTGAGCGCCTTGATGCCGATGTAGACGAGATAGGCGACGCCGCACCACTTCACGATGTTGAAAAGGTAGATCGACTGGGAAATGAGGAGGCCGAGGCCGAGGATCGTGTAGGCGACATGGAACATCAGCGACGTGCCGATGCCGAAGGACGTGACGATCGCCGCACGCCGCCCATGCACGATCGACTGGCGCATCACCATGGCAAGGTCCGCGCCGGGCGAGACGATGGCGAAGGCGAAGATCGCCATCAGCGAGGCGAGTTCGAGGAGATAGTTGCTCATGGAATGCCTGCCTCCTGGAGGATGATCGCGCCCGCCATGACCGCGAGCCCCACCAAAGCGACGGTCCAGACGAGCGAGCGGATATAGGGTACGCCTGCAAGATAGAGCGGAAGATAGACGAGCCGGGCGACGAACCACAACCATGCGCCGGCAAGCCCCCAGCCCGCCGGGTCGCCCGCGATGGCAAGCGCCAGGGCGAGCGCGACGAAGGCCGGATAGGTCTCCCGGAAATTCGCCGACGCGCGCGCGGCGCGTCCGGCGACCAGGCCGGCCGGCTGCCGCGGCTCATCGCGCGGGCCGGCATTCCAGGCGGAGCCAAGCTCCCGTGTCGAGAGCATGCCCTGGAGCCCGATATGGAAGACGAGCAGCGCCACGCTCAATGCCAGAAGCACGAGCATGGGCGAAGACGCTGACGCTGCCGCCTCCATGGGGGTCTCCGCTCAGAGATCGAGAACGAGGCGTTCCGGATCTTCCAGGCTGTCCTTGACGCGCACGAGGAAGGTCACGGCTTCCTTGCCGTCGACGATGCGGTGGTCGTAGGAGAGCGCGAGATACATCATCGGGCGGATGACGATCTGGCCACCGACGACGACCGGACGCTCCTGGATCTTGTGCATGCCGAGGATGCCGGATTGCGGGGCGTTGAGGATCGGCGAGGACATCAGCGAACCGTAGACGCCGCCGTTCGAGATGGTGAAGGTGCCGCCCTGCATGTCGGCCATGGAGAGTTCGCCGTCCCGGGCAGCCTTGCCGAGGCGGCCGATTTCCTTCTCGATCGCGGCAATGCCCATCTGGTCGGCATCGCGCACAACCGGGACGACGAGGCCCTTGTCCGTGCCGACGGCGACGCCGATGTGGCAGTAGTTCTTGTAGATGATGTCCGTGCCGTCGATCTCGGCGTTGACCGCCGGCAGCTCCTTCAGCGCGTGGGTGACGGCCTTGGTGAAGAAGCCCATGAAGCCGAGCTTGACGCCGTGCTTCTTCTCGAAGAGGTCCTTGTAGCGGTTGCGCAGGTCCATCACCGCCGACATGTCCACCTCGTTGTAGGTGGTCAGCATCGCGGCGGTGTTCTGGGCATCCTTCAGGCGCTTGGCGATCGTCTGGCGCAGGCGCGTCATCTTCACGCGCTCTTCGCGCGGCGCATCGGCCTCGGAGGACGGCGCGCGGGCGACGACCTTGGCCGGCTCGGCGGCAGCGGCCGTGGAGGCCGTGATGCCCTTGGCGACGGCGGCGATGACGTCGCCCTTCAGCACCTGGCCGCGCTTGCCGGAACCGTCGACCTGATCGGCCGAGAGGTTGTTTTCGGCGAGCATCTTGGCAGCGGCCGGAGCGGCCGGCATGGCCGAGGCACCGGCAGCGGGCTTGGCCTCGGCGGCGGGCGCGGCAGCAGCGGCCTTCTCCACCTTTTCGGCGGCGGCCGGCGCCGCGGCACCGGCGGATGCGCCTTCGGAGATCTGGCCGAGCAGGCCGCCCGGGGCGACCGTGTCGCCGGCAGCGGCGGTGATTTCCGACAGCACGCCGGCGGCCGGCGCCGGCACCTCGATCGTCACCTTGTCGGTTTCGAGCTCACAGAGCGGCTCGTCGGCCTTGATGACGTCACCGACCTTCTTGAACCAGGTGCCGACGGTCGCTTCGCTGACGGATTCGCCCAGAGTCGGGACGCGGATTTCGGTAGCCATGAGTTGAGTTCCGTTCGTTATATCTTTGTCGCGGTTACTGAAGCAATTCCAGGAAAAGTGTGAAGCGGTTTTCCGTCCGGAATTGCGCGAAAAACTGCCGGGCGGATCAACCGCCCAGCGCGTCCTCGAGGAAGGCGGCGAGCTGCGCAAGGTGCTTCGACATCAGGCCCGTCGCCGGCGAGGCGGCGGCCGGACGGCCGGTATAGCGCACACGCTGGTACTTGGCGTCGATATGGGCGAGCACCCATTCGAGATAGGGGTCGATGAAGGCCCAGGCGCCCATGTTCTTGGGCTCTTCCTGGCACCAGACCATCTCGGCATTGCGGAAGCGCGACAATTCGTTGATCAGCGCCTTGGCCGGGAACGGATAGAGCTGTTCCAAGCGCAGGAGATAGACGTCGTCGATGCCGCGTTTCTCGCGCTCTTCGAGAAGGTCGTAGTAGACCTTGCCCGAGCACATCACGACGCGACGGATCTTGGCGTCCTTCTGCAGCTTGATCGGGCCGTCCTTGATGACCTCGGCATCGTCCCAGAGCAGGCGGTGGAACGAGCTTTCGCCCGCCATTTCCGAAAGCGAGGAGACGGCGCGCTTGTGGCGCAGCAGGGACTTCGGCGTCATCATGATCAGCGGCTTGCGGAAGTCGCGCTTCACCTGGCGGCGCAGGATGTGGAAGTAGTTCGCCGGCGTCGTGACATTGGCGACCTGCATGTTGTCCTCGGCGCACATCTGCAGCCAGCGCTCGAGGCGGGCGGAGGAGTGCTCCGGACCCTGGCCCTCATAGCCGTGCGGCAGGAGGCAGACGAGGCCGGACATGCGCAGCCACTTGCGCTCGCCCGACGAGATGAACTGGTCGAAGACGACCTGCGCGCCGTTGGCGAAGTCGCCGAACTGGGCTTCCCAGAGGGTCAGCGCGTTCGGACGGGCCAGCGAATAGCCGTATTCGAAACCGAGCACCGCTTCTTCCGAGAGCATCGAGTTGATGACCTCGTAGCGCGCCTGGGTCGGCGAGAGGTTGGCGAGCGGGATGTAGCGATCCTCGGTCTCCTGGTCGTAAAGCACCGAGTGGCGCTGCGAGAAGGTGCCGCGTTCGCAATCCTGGCCGGAAAGGCGGATCTTCGTGCCCTCGACGCAGAGCGTGCCGAAAGCGAGCGCTTCCGCCATCGCCCAGTCGATGCCCTCGCCCGTCTCGACCATCTGCATGCGGTTGTCCATGAACCGCTGGATGGTCTTGTGGGCCTTGAAGCCTTCCGGGATCGTCGCGATCTTGCGGCCGACCTCCTTGAGCTGCTTCATCGGCACGGACGTCTTGCCGCGGCGCTGTTCGTCCTGGTTGTCGGCCGAGCGCAGGCCCGACCAGACGCCGTCCAGCCAGTCGGCCTTGTTCGGCTTGTAGGACTGGCCGATCTCGAATTCCGTCTCGAGGTTGGCGCGCCAGTCGGCCTTCATCTTCTCGAATTCACCCTCGCTGATCACGCCCTCGGCAATAAGGCGCGCACCGTAGAGGTTGACCACGGTCTTGTGGGCGCGGATCGCCTTGTACATCTTGGGCTGCGTGAACGCCGGCTCGTCGCCTTCGTTGTGGCCGAAGCGGCGGTAGCAGAAGATGTCGAGAACGACCGGCTTGTGGAACTTCATGCGGAATTCGGTCGCGACCTTGGCCGCGTAGGTCACCGCTTCCGGATCATCGCCGTTCACATGGAAGATCGGCGCCTCGATCATCTTCGCCACGTCCGACGGATAGGGCGAGGAGCGCGAGAAGGCCGGGTTGGTGGTGAAGCCGATCTGGTTGTTGATGATGACATGCACCGTGCCGGCGACGCGGTGGCCGCGCAGGCCCGACAGGCCGAGGATTTCGGCAACGACGCCCTGGCCTGCGAAGGCCGCATCGCCATGCAAGAGCAGCGGCATGACCTTGACGCGCTCGCGCAGCGGGATGATGTCGCCCTCGAAGACCGTCGCCATCTGGTCCTGCTTGGCGCGGGCCTTGCCCATGACGACCGGGTTGACGATTTCAAGGTGCGAGGGGTTGGCGGTCAGCGACAGGTGCACCTTGTTGCCGTCGAACTCGCGGTCCGAGGAGGCGCCGAGGTGGTACTTCACGTCGCCCGAGCCTTCCACGTCGTCCGGCGCGTAGGAGCCGCCCTTGAATTCGTGAAAGACGGCGCGGTGGGGCTTGGCCATCACGTTGGTGAGCACGTTGAGGCGGCCGCGGTGGGCCATGCCGAGCACGATTTCCTTCAGGCCGAGCTGGCCGCCGCGCTTGATGATCTGCTCCAGCGCCGGGATGAGGGATTCGCCGCCGTCGAGGCCGAAGCGCTTCGTGCCCTTGTACTTGACGTCGATGAATTGTTCGAAGCCTTCCGCCTCGATCAGCTTCTGCAGGATCGCCTTCTTGCCCTCGGGCGTGAAGTCGACGCCCTTGTCCGGGCCTTCGATGCGTTCCTGGATCCAGCCCTTCTCTTCCGGGTTGGAGATATGCATGAACTCGACGCCGATCGTCGAACAATAGGTGCGCTCCAGGATCTCGACCATTTCGCGCACGCTCGCATATTCGAGGCCGAGCACGTTGTCGATGAAGATCTTGCGGTCGAGATCCTTCTCCTCGAAACCGTAGTTCGAGGGCGAGAGCTCGTTATAATCCTCGACGGGAACGGCAAGGCCGAGCGGGTCGAGCTTGGCGTGCAGGTGGCCGCGCGCGCGGTAAGCGCGGATCATCATGATGGCGCGCACGCTATCGCGCGTCGCCTGGTTGACGTCGGCCTGGTTGACGGGCGCGCCGGTCTGGGCCGCGACGGCCTCGGCCTTCGCCTGCACCTTCTTCTCCAGCACCTTCTCGACCACGCCCCAATTGCCGTCGAGCGCCGAGACGAGCTCGCCATTGGCGGCAATCGGCCAGTTCGCGCGCTTCCACGAGGCGCCCTTCGCGGCCTTCACGATGTCGGAGGGCTGGTCTTCGAGGGCCTTGAAGAAGGCCCGCCATTCCTCGCCGACAGAGGCGGGATCGGCCTCGTACTTCGCGTAGAGCTGCTCGATATAGGCTGCGTTCGCCCCGTCGAGGAAGGACGTGGCCAGGAATTGTTCGTTGGCGTCTTGTCGTGCCATGGTGTTTCGCGGGCGCCGCGCCCGCCTCCCGAACGATCGTGTTGACCGGGGTTTCCCCCGGCTTGCCGCCCGGCATGACGCCGGGAAGAGACGGATCGGCCGGCATTTTCAGCCGGCCCACCCCATTTTCGTTTCTCAGCCCTTGAGGACTTCGACCAGCGTCTTGCCGAGACGGGCCGGCGAAGGCGAAACGCGGATGCCCGCCGCTTCCATCGCCGCGATCTTGGATTCCGCATCGCCCTTGCCGCCGGAAACGACGGCGCCGGCATGGCCCATGGTGCGGCCCTTCGGCGCGGTGCGACCCGCGATGAAGCCGGCCATCGGCTTCTTGCGGCCCTTCTTGGCCTCGTCAATGAGGAACTGCGCCGCATCTTCCTCGGCCGAGCCGCCGATTTCGCCGATCATGATGATCGAGGTCGTGGCGTCGTCGGCAAGGAACATCTCCAGGACGTCGATGAACTCGGTGCCCTTGACCGGGTCGCCGCCGATGCCGACGGCCGTGGTCTGGCCGAGGCCTTCGTTGGAGGTCTGGAACACGGCTTCATAGGTCAGCGTGCCGGAGCGCGAGACGATGCCGACCGAACCCTTGCGGAAGATCGAGCCCGGCATGATGCCGATCTTGCACTCTTCCGGCGTCAGGATGCCCGGGCAGTTCGGGCCGAGCAGGCGCGAGGAGGAACGGTCGAGGCGCGCCTTGACGCGCACCATGTCGGCGACCGGGATGCCCTCGGTGATGCAGGTGATGAACGGGATTTCCGCATCGATCGCCTCGATGATCGCGTCCGCGGCGCCTGCCGGCGGAACGTAGATCACGGAGGCGTCGGCGCCGGTCTTTTCCTTGCCCTCGGCGACGGAGGCGAAGATCGGCAGGCTTTCGCCCTTCGAGCCGGTCCAGGTTTCGCCGCCCTTCTTCGGGTGGATGCCGCCGACCATCTGCGTGCCGTAGTAGGCGAGTGCCTGCTCGGTGTGGAAGGTGCCGGTCTTGCCGGTCAGGCCCTGAACGAGGACCTTGGTGTTCTTGTTGACGAGAATCGACATGAGGTCAGGTCCTTCAGTTAGCCGTTGACCGCGGCAACGATCTTCTTGGCGGCGTCGTCCAGATCGTCGGCGGCGGTGATCGCCAGGCCCGATTCGTTCAGGATCTTCTTGCCAAGCTCGACATTCGTGCCTTCGAGACGAACGACCAGCGGAACCTTGAGGCCGACTTCCTGCACGGCTGCGACCACGCCTTCGGCGATGACGTCGCACTTCATGATGCCACCGAAGATGTTGACGAGGATGCCCTCGACCTTCGGGTCGGCCGTGATGATCTTGAAGGCTGCCGCGACCTTCTCCTTGCCGGCGCCGCCGCCGACGTCGCAGAAGTTCGCCGGCTCCTTGCCGTAGAGCTTGATGATGTCCATCGTCGCCATGGCAAGGCCTGCGCCGTTGACCATGCAGCCGATATTGCCGTCGAGCGCCACATAGGCGAGGTCCCACTTGGAAGCCTCGATCTCCTTGGCGTCCTCTTCGGTCTCGTCGCGCAGCGCCCGGATGTCGTCGTGGCGGAACAGCGCGTTGCCGTCGAACGAGACCTTGGCGTCGAGGACGCGCATGCGGCCGTTCTTCATGACGATCAGCGGGTTGATCTCGAGCAGGCTCATGTCCTTCTCGACGAAGGCCTTGTAGAGGATCGGGAAGAGCTTTTCGGCGTCGACCTTGGCTTCGCCTTCGAGCTTCAGGGCCGCGGTCAGCGTCGCCAGGTTGTCGGCGGTGACGCCGGTTTCCGGGTTGATCGCGACGGTGACGATCTTCTCCG
Organism: Shinella yambaruensis; assembly: GCF_050859155.1. Taxonomy (NCBI): domain Bacteria; kingdom Pseudomonadati; phylum Pseudomonadota; class Alphaproteobacteria; order Hyphomicrobiales; family Rhizobiaceae; genus Shinella; species Shinella yambaruensis. The sequence continues at coordinate 3,930,307 of NZ_CP150638.1, forward strand.
GCGTGTCATGGGCGACGGCCTCGATGTCCATGCCGCCTTCCGTCGAGACGACGAAGGCGACCTGGCCGACAGAGCGGTCGACGAGCAGCGAGAGATAGAGTTCGCGGTCGATGTCGGCGCCGTCCTCGATATAGAGGCGGTTCACCTGCTTGCCGGCCTCGCCGGTCTGCGCGGTGACGAGCGTGTTGCCGAGCATTTCCTTGGCGTGGGCCTTGGCTTCCTCCACCGAGAAGGCGAGGCGGACGCCGCCCTTGGCATCGGGACCGAGCTCCTTGAACTTGCCCTTGCCGCGGCCGCCGGCATGGATCTGGCTCTTGACCACGTAGAGCGGGCCGGGAAGCGACTTCGCAGCCGCCTCCGCCTCGTCGGCGGAGAAGATCGCGACGCCTTCGGCGACCGGAGCGCCAAAGCTCTTGAGCAGAGCCTTGGCCTGATATTCATGAATGTTCATGGGGAAAATCCTGTCTGGATACCGGGATTACTTCAGCGAAGGCGCGATGTTGATGCAGGCTTCGCAAAGGCCGGCGACGGCGCCGACGGACTTGTCGAAGGCTTCCTGCTCGGCCTTGTTGAGGTCGATCTCGACGATACGCTCGACGCCGCCGGCGCCGATGACGGTGGGTACGCCGACATACATGTCCTTCACGCCGTACTGGCCGGAAAGGTAGGCCGCGCAGGGCAGGACACGCTTCTTGTCCTTCAGGTAGGACTCGGCCATCTCGATTGCCGAAGCGGCCGGGGCGTAGTAGGCCGAGCCGGTCTTGAGCAGGCCGACGATCTCGGCGCCGCCGTCACGGGTGCGCTGGATGATTTCTTCCAGGCGTTCCTTGGTGACCCAGCCCATCTTGACGAGGTCGGTCAGCGGGATGCCGGCGACCGTGGAGTAGCGGGCGAGCGGCACCATCGTGTCGCCGTGGCCGCCGAGAACGAAGGCGGTAACGTCCTGGACGGAGACCTTGAATTCTTCGGAGAGGAAGAGGCGGAAGCGGGCCGAGTCCAGCACGCCGGCCATGCCGACGACCATGTTCTTCGGCAGGCCCGAGAACTTCTGCAGCGCCCAGACCATCGCGTCGAGCGGGTTGGTGATGCAGATGACAAAGGCGTTCGGGGCATATTTCTTGATGCCGGCGCCGACCTGTTCCATGACCTTGAGGTTGATGCCGAGAAGGTCGTCGCGGCTCATGCCGGGCTTGCGGGCAACGCCGGCGGTGACGATGCAGACGTCCGCGCCTTCGATGGCGGCGTAATCGCTGGCGCCCGTCAGCGAGGCGTTGAAGCCCTCGACCGGCGAGGACTGGGCAATATCGAGGCCCTTGCCCTGCGGAATGCCGTCGGCAATGTCGAAGAGGACGATGTCGCCCAGTTCCTTCAGGCCGGCCAGATGCGCCAGCGTGCCACCGATCATTCCAGAACCAATAAGTGCGATCTTCTTGCGGGCCATGAAAGCTTCCTCTTGCTCCGATCAACAGGCCCTCAATGTCGCAATTGCAGGACCTTTCGGCGCAAGGGCTTACGCTTGTCCGCCTAAAAATTCAACACATACTTTCGGATCGAAGTTTTTCAATCGGTTAGATACAAAATATCTTACGTAAACGTAAGAACTTCCGTCACGCTTTCGTCACATCTTCTTCGTAGCGGGCCTTGTGATCGGCAAGATATTCCGTGCTGCGGATCTCGATGAGGCGCGAGACCGTACGGTCGAACTCGAAACCTTCCGTGCCCTTGCGGGTGACAAGCAGGTTTTCCGGCGCCGCCGCCGCGGAGGCGAAGAGCCGCGCGCGATGATCGTAGATCGTGTCGACGAGATTGATGAAGCGTTTCGTCTCGTTGCGCTTCTCCGCGCCGAGCAGGGGAATGTGATCGACGAAGAGCGTGTCGTAGTGCGCGAGGATTTCGAGATAGTCGGCCGCGCCCAGCGGCTTCTCGCAAAGGTCGGAGAAGGAGAAGCGCGCAACGCGCCCCGTCGCCCGCGGCACGGGGATGCTGCGGCCCCGGAAGGCAATCGTCTCGGCCGCCACCGGCCTGCCTGCGGTCTCGCGCCGCCAGGCCGCCTCCATCGCCATGTCGGCTTCGGCGCCGAGCGGATGGCGGAACACCGGCAGGCCGCTGTCCTTCTCCATGCGATAGTCGGTCAGGGAATCGAGCGGCACGATCTCGACATGGCGCTTCAGGAGATCGACGAAGGGCAGGAAGAGGCTGCGGTTGAGGCCGTCCCTGTAGAGGTTGTCCGGCTCGACATTGGACGTCGCGACAAGGATGCAGCCGCGCTGGAAAAGCTCTCCGAAGAGACGCGACAGGATCATCGCATCGGCGATATCCGTCACGGAGAACTCGTCGAAGCAGAGGAGGCGCGCCTCCTCGACGAGGCTTTCCGCCACCGGCGGCACGGGATCGGCCTGCTTCGTCTCGCCGGCCTTCAGCTTCTGGCGGTGCTTGTGGATGCGCTCGTGCACATCGGCCATGAATTCATGGAAATGCGCCCGCCGCTTGCGCTTGACCCGCGCCAGCTCGAAGAACATGTCCATCAGCATGGTCTTGCCACGCCCGACGCCGCCATGGATGTAGAGCCCCTTGGGGGCGCTGACCGTCGCGGGCTTGCGGGAGGCGAAGAGCCAGCCGAGCGCGCTCGACTTGCGCGCCGGACGCTGGGCATGAAGGTCAAGCAGCAGCCGGTCGAAGCGCGCGGCCATCGCCCTCTGCGCCGGATCCGGCTTCAGCTCGCCGCTCGCGACAAGGGCTTGCAGCCTATCCGAAACGCCGTGATCCGGATGGGTCGACCCGCTGTCCCAATCCTTGCCCATGGGCGGCTTTTATCCGTGTCGGTGTCGAAAGGACGGGATCAGCGTGAAAGGCTGACGGGCTGGCCGGAATTGGTCGAGCCGTCGAAACGGGCATCGGCCGTCTTGTAAAGCCGGGCGATGGCGTTGCCGTTGCGGTCCTTCAGCACGACCTGCTTGCCGGCGACCTCCCAGGAGCCCATCGTCGTCAGTTCGCCCGCGCAACCGCGCGTGCCGCCGCGCGAGCCGCTGCCGAGGTTGGTGAGCGTCAGGAACATGTCGCAGGAGGACGGGCCGCTCGCCACCCGCCAGTTGCCGACCATGGATTCCTTGGTGACGTCGAGCGCCGTTGCCGCTGCCGTATCGCCCGTTCCGGTGCCCGTCGTCGCCATCGCCGTGTCGGTCGCCGGCTTTTCCGGGAACTGCGAGGTGTCGGTCGTGGGGTCGGGCAACTGGCTGGAGGAGACGGTGCCGATCGGCTGGGCCTCCAGCGGCGTGATGTTCTGCTGCGTATTGACGCTGTCCATCGAGGTTCGCTGGCAACCGGCCAGAGCAAGCGCCATCATCAGCCCGCCTGCCACATGGTGAATCCGCATGTCGTTACTCCCGATATCTGCCCGATACTGCTGCCGTGCAGCAATTCCCGCCGAATTAACGTGAATCGCCCGCACGAATCAAGACGAAACGGCCCGAATAGTCGGGCCGCCTCCTCACGTTTCGTGAATGTCCATCATATGGGTCAGAGCCGGCGCTCGACCAGCATCTTCTTGATTTCGCCGATCGCCTTGGCCGGGTTGAGGCCCTTCGGGCAGGCCTGGGCGCAGTTCATGATCGTATGGCAGCGGTAGAGACGGAAGGGGTCTTCCAGGTTGTCGAGGCGCTCGCCGGTGGCCTCGTCGCGGCTGTCGATCAGCCAGCGATAGGCCTGGAGCAGGACCGCCGGGCCGAGATAGCGGTCGCCGTTCCACCAATAGCTCGGACAGGAGGTCGAGCAGCAGGCGCACAGGATGCACTCGTAGAGGCCGTCCAGCTTGAGGCGGTCCTCATGGCTCTGCTTCCACTCCTTTGCCGGCGTCGGCGACACGGTCTTCAGCCAGGGCTCGATCGAGCGGTGCTGGGCGTAGAAGTTCGTGAGGTCGGGAACGAGGTCCTTGACGACCGGCATATGCGGCAGCGGATAGACCTTCACCGCACCCTTGATCTCGTCCATGCCCTTGGTGCAGGCGAGCGTGTTGGTGCCGTCGATATTCATGGCGCAGGAGCCGCAGATGCCCTCGCGGCACGAGCGGCGCAGCGTCAGCGTCGGGTCGATCTTGTTCTTGATGTAGAGCAGCGCGTCGAGCACCATCGGGCCGCAGTCGTCGACGTCGATATAGAACGTGTCGACCGACGGGTTCTTGCCGTCATCGGGGTTCCAGCGGTAGATGCGGAACTCGCGGGTGTTCGTGGCGCCTTCCGGCTTCGGCCAGACCTTGCCCTCGGTCAACTGCGAGTTTTTCGGGAGAGCGAGTTCAACCATGTCCTGTTCTCCTCGGGATCAGTAGACGCGGGCCTTGGGCTCGATCTTCTTGGGATCGATCCCGTCCGCGATAAGGTCGGTATGAACAGGGCGATAGTCGAGCGTCACGTCGCCCGCCTCGTTCACCCAGGCGAGCGTGTGCTTGCGCCAGTTGACGTCGTCGCGGCCGCCGAGCGGACCGGTCGCATAGTCCTCGCGGGCATGCGAGCCGCGGCTCTCCTTGCGGGCCTCGGCGCCGTAGACGGTGGTGATGGCGTTCGCCATCAGGTTCTCCAGCTCCAGCGTCTCGACGAGGTCAGAGTTCCAGATCATCGAACGGTCGGTGACCTTGATGTCCGGCATTTCCTTCCAGATCGCCGTCATGCGCTTGCAGCCGCTTTCCAGCGATTCCTGGGTACGGAACACGGCAGCGTCTTCCTGCATGGTGCGCTGCATCTTGTCGCGCAGCACAGCGGTCGGCGTGCCGCCATTGGCGTTCCGCAGGCGATCGAAGCGATCCATGATCCGGTCGCAGGCGGCAATGTCGAGCGCCGGCACCGCCTCGTTGCGGTCGATCACCTGGCCGGCGCGGATCGCGGCGGCACGGCCGAAGACCACGAGGTCGATCAGCGAGTTGGAGCCGAGGCGGTTGGCGCCGTGCACCGAGGCGCAGCCCGCCTCGCCAACCGCCATCAGGCCGGGCGCGATGCGCTCCGGGTTCTGGCCGTCGGCGTTCAGCACCTCGCCCCAGTAATTCGTGGGAATGCCGCCCATATTGTAGTGGACGGTGGGCAGGACCGGGATCGGCTCGCGCGTCACGTCGACGCCGGCGAAGATCTTCGCGCTCTCGGAAATGCCGGGCAGGCGCTCGTGCAGAACCGCCGGATCGAGGTGGTCGAGATGCAGGAAGATGTGGTCCTTGTTCTTGCCGACGCCGCGGCCTTCGCGGATTTCCATCGTCATGCAGCGCGAGACGACGTCGCGCGAAGCGAGGTCCTTCGCCGACGGCGCATAACGCTCCATGAAGCGCTCGCCTTCCGAGTTGACAAGATAGCCGCCTTCGCCGCGGGCGCCCTCGGTGATGAGGCAACCGGCGCCGTAGATGCCGGTCGGGTGGAACTGCACGAACTCCATGTCCTGCAGCGGCAGGCCGGCGCGGGCGATCATGCCGCCGCCATCGCCCGTGCAGGTGTGGGCCGAGGTGGCCGAGAAATAGGCGCGGCCGTAACCACCGGTCGCCAGCACCACCATCTTGGCCGCGAAGCGATGGATCGTGCCGTCGTCGAGGTTCCAGGCGACGACGCCGGTGCAGCGGCCGTCGGCCGACATGATCAGGTCGAGCGCGAAATATTCGATGAAGAATTCAGCATTGTTGCGCAGCGACTGGCCGTAGAGCGTGTGCAGGATGGCATGGCCGGTACGGTCGGCGGCCGCGCAGGTGCGCTGCACCGGCGGGCCCTCGCCATAGTTCTGCATGTGGCCGCCGAACGGGCGCTGGTAGATCTTGCCCTCTTCGTTGCGCGAGAAGGGTACGCCGTAGTGCTCCAGCTCATAGACCGCCTTCGGCGCTTCCATGGTGAGATACTGCATGGCGTCGACGTCGCCGAGCCAATCGGAACCCTTGACGGTGTCGTAAAGGTGCCACTGCCAGCTGTCCGGCGTCATGTTCCTGAGCGATGCCGCGATGCCGCCCTGGGCAGCGACGGTGTGCGAGCGCGTCGGGAAGACCTTGGTGATGCAGGCCGTCTTGAGGCCCTGCTCGGCCATGCCGAGCGTGGCGCGCAGGCCCGCGCCGCCGGCGCCGACGACGATCACGTCGAAGGAATGGTCCACGTAATTATAGGCCTTGCCGTTGGCCGCCGGGGAGGAGATCGCTGCCATGATGGATTATCCTGCGAAAGCGATTTTGAGGACGGCGAAAAGACAGAGCCCACCGACCAGGATCGCGAAGAAGGTATTGAGCATGAGGAGCGCGATCTTCACGCCTTCCGCATGCACGTAGTCCTCGATGATGACCTGCATGCCGAGCTTCATGTGGACGAGGCCGGAGACGACGACGAGGCCCATGAGGACGGCGACGATCGGGTGCGACAGCGCCGCCGTCACCTCCGCATAGGAAGCGCCGTTATAGCAGATCAGGAAGCCGACGAAGAACAGGAGAAGCGGAACGTTGGCGACGGCCGTCAGGCGCTGGCGCCAGAAATGCTCCGTGCCGTCCTTTGCCGAGCCGAGGCCGCGAACCTTGCCGAGGGGGGTGCGCATATCCATGAAATTCTCCTCAGCGGGCCAGATAGCCGACGATCCAGATCAGCACCGTCAGGGCGACGGAGACGACCGGGGTCAGAAGGGCGAGCCTGGTGGCGAAATGCTTCTCGTAGCCGTGGCCCATGTCCCACATGAAGTGGCGAAGACCGCCCAGCATGTGTTGCATCAGCGCCCAGGTATAGCCGAAGAGCACGAGGCGGCCGATCAGCGTGCCGAAGAACCAGTTGACCCAGTCGAAATAGGCCTCGCCCGAGGCGGCGGCGATCAGCCACCAGGCAACGAGTACCGTGCCGAAGTAAAGGGCGGCACCGGTTATGCGATGCACGATGGACATGACCATCGTCGGGATCGGCTTGTAGACCTGGAGATGCGGCGAGAGCGGCCGGCTTCGAGTGACATTCGCCATCTGAACCTCACGGAACCCCGGAGAGCCATAAACTGGACAAATTTTCTCCGGAATTGCAGTATGTTGTGCACAATGCAGTGATTGCGACGTTTAATCACCGGAAAGCGGAACCACAAGCCTCATTGCAGTGCAAAATGAATTTAATCGATTAAGCGGCCTGACGCATTTGTGCCATCCCGGGACGCGGTCCGCCAATTAACGATAACGGGAAAATTCATAACCAAATCCGTGACTTTTGCCGGCCGCTGCCCCATCTTGCCGTTAAGGATCTGTTAAGCGTAATCCGGAAGGCAGGACAGAATGACTCTGTTTTCAGCGTCCCATGCGACCAAAGTTCTAGCGCTTACGGTCGCCCTCGCAGCCGGCGGCATGACGGCCGCCGCGGCCCGCGACCGCAGCCCCGATATCGGCTGGTCGGACAATTCCGACGCGGACTGGTCGAACGGCAGCTTCATCGGCCGCAGCATCGAGCGGCGCGAGCATCGCGACTGGCGCCCGCGCGAGCGCTACCGCGACGACCGCCGGGTGGAGCGGCATCGCGATCGCCATTGGCGCAAGGACCGCAATTTCTACGGCGGCGCCCTCTCGGCCTATCGCGACCCGGGCAACGGCATCTATTTCCATATCGACCGGGATCGCTATTACGACGACCTGATCGATGCTCCCTTCGTCGAAAACCGCGGGCCGAAGGTCATCGTGGTGACGCCGGGCCAGGACGGATGCTCGTGGGAAGCCGGCGTCTGCGTCATCCGCCCCGGCTTTTGACAGCGGGGAAAAGCCTCACGCTTTTGCCGGGCTCGCGCCAAAGCGCCAGACCGTCGTCTTCTTGACCTCGCTGTCCTCCAGTGCCCGCGTCACCGGCACCGTGTAGGTGGCGAGCGCCTCCATGCGCTCGCGCGGGCAATAGGTCCGGCCGGGATCGCCGACGAGCACCAGGGCGCCCCGGGCAGCAAGGGCGGAGAACCAGGGAATGAGCACGTCCGCAAAGCCGCGGTCATAGAAGACGTCGCCGGCCAGCACGACATCCCAGCCCTCGTCCCGGCCGACCATGTCTTCGGCCGTATGGGCAAGGTCGACGCCGTTCAGGGCGGCGTTCAGGCGGATCGCGGTCTTGCTCCAGGGATCGATATCCGCAGCAAGCACCGGCGCAGCGCCCGAAAGCCGCGCCGCGATGCCGACAAGGCCGGAACCGCTGGCAAAATCCAGCACCGACTTTCCGGCCACCAGTGCCGGATGGTCCAGCACATGGCGGGCAAGCCCCTGCCCGCCCGCCCAGGCGAAGGCCCAGAAGGGCGGCGGCAGGCCGATCTCCTCCAGCTCCTCCTCGGTCTTCAGCCAGAGGTCATGCGCCTCGGTGGCAAGATGCAGCGTCACCTCCGGCACATGCGGCGGGGAGAGCACGCCCGTATTGTCGCGGATGAAGACCTCAGGATCCGTCTTCACCGGAGCATCGCTCCACGGCGCCGAACCATCAGCGCGGCGGCTTGTCGAGACCACCCATGCGGCAGACCTCGATCCACTCTTCCTCGGTCACCGGCTGCACCGAAAGGCGCATGGAGGTAACGAGCGACATGTTGGCAAGCTTCGGATTGGCCTTAACGTCCTTCAGCGAGACGGGCCTCGGCATGTCGCACACGGCACGGATGTCGACGCAATCCCAGCGCGGGTCCTCGCCGGCCGTCGAATCGGGATGCGACAGCCCGCAGACCTCGGTGATGCCGACGATCTCCAGCCCCTCGTTGGAGTGATAGAAGAAGCCCTTATCGCCGATCTTCATGGCTCGCATGTTGTTGCGCGCCTGGTAGTTGCGCACGCCGTCCCATTCCTCGCCGGCCGTCCCTTTCGACTTCAGCTTCTCCCAGGAGAACTTGAAGGGTTCGGACTTGTAGAGCCAGTGTGCCATGCGGATCAGGCCTCCGGATTGTTGAAGACCCAGTTCCAGGCCTTCACCTCGACAGAAGCGAAGAGGCCGGCCTTGGCATAGGGATCGTTCTCCGCGATCTGGCGTGCCTCCTCGATCGTCTCGGCCTTGACCACGACGAGGCTGCCGGTCGGCTTGCCGTCATCGCCGAGGAAGGGGCCGGCGAAGGCGAGCTTGCCGTCGGCATTGAGGCCGTTCAGGTAGGCGAGGTGGTCCGGGCGCGTATCGAGGCGCACCTGCAGCGCGCCGGGCTTGTCCTGGCAGAGAAATGCGAAATGCATGAAACGATCCTTCCGTTGTCATTCCTGGGTGATCGGGCGCGTCATCAGCTGCCCGATGGCGGTCTTCACGTCGAGGCTGCCATCGATGATGCGGGCAACCGCATCGGTGATCGGCATGTCGATGCCCTTTTCAGCCGCGACGCTGGAAGCGACCGAGGCGGCGAAGGCGCCCTCCACCAGATCGCCCGACCAGCCGGCGGCATCGCCATGGCGGCCGAGCGCGATGCCGAAGCGCAGGTTGCGCGACTGGTGGCTCGTTCCCGTCAGAACGAGGTCGCCGAGGCCGGAGAGCCCCGTGACCGTGGTGCCCTCCCCGCCATGGGCCGCGACGAAGCGCGACAGTTCCGCAAGCCCGCGAGAAATCAGCGCCGCCCGTGCCGAATCGCCAAGCTCGGCCCCCTCGATGATGCCGCAGGCGATCGCCAGCACGTTCTTCAGCGCGCCGCCGAGCTGCACGCCGATGCGGTCGGTCGAGGGATAGAGCCGGAAGGTCGGCCCGGAAAGGGCCTGCGCCAGCCAGGCGCCGGTCTCGGCCGTGCGCGCGGCGATCACCATCGCCGTCGGCAGGCCCTTCGCGATGTCGGCTGCAAAGCCGGGGCCGGAGAGCACGGCGATCTCGCGGCCCGGAAGCTCTTCTTCCAGAACCTCCGTCAGCAGCCGTCCGGTGCCCTTTTCCATGCCCTTGGCGCAGATCACCACGGCCGTGCCCGGCGCCAGCAGGGGCGCAAGGGAGCGTGCCGCCGCGCGCTGGGCCTGCGAGGGCATGGCGAACAGAACGATGCCGGCGCCGCGGATCGCTTCCGCATCGGCGCTGAAGGAAAGGGTCGGCGGCAGGTCGATGCCGGGAAGCGCCTTTTCGTTGCGCCGCGAGGCGCGCATCAGGTCGACAGCCGTCGCATCGCGGCCGATCAGCGTGACATCGCCGCCGCTTGCCGCGGCCACGCTCGCCAGCGCCGTGCCGAAGGCACCCGCGCCGATGACGGCGATCCTCGGAGTGGTGCTCATGCCTTGGCTCCCCGCTTGCCGGATCCCAGAACCGTCGCCGCCTCGCGGTCGAGCGGCCAGCGCGAGCGCGGCGCGACGGCAAGGTCATCGGGCGCAAAGCCGGCCGCCATGCGCTCCAGCCCCGCCCAGGCGATCATGGACGCATTGTCGGTGCACAGCGCCAGCGGCGGAGCGATGAAGCGGAATTTCTGCTTGTCGCACAGCACCTGCAGGATCGCGCGCAGCTCCGCATTGGCCGCCACCCCGCCGGCAACGACCAGCGCCGGCGTCTCGACATCCGGGAAAAGCGTGCGGAACCGTTCGAGGCCGCGGCCGATGCGATCCTTCAGCGTGCGAGAGACGGCGCGCTGGAAGGAGGCGCAGATATCGGCGATGTCCTGCTCCGTCACCGGCTCGATCGACTGCGCGGCCTGCCGCACCGCCGTCTTGAGGCCGGAAAAGGAGAAATCGAGCCGCGCCTCGCCGACGAGCGGCCGCGGGAAGGTGAACCGCTCGGGGTTGCCCGTCTTCGCCATGCGCTCCACCGCCGGGCCGCCGGGATAGGGCAGGCCGAGCAGCTTGGCCGTCTTGTCGAAGGCTTCGCCAAGGGCGTCGTCGATCGTCGTGCCCCAGCGCTCGTAGTCGTCGATGCCGCGCACCAGGACGAGCTGGGTATGGCCGCCGGAGACGAGCAGCATGAGATAGGGAAAGGAGAGCCCGTCCGTCAGCCGCGCCGTCAGCGCATGGCCTTCCAGATGGTTGACGGCATAGAGCGGCTTGCCCGTCGCCCGGGCGATCGCCTTGCCGGTCATCAGCCCGACGATGAGCCCGCCGATCAGCCCCGGCCCGCTCGTCGCGGCAATGGCATCGACATCGTCAAGTGAGCGCCCCGCCCGCAGCAGCGCCTCGGAAATCAGGCTGTCGAGCGCTTCCACATGGGCGCGTGCGGCGATCTCCGGCACCACGCCGCCATAGGCGCTGTGCTCTTCGAGCTGGCTCAGCACCACCTCGCCGAGGATCTCGCCCCGGCCCTCCGCATCGCGCGCGACCACGGCCGCGGCGGTCTCGTCGCAGCTCGTTTCGATGCCCAGGATGGTCAGATGGGACGACATGTAGCACTTGGGAATTGATTGCGATGGGCCGGAAACCCGGTTACGAGACATCCCGGTAACAACGGATCAAGGCGGATGCAAACAAAACCTTTCAGGATCGGCACGCGGGGCAGCCCGCTGGCGCTCGCCCAGGCCTACGAGACCCGTTCGCGCCTGATGGCGGCGCATGGCCTGCCGGAAGACATGTTCGAGATTGTCGTGCTCTCGACCAAGGGCGACCGCATCACCGACCGCTCGCTGGCGCTGATCGGCGGCAAGGGCCTGTTCACCGAGGAGATCGAGGCGCAGCTTTCCTCCGGCGAGCTCGATTTTGCCGTGCACTCCTCAAAGGACATGCCGACGAAGCTGCCGGAAGGTCTGCACCTCTCCGCCTTCCTGCCGCGCGAGGACGTGCGCGACGCGTTCATCGGCCGCAGCGTCGCCCGCCTCCTTGACCTGCCGCAGGGCGCGACCGTCGGCTCCGCCTCGCTGCGTCGCCAGGCACTCATCCGGCGTCTTCGGCCCGATCTCAACGTCATCGTCTTCCGCGGCCAGGTCGATACCCGCCTTGGCAAGCTCGCCGAGGGCCAGGCGGATGCGACGCTGCTCGCCTATGCCGGCCTGAAGCGCCTCGGCAAGCTCGACGTGCCGACGGAAATCCTCGATCCCGTCTCCTTCCCGCCCGCCCCGGCGCAGGGCGCGATCTGTATCGAGAGCCGCGTCGGCGACAAGGGCACGCAAGACCTGCTCGCCGCCATCGACGACCGGGTGACGCGCGCGGCGGTCACTTGCGAGCGCGGCTTCCTTGCCACGCTCGACGGCTCCTGTCGCACGCCGATCGCCGGCTATGCGACGGTCGAGGGTAAGCATCTCCAGTTCCACGGCATGATCCTGACGCCGGACGGGAGCCGGTTCCACGAGATCGAGGCGAGCGGCCCGGCAGGCGAGGCCGGCCGGCTCGGCAAGGCGGCGGGACAGGCGATCCGCGAGAAGGCGGGAGCGGGCTTCTTCGAAAGCTGGGGCTGAACCGCGTGCGTGTCCTCATCCTTCGCCCGGAACAGACGGCGGCCCGCACCGCCCGCAAGCTCGCGGCGCTGGGCCACGAGACCGCCCGCCTGCCGCTGTCGAGGCCCCAGCACGATCTTGACGCGGTGAAGGCGGCGCTCGCGGAGCGGCATTCGGCCATCGCCATCACCAGTGCGGAGGTGGCGCGTCTCTTCGGCCATCTTGGCGATACGCTCGACCGCCACCTCCTGACCACGGTCTTCTCGGTCGGACAGGCCTCGGCGAACGCCGCCAGTGCGGCAGGCTTCCGCACCGTGCTCACCCCGGGCGGCAACGGCAGGGACCTCGCCGACATGATCGTGGCGCATTGCCGGGATTTCGGCATGCCGGCCGAACCGATCCTCTATCTCGCCGGCGTGCCGCGTGCGCGCGGCTTCGAAACGCGCCTCGCCGAAGCCGGCATTCCGCTGCGCACAGTGGAAGCCTACCGCATGGTGCCCGTCGTTCCCCGGCGCACGGAGACGGAGACCGCGCTTCTCAAGCCGGTGCCGGACGCCGTGCTGTTCTATTCCGGCGAAAGCGCGCGGGCCTTCTTCAAGCTTTCCCCGCTCGTGGAGATTCCCGAGCGCTTCCTGTCGACGCTGATGCTCTGCATGAGCGCGAATGTCGCCAAAGCCGTGCCGCAGCGCTTTGCCGCATCCACCGTCGTCGCCTCCGCCCCCAACGAGGAAAGCCTGCTGGACCTGCTCTAGGGGCAGGCTACGGCGGATGAATTTGCCGCAAGGGTCTTTCCCTCGCTGGCTTCGCTGTCTAGGTTTAGTGCAATGCACATGAATGCGAGGAGGTCGCCATGGAACCGGAAACCCCGTCCCGTCGCAAGAAGACCGGTGAAGAACCCGTGACGATCGACCTGGAGGCGACCCCCGCCTCCGTCAGCGACGAGGCGCTGGCGACCGAGGAAGCGGCAAAAGCCGAAACGCCGGAAAGCCAGGCCTCGGAAGCCTCCGAAACCGTGACGGCGGAACCCGCGGCAGCCGAAACCGCCGCCGAGCCCGCCGAGGAAAAGGCCGAGCCGGTCGAGCCCGCACGCACGACCTATGAGGAACCGGTGCGCGCCGAAACGCCGCCGGCACCGCAACGCAGCAATGCGGGTACGCTGGCGGCCGGCATCCTTGGCGGCCTGATCGCGCTCCTGGGCGCCGGAAGCCTGCAATATGGCGGCTACCTGCCGACGCTGGGGCCTGACCGCGCGGGCGAATCCGACGCCGTTTCCACCCTGACGAACGAGGTGGAGGCGTTGAAGACGCGGCTGTCCGAGACCTTGGCCGAAACCCCGGCCGCAAGCCCGGTCGACCTCCAGCCGATCGAGACGCGGATCGCCGCGCTGGAAAAATCGGCAGGCGAAAGCGCGGGCGCCACCGCTGCAAACCCGGAAGCCGTCAGCAAGCTCGAAGGCGACGTGGCGCGACTGACCACGGAACTTGCGGCGCTGCGCGAGGCCATCGCGCGCACCACCGAGGCGGTCAGCACGACGGAAAGCCAGCTCACCGAGCGCATTGCCGCCGCCGAGCAGAAGCTCGACGAGCCGCGCAGCGACATCGAAATGGCGCGGGCCGTGGCCGCCAGCGCGCTGAAGACGGCGATCGACCGCGGCGGCCCCTATCTCGCCGAACTGGAAGCCTTTGCCAGCATTTCGCCGGAGGATCCTTCCCTCCCGGGCCTGCGGGAACACGCCGCCGTCGGCGTGCCGTCGCGCTCCGATCTCGTGCGCGATTTCCAGGCGACGGCCGACGCCATTCTCGACGCCGTGCACCAGCCGGAGGGCGACCAGGGCATCTTCAACCGCCTGATGGCGAGCGCCGCCTCGGCGATCCGCGTGCGCCCTGTCGGCAGCATCGAGGGCGATACGCCGGAAGCGGTGGTCGCGCGCATCGAGAACAAGCTGCAGAACGGCGATTTCAAGGGCGCGCAGATCGAATGGCAGACCCTGCCGGAGAAAGGCCAGGCCGCCGCGGCGGACTACAAGCGCAAGCTCGACGAACGTGTCAGCGTGGAAGACCTGATCGGCGCCGTCGTTTCCGGCGCCTTGAGCGGCCCGACCGGCGGCACCACGACCGGCACCGCCGGCAACCAGGGCTGAGGAGAGAGGCTTCATGATTCGCATACTGGTCTTCGCCCTCTTCGTCCTCGCGCTTGCCGCCGGCTTCGCCTGGCTTGCCGATCGTCCCGGCGAGCTCTCCATCATCTGGCAGGGCCAGCGGGCCGACATGAGCCTGATGGTCGCCGCCACGCTCGTCGTCTCGCTGGTCGCCGCCGTGATGTTCTCCTGGTGGATCGTGCGCGTCGTCTGGACCTCGCCGCACTCGATCCAGCGCTATTTCCGCGCCCGCAAGCGCGACCGCGGCTACCAGGCGCTCTCCACCGGCCTGATCGCCGCCGGCGCCGGCGATGCCGCCGGCGCGCGGAAGATGCTGGGCCGCACCAAGGGGCTTCTGAGCGCCGACCAGGAGCCGCTCATCCACCTGCTCGAAGCGCAGGCGGCGATGATCGAGGGCCGCTACGACGACGCGCGCCGGAAATTCGAGCTGATGGCGGACGATCCGGAAACGCGCGAACTCGGCCTGCGCGGCCTCTATCTGGAGGCCCGCCGGCTCGGCGCCAACGAGGCGGCCCGGCAATATGCCGAACGCGCAGCGGAAAAAGCGCCGCAGCTTCCCTGGGCAGCGGAAGCCGCATTGGAATACCGCTCCGAGGCCGGAGACTGGGACGAGGCGCTGAAGCTTCTCGGCGACGGCCGCTCCGGCTCGACCGAGGAGAAGAAGACGCATGCCCGCCGCAAGGTCGTGCTGCTCACCGCCCGCGCCGCCGCAAGGCTCGACGCCGACCCGAAGGGCGCGCGCGAGGACGCCCAGCAGGCGCTGAAGCTCGACGAGACCTTCGTGCCCGCCGGCCTCATCGCGGCCAAGGCCTATCTGCGCGAGGACAACCTGCGCAAGGCCGCCGCCATCCTGGAAAAACTCTGGAAGGCGACCGCCCATGGCGATGTCGCGAAGCTCTATGTCCGCGCGCGCAGCGGCGATTCGGCGACCGACCGCCTGAAGCGGGCGGAAAAGCTCGAGGCGATGCGCCCGAACAATGCCGAAGCGCTCTATGCCGTGGCGGAAGCCGCACTGGAAACGCGCGACTTCGCGCTTGCCCGCAGCAAGGCCGAGGCCGCCGCGCGCCTGTCGCCCCGCGAAAGCACGTTCCTGCTGCTCGCCGACGTCGAGGATGCCGAGACGGGCGACCAGGGCCGCATCCGCCACTGGATGAACCAGGCGCTGAAGGCACCGCGCGATCCGGCCTGGACGGCCGACGGCATCACGGCGCCGGAATGGCGGGCCGTCTCGCCGGTCACCGGCCGTCTCGACGCCTTCGAGTGGAAGACGCCCGTCAGCCCGCTCGACGGGCCGATCGAGGAAGGCTCGACCGCCGCCGTCGACGAGGCCATCCGCACCCTGCCGCCGCTCGCCATCGAAAGCAGGCCCGCCACGCCGGTTGAAGAGGTGGCCAAGGTCGAGACGGTGGAAGTCGCGCAAAAGCCCGTTGTCGTCGCCACGGTGGTGGAGGCCGCGCCGGTGAAGGACGTAACGCCGGAAACGATCAAGGAGGCGGTGGTCCCGGAGGAAGAGGAGCGTCCCTTCTTCGGCCTGCCCGACGATCCGGGCGTCAAGGAAGGCGCGGTCAAACGGGACGGGACAAGCGGCTTCCGCTTGTTCTAGAGCATTTCCAGCTGAAGCGAAGTCGCTTCGGCGTCGGTTTCAAAGATCGGAAAGAAACGGCAATATTCCAGGGCTTGAGGAACGGGGCGACACTGAATGTTCGAACGCTTGCAGCAGTTTCTGGCGAGCCTTTCCGGTGGTGACAGACCGGCCTTTGCCGCCGACGATCCGCGGGTCGCCGTCATGGCGCTCTGCATCCAGGTGATGGAAGCGGACGGCAAGATCCTCGACGTCGAGAAGAAGGCGCTGCGGGTCCGCCTGAAGGATTTCTACGGTCTCGACGAGACCGAGCTCGAGGCGCTGGTCGCCGCCGGCACCGATGCGGAGAGCGAGGCGATCGATTTCTTCCGCTTCACCTCGGAGCTGAAGCGCCAGCTTTCGGAGGAGCAGCGCGTCGATCTGATCGGCCTGCTCTGGGAGATCGTCTATGCGGACGGCGAGCGCAGCGAGATGGAGGACCACGCCATCTGGCGCATCGCGGACCTGCTCGGCGTCTCCGGCCGGGAGCGCATCATGAAGCGGCAGGAAGTGGCCGAGCGGGTGGGCGCCGCAACGGGCCCGGAGGAACCGGACGAAGGCTGAGCCATGCTCGATTTTCCCCGCAAGCCGCGCCTCAAGCGCCCCGTCCTGATCGTCCTGCACCAGGAGACCTCCAGTCCCGGCCGCGTCGGGCAGATCCTCCAGGCGATGGGCCATGCGCTGGATATCCGCCGTCCCGTGCTCGGCGATCCGCTGCCCGCCACGCTGTCCCACCATGCGGGCGCGGTCGTCTTCGGCGGGCCGATGAGCGCCAATGACGACGAGGCCTATGTGCGCGCGGAGATCGACTGGCTCTCCGTGCCGCTTTCCGAGAACCGCCCCTTCCTCGGCATCTGCCTCGGCGCGCAGATGCTGGTGAAGAACCTCGGCGGCACGGTTTTCGGCCATGCGGAGGGCTGGACGGAGATCGGCTGGTATCCGCTGACGGCGACGAAGGCAGGCACGGCGCTGATGCCCTGGCCGGACATGGTCTACCAGTTCCATCGCGAAGGCTTCGACCTGCCGCGGGACGCGACGCTGCTCGCCACCGGCCATCACTACGAGAACCAGGCCTTCCGCTACGGCGACAATGCCTGGGGCATCCAGTTCCACGGCGAACTGACGCTCGCCATGATGCACCGCTGGGTGGTGCGCGGCGCGCACCGTTTCGAATTGCCGGGCGCGCAGGTCGGCCGTGCCCATCTCGACGGGCGCCTCCTGCACGATGCGGCGCTCCGTCTCTGGATGACGTCCTTCCTCGAGCGCATCTTCCAAGAGGCGTAAGGACGCTTGCCGCGGCGGCGTCAGGCCCCGCGCCATTAAACATGTTGCGGCACCGCCCGGCGCCCGGCCTTGCTGGCAGGGCGCGCAATGGCTACATGTCGAGACGAAACCAATTGGAGACATCAATGATAGCGGTCATCAACACCCTATTGTTCATCATCAGCATAGCGTGGTTCCTGGTAATCGCCTCGGCGATCTTCTCCTGGCTCTATGCCTTCAACGTCATCAACGCGAACAATCAGGTGATCGCCACCATCGGCCGCTCGCTCTACCAGCTGACCGAGCCGATCTACCGCCCGATCCGCCGCGTCCTGCCGAATTTCGGCGGCGTCGACCTTTCGCCGCTCGTCGTGCTCGTCATCCTGTTCTTCCTGGAGCAGGTGATCCGCAGCGTGCTGGCACCGGCCCTCCTGGCGCCGTGACCGAGCAGGCAGGCGCCGCGCTCCGCCGCCATGGCGACCATGTGCGCCTGACGATGCGGCTGACGCCGAACGGCGGCCGCGATGCGATCGACGGCTGGGAAACCGGCGCCGACGGCGAACGCTACCTCAAGGCCCGCGTCAGCGACCCGCCGGACAAGGGCAAGGCGAACAAGGCGCTGGTGGCGCTGATCGCCAAGGCTGCCGGCGTTGCAAAGTCCGCCGTGAGCCTTGTCAGCGGCGACACCCAGAGAAAGAAAATCCTCCGGATCGACGGCGACCCGGAGGATATCGTTTCAAGGCTCGAGCGCGCCGGAGCGCATTGAAGCGCCTACTTCTTGCTCGCCTGATAGCGCTCGACGGCCTCCAGGATCATCTTCTTGGCAACGGTAACGTCCTGCCAGCCGGCGATCTTCACCCACTTTCCGGGCTCCAGATCCTTGTAGTGCTCGAAGAAGTGCTCGATCTGCTTCAGCGTGATCTCCGGCAGGTCGGTGTAGTTCTCGACCTTGTCGTAGCGGCGCGTCAGCTTCGGCACCGGAACGGCGATGATCTTCTCGTCCTTGCCGCCATCGTCTTCCATGACCATGACGCCGATCGGGCGCACATTGATGACGCAGCCCGGAACGAGCGGGCGGGTGTTGGCGATCAGGACGTCGATCGGGTCGCCGTCTTCCGAGAGCGTGTGCGGCACGAAGCCGTAGTTGCCGGGATAGGTCATCGGCGTGTAGAGGAAACGGTCGACGACGAGCGCGCCGGCTTCCTTGTCCATCTCGTACTTGATCGGATGGCCGCCGACCGGCACCTCGACAATGACGTTCACGTCATCCGGCGGGTTCTTGCCAACGGAAATCGCATCGATACGCATGGGGGGCTCCCTCAGGTGGAATGGTTCTGTTCGCGGGCTTCCTAATGCGAATCCCATTGCAGCGCAACATGACTTTCGCCGGAGGCGAATAGACGGCGCGCCTTCCCCGTCTCCTTGAAGACCGGAGGATGATCATGCGCCTGATGCCCCTTCTCTTTGCCGCCGCCCTCGCCGCCTCGGCCGCCAAGGCCAACGAGAGCGCCTATTCCGAGCGTAACCTCGATGCCTGCAAGACGCTTTCGCAGGAGGACGAGGGCCCGAGCGTCACCCTTGAATGCGCCGGCTACAAGGATCTCGCGGTCTATTTCAAGGAAGGCGACCTCCGCCAGAGCCAGGCCTACGGCCCGATCAGCAAGGCCTGGCTCGACGAGGCCTTCGAGAGCTTCGGCCCGTTCAACCACACCAACGCCAAGATCGAATGGCGCATCGCGGCGGGAAAGCCGGTGGCGACCATCGTGCGCTGGTTCGTCTCCGACCCGGAAACGACGAGCGACACCGACACGCGCTACGGCCAGGTCCTTGTCGTCTCGACGATCGCGACGGCGGAAAACCCGACGAGCTGCGTCGTCGGCTATATCGACGCCCTGGAGAACAAGGACGCCAACACGCTCGCCCGCAAGGTGGCGGACGAAGAGGCACACGATTTCGCCTGCGGCCTGAACGAGCCGCAATGGCATGGACTGCGGGGGAAACTGGCCGGCGAGCCGGTGCGCCACCTGCCTGCCGCTGTCGAATAGGCGTGCACGAAATCCGCTAAGGCCAGATGAAGCCGAGCTTCTTCAGCTCCTTGTCGCCGAAATTCTCCATGCCCTCGGCAATGTCGCGCCCGCCGGCGGAGCGGAAGAAGCGTTCGGCGTGCTCGCTGTCCTCCAGGCACCAGACGATCAGGCCCTCGCAGCCGAGCGACTTCAGGAGCCGCCGCGCCTCGCCGAAGAGCAGGCGGCCAAGACCGATGCCCTGGTATTCCGGGCGCAGGTACAGTTCGTAGATCTCGCCCTCCTGCGGCAGCGCCCGGGCGCGGTTGAGGCCGAGCGTGGCATAACCCGCCACCGTGCCGGCGACGTCGAGCACCAGCAAGGTCGCGGGACCGCGCGTTGCCTTGCGCCACCAGCTCTCGCCCCGGCGGTCGACCATCTGGATAAGCGGCTTGTGCGGAATGAGGCCGCCATAGGCCTGCAGCCACGATACCCGATGCGTCTCGGATATCGCGCGTGCGTCCTGCGGCTCGGCGCGCCGCACATCGATCGACAGTGTCTTCATAACACGACTCATATTCCGGCGCCGATTCCACCGGAATCCCGCAAGGGCGCGGAGGCTTCCCTTGCCCACAGGCGAGTTCCGGGCGGCGCACGGAAAAGTTAACGCTTTTTTAACAAACGTCACAAGTCGTAAAACGATGACACACACATGAAAAACCCCGGCGCCCATTGTGAGGGGACCGGGGTTCGAAAATATTCCGCTTCGGATGCGTTTCGCTTATGCCGCGCCGGCCGAGCGCTGCTTTTCGAATCGCTTGCGGTCGTTCGGGTCGAGATAGAGCTTGCGCAGGCGGATGGACTTCGGCGTGACTTCGACGAGTTCGTCGTCCTGGATCCAGGAGAGCGCGCGCTCCAGCGTCATCTTGATCGGCGGCGTCAGGCGGACGGCTTCGTCCTTGCCGGCGGCGCGGATGTTGGTGAGCTTCTTGCCCTTCAGCACGTTCACTTCAAGGTCGTTGTCGCGCGTGTGGATGCCGACGATCATGCCCATATAGACCTTCTCGCCCGCGTCGATGACCATCGGGCCGCGGTCTTCGAGGTTGAACAGCGCGTAGGCGACGGCCTCGCCCGCTTCGTTGGCGAGCAGCACGCCGTTGACGCGGCCGCCGATCTCGCCCTTGTAGGGCTGGTAGTCGTGGAACAGGCGGTTCATGATCGCCGTACCGCGCGTGTCGGTCAGA
Organism: Shinella yambaruensis; assembly: GCF_050859155.1. Lineage (NCBI taxonomy): Bacteria > Pseudomonadati > Pseudomonadota > Alphaproteobacteria > Hyphomicrobiales > Rhizobiaceae > Shinella > Shinella yambaruensis. The sequence continues at coordinate 3,950,824 of NZ_CP150638.1, forward strand.
AGCTCCGACTGGTAGCCGATAAGGCCGCGGGTCGGCGCGAAGAAGACGAGGCGGACGCGGTTGCCGCCGGAGGGGCGCAGTTCGACCATCTCGGCCTTGCGCTCCGACATCTTCTGCACGACGACACCGGAATGCTCTTCATCGACGTCGATGACGACTTCCTCGATCGGCTCCAGCATCTGGCCGGTCGCCTCGTCCTTGTGCATGACGACGCGCGGACGCGACACGGCAAGCTCGAAGCCTTCGCGGCGCATGGTCTCGATGAGCACGGCAAGCTGCAATTCGCCGCGGCCGGAGACGAAGAACGAATCCTTGTCGCCCGACTCTTCGATCTTCAGCGCGACATTGCCTTCGGCTTCCTTGAACAGGCGGTCGCGGATGACGCGGCTCGTCACCTTGTCGCCCTCGGTGCCGGCGAGCGGCGAATCGTTGACGATGAAGGACATGGTGACGGTCGGCGGGTCGATCGGCTGCGCCTTCAAGGCTTCGGAAACCGAGGGATCGCAGAACGTGTCGGCGACGGTGCCCTTGGTGAGGCCGGCGATGGCGACGATATCGCCGGCATGGGCTTCTTCGATCGCCGTGCGCTCGATGCCGCGGAAGGCGAGGATCTTCGAGATGCGGCCGTTTTCGATGAGCTGGCCGTCCTGGCCGAGAACCTTGACGGTCTGGTTCGGCTTGATCGAGCCCGAATGGATGCGGCCGGTGATGATGCGGCCGAGGAAGGGGTTGGCTTCGAGGATCGTGCCGATCATGCGGAACGGGCCTTCGGCGACCGTCGGCTCCGGCACATGCTTCAGGACGAGGTCGAGCAGCGGGGCCATGCCTTCGTCGGTCGGGCCCTCCGGGTTGACGTTCATCCAGCCGTTGCGGCCCGAACCGTAGAGGATCGGGAAGTCGAGCTGCTCGTCGGTGGCGTCGAGATTGGCGAAGAGGTCGAACACCTCGTTCAGCACTTCCTCGTGGCGGCCGTCCGGGCGGTCGATCTTGTTGATCGCGACGATCGGCTTGAGGCCAACCTTGAGAGCCTTGCCGACGACGAACTTCGTCTGCGGCATCGGGCCTTCCGACGAGTCGACGAGGACGATCGCGCCGTCCACCATCGAGAGGATTCGTTCCACCTCGCCGCCGAAGTCGGCGTGGCCGGGTGTGTCGACGATGTTGATGCGGTGACCTTTCCACTCGACCGAGGTGGCCTTGGCGAGAATGGTGATGCCGCGTTCCTTTTCGAGATCGTTCGAGTCCATCACGCGTTCGGCGACGCGCTGGTTTTCACGGAACGAGCCGGACTGTTTCAGGAGCTCGTCGACAAGCGTGGTCTTGCCATGGTCGACGTGCGCGATGATCGCGATATTGCGGATGGACATGGTTTAATCTCTGAGGTTCGGGGCGCGCGGTATAGGGGGGCGCCGTCTTCAATGGCCGGGCTCTTACATGTTTTTCCGCAAATGCGAAAGAGGCGGGGCGCAACTCTGTTGCCCGCGCCGCACAGGGCCCGGCCTCACGAGGCGCGCACCGGCGGCAGCGTGATGTTCCAGAGTTCCTGGTCCTCCCTGTCCATCAGGCGCACTGTCATCTCCTCGCTCGTCCCGTTGATGTCGACGAGGCCGAAGAATTGCAGGCCGGCCGAGGGCGGCAGGTTGCTGTCGATGCCGCCCTTGGACGACTTGATGAACCGCACCTCCGGCCCGAAGGTCATGTCGAGCGGTTTCGGCCCGTAGGTGCCGGAATGCAGCGGCCCCGAGACGAATTCCCAGAACGGATGGAACTCCTGGAATTTCGCCCGCGACGGATCGTAGTGGTGCGCGGCCGTATAGTGCACGTCCGCCGTCAGCCAGACGACATTGTGGACCGCATTGTCGCGCAGGAAGGAGAGGAGGTCGGCGATTTCCCGCTCGCGCGCTGCCGGCGGGCCGTTGAGGCCGTCGGCGACACCCTCGTAACCGAGGCTGTTGGCATAGTCGTCCCAGATGACGAGGCCGAGCGGCATGTCGCAGGCGATGACCTTCCACACGGCGCGCGAAGCCGCCAGTTCCCGCCGCAGCCAATCCGCCTGCCGCCAGCCGAACAGGCCGTTTTCCGTGCCGCCCTGGTTCGGGCTGCGATAGGAGCGCAGGTCGACGAAGAAGACATCGAGCAGCGGCCCGTAGGCGATCTTGCGGAAGATGCGGCCGGGCTCGGTAGGAAAATAGCGGATCGGCGTCATCTCGTGGAAGGCGCGCCGGGCGCGGGCCTCGTAGACGCCGATCTCCTTTTCCGGATAACGCCGGTCGCCGGAAAGGTTACTCGATTCCGACCAGTTGTTGAGCACCTCGTGGTCATCCCACTGGAAAAAGGTCGGGCATTGCGTGTTGAAAGACAGAAGGTGCTCGTCGAGCAGGTTGTATTTCCACTGGCCGCGAAACTCGTCCAGCGTGCGCGCCACGTTGCGCTTCTCGTCGGTGACGATGCGGTTCTTCCAGATCCCGCCATCCCGCAGCCGGATCTCGTCGGGGATCGGGCCGTCGGCATAGACAGTGTCGCCGGAATGGATGAAGAAATCCGGCTCGTGCCGCAGCATGGTCGAATAGGTCTTCATGCCGACATCGTCGATGCCCCAGCCCTGCCCGGCGGTGTCGCCCGACCAGACGAAACGCACCGAGCGCCTGCGCATCGGCGCGGTGCGGAAGCGCCCGACGACCGGCTCGGAGACGAGATGGCTGGAATAGGGATCGCTGGCGGTGAAGCGATAGAAGATGTCCTGGTCCGGCAAGAGACCCTGCAGCATCGCCTTGACCGTGTTGTCGGACGCGATCGTCGCCTTCCCGACAGGCAGGCGGGAGGCATTCAGGAAGCTCTCGGTGGTCGAATATTCCAGCGTCACCTCGGCCGGCCGGTCCACCCGCGCCCAGACCATGCCGGAGGAGCAATCGACATCGCCCGACTGCACGCCGTGCGAAAAGACCGGGCTGCCATGGCGCCGCGCATAGTAGGGAACGGCCAGCGCCGAGGAGGCCGCGAGCGCGCCTGCCCCTGCGGTGAGAAGGAACGAGCGCCGTGTCAGCGTCTCGGGAACAATCGCCATGCCACCTCCGGCCAAGCCCGCGAATCGACGGGCAGACCATGAGTCCCGGGCATGTCAGTCCGGTAACGGGAGGATGACGGTTCACCCAAGATTCGGTGACAGGACGATGACGCGCCTCAGGGCACCTTGCCCTCTTCCGGCTGCTCGACGGAGTGGCGCATGATCAGCGGCATCTGCGACAGCGTGAAGAGAATGGTGATGGGCATGGTGCCCCAGACCTTGAAGGCCACCCAGAAATCCGTCGAGAAGGAGCGCCACACCACCTCGTTCAGCACCGCGAGGAAGACGAAGAACAGGCCCCAGCGCAGCGTGAGCTTGCGCCAGCCCTCGTCGGTGAGCCTGAAGGCGGCGTGGAAGACGTAGCCGAGCAGCGACTTGCCGAAGAGAAGGCCGCCGAGCAGGATCACGCCGAACAGCGAATTGACGATGGTCGGCTTCATCTTGATGAAGGTATCGTTCTGCAGCCAGAGCGTCAGCGCGCCGAAGACGAAGACGACGATGCCGGAGATCAGCGGCATCATCGGCAGGGTGCGCGTCAGGATCCAGGAGACGACGAGGGCGATCGCCGTCGCCGCCATGAAGAGGCCCGTAGCGATGAAGATCGGTCCGCCCATTTCGGCCAGAACCGGAAACTGCGCGGCCAGCCACTCGCCGCGGGAATTGGCGAAGAAAAAGACGACGAGGGGCCCGAGCTCCAGCACCATCTTGAGGAGCGGGCTGATCTTCTCCTCCGCCTTGGCCGGGGCGTCCAGCGTTGCCTTGCTCATGCCTCAACTCCTGCGATCGCTTCCGCGAAATCCTTCGCCTCGAAGGGTTCGAGATCGTCGATCCCCTCCCCGACGCCGATGAAATAGACCGGCAGCTTGTGCTTGGCGGCAATCGCCACAAGGATGCCGCCGCGGGCCGTACCGTCCAATTTTGTCATGATCAGGCCGGTCACGCCCGCGACATTGCGGAAAATCTCCACCTGGTTCATGGCATTCTGCCCGGTCGTCGCATCGAGCGTCTGGAGCACCGTGTGCGGGGCATCCGGATCGAGCTTGCCGAGCACGCGCACGATCTTCTCCAGCTCCGCCATCAGCTCCGTCTTGTTCTGCAGGCGGCCGGCCGTGTCGATGATCAAGACGTCGCTCTTCTTCAGCTTCGCCTGCTCATAGGCTTCATAGGCGAGCCCCGCCGCATCCGCGCCGAGCTTCGAGGAGACGATGTCGGAGCCCGTGCGCTCCGCCCAGATCTTCAGCTGCTCGATGGCCGCCGCACGGAACGTATCGCCCGCCGCCATCATCACCTTCAGGCCCGCGCCCGAGAGCTTGGCCGCGAGCTTGCCGATCGTCGTCGTCTTGCCGGTGCCGTTGACGCCGACGACGAGGATGACATGCGGCTTGTGGTTGAGGTCGAGCGCCAGCGGCTTGGCGACGGGACCGAGGACCTTGGTGATCTCGCTCGCCATGATGCGCGACACATCCGCGCCCGTGACGTCCTTGCCATAGCGCTCGGAGGCGAGCGTGTCGGTGATGCGCAGCGCCGTCTCCACGCCGAGATCGGCCTGGATCAGCAGGTCCTCGAGGTCCTGCAGCGTATCGTCGTCGAGCTTGCGCTTGGTGAAGAGGCTGGTGATCTGGCCGGTGAGCTGCGAGGAGGTGCGGGCAAGCCCCTCGCGCAGGCGCTGGAACCAGGTGCGCTTGACCTGCGGCGCCGGGACGTCCAAGACAGGTTCGCGCGCTGCCGTCGCAAACCCTTTCGGCAGGGCGGGCGCCTCGGCCTTCGGCTCGCTGCGGATCGCCTCTTCGAGGACCGGGTCCTCCGCCTCGGCAGGCGCCGCTTCTTCGGCCGGAACGAATTCGTCCTCCGGCTCGGCAACCTCTTCCACCGCCGCTACGGGCTGCGCCTCGACGATCTCCTCGACGGGAGCGGCGGGCTCTTCCTCGACAACATCCTCCGCCATCTCGGACGCCGGCACGTCATCCGCCGGACCACCGGCAGTCTCCATCTCGGCGGGCGCGACCGGGTCTTCCGCAACGGGCAGATCCGGAGCGTGCGGCAGCGGATAGATGTCCGGCTCGGCTTCGTCGGGCACATGTTGCGCGGCTTCGGGATTGGCGGCCTCCGCCTCGTCGAGCAGCGCGTCCCGCTCCCCCACGACGGCAGGTTCCGGGCTTTCCGCGACCGGTTCAGGCACGACCTCGGCGACCTTCGGCTCGACGGCCGGCGCTTCCGCCTCCGGCTTCTGCTCGGGGGCGGTGTCTTTTCCGAAGGTGAAGATCTTCTTGATGAAGCCGAGGGCCATGAAGGATGTGTCCGCTAGTTATGCGAGAGGGCGGTTTCGGGCCGCATCGTCAGGTGTTTTCCATTGTGGCCGGTGATCGTGACCGGCACAAGGTCGCGGGGCTTGAGGCCCGCGGCATCGACGAGCGTGAAGTTTTCCGTGTGGGCAAGGCCGTTGTTCTCGACGAGGATCATCTCCCGCTTTCCGATCATGGAATCGAGATGGGCCTCGGCGAGCCGTTTTCCAGTCTCGCGCAGGCGGCTGGCGCGGTCCTTGACCAAAGCGCGATCGAGCTGCGGCATGCGCGCGGCCGGCGTGCCGGGGCGCGGGCTGTAGGGAAAGACGTGCAGATGGGCGATGCCGCAGTCTTCCGCAAGCCGCGCCGCATTGGCGAACATGTCTTCCGTCTCGGTCGGGAAACCGGCGATCATGTCCGCGCCGAAACTGGCATCCGGGCGAAGCGCGCGCGCCCGCCCGCAGAAGGCCCGCGCGTCGGCGCTGGAATGGCGGCGCTTCATGCGCTTGAGGATCAGGTCGTCGCCATGCTGGAGCGACAGATGCAGATGCGGCATGAAGCGCGGCTCGTCGGCGACGAGGTCCCAGAGGTGGTCGTCCGCCTCGATGCTGTCGATCGAGGAGAGGCGAAGACGCCGGATGTCCGGCACCTGCTTCAGCAGCGTCTTGGCGAGAGAGCCGAGGCTCGGCCGGCCCGGCAGGTCCGCGCCGTAGCTGGTGGCGTCGACGCCGGTCAGCACGATCTCGCAGTAGCCGCTCTCGGTGAGTTTTCGCGCCTGTTCGACCACCGCGCCCATCGGCACGGAGCGGGAATTGCCCCGGCCATAGGGGATGATGCAGAAGGTGCAGCGGTGGTCGCAGCCGTTCTGCACCTGCACGAAGGCGCGCACATGGCCGTCGATCAGCTTCACCATCTGCGGCGCGGTCTCGCGCACGCTCATGATGTCGTTGACGCGCAGCTTCTCTTCCGCCGAAACGCCGAAATCCGGCAGCGCGCGGTAGGCGGCGCTTTTCAGCTTCTCCTCATTGCCGAGCACCGCATCGACTTCCGGCATGTCGGCAAAGGTGTGCTTCTCCGTCTGCGCCGCGCAGCCGGTGACGATGATGCGGGCATGCGGATTGTCCCGCCGGGCCCGGCGGATCGCCTGGCGCGCCTGGCGCACGGCCTCGCCCGTCACGGCGCAGGTGTTCACCAGTACGGCGTTGTTCAGCCCCGCCTTCTCGGCCTCGGCGCGCATCACTTCCGATTCGTAGGTGTTGAGCCGACAGCCGAAGGTTATGACCGCAACGCCGCTCAAAGGGCGGCCGCCTCGGCGTCATCCCGGCGGAAGGCGCCGGTCGAAGGATCGAGCATGCCCGACCACTCCCATTCGGCCGGCCCGGTCATGACGACGTGATCGTCCCCGCGCCATTCGATGGTGAGCACGCCGCGGTTCGGGCTGCTGGCGACGGTTATCGCGACCTTGCGACCCGTGCGGCCCGTGCGCGCGCCGGAAACGCCGGCAGCACAGGCGGCCGAGCCGCAGGCGAGCGTCAGGCCGGCGCCGCGCTCCCAGGTGCGGGTCGTCATGGCAGTGGGGGACGTCACCTGCGCCAGCGTGATATTCGCCTTTTCGGGGAACATCGGATGGTTTTCCAGCAGGGGGCCGAAGCGTTCGAGTTCGAAGCTCATCGGATCGCGGTCGACCCAGAAGACGGCATGCGGATTGCCCATCGACATGGCGGCCGGCGAATGCAGCACGGGCGCATCGATCGGCCCGATCTGCAGTTCGATCCGGCTCGTTTCGAAGAATTCTTCAGCGAGCGGGATGCGGTTCCAGTCGAAGACCGGCCTGCCCATGTCGACGGAAATCGTGCCGTCCTCGTGCTCTACGGCATTCAGGATGCCGGCGACGGTCTGGAAGGTGAAGACCTTCTTGCCCGTTTCGGCGGCGAGCGCCTGCACGACGCAGCGCGTACCGTTGCCGCAGGCCTGCGCCTTGGAGCCATCGCAATTGAGGATGTCGATGAAGGCATCCGTTCCATCGACCCGCGGATCGTGGATCGCCATGATCTGGTCGAAGCGGGTGGCGGGATCGGCGTTGAGCGCGATCGCCGCTTCCGGCGTCACGACGTCGCTGCGGCCGCGCATGTCCACGACCAGGATCATGTTTCCCAGTCCGTTCATCTTCGCGAAATCGACCGTCTTTGTCATTACACTCTGCCCATCCGGGCCGAACGCGCCCGTTGCGGCCGTATATGGCGGAAAGTCCCACGGATTTCCAGTGCCTTGCTCAGACCGCGACAGCGGGAACATCGAACACTTCGCCCGGCCGCAGCGCGCGAAACCGTTCGCGGGCGATGCCGGCCGCATCGAGCGCCGTTTCCAGCGCGGCGAGCGGTTCGTCGATCGCCTCGTTCGTCAGCCGGAAGGTGCCCCAATGGTGGCCGGCCACATAGGCCGCACCGGAGGCCACCATGCCCTGAACCGCCTCGTCCGGGTTCTGGTGTTGCGGACGCATGAACCAGCGCGGCTCATAGGCACCGAACGGCAGGTTGGCGAGGCGGATCGGCCCATGTTTCTCGCGGATTGCCCGGTAGTTGATGCCCTGGTGAAAACCCGTATCGCCGACATGGTAGATCTTTCCGCCCGGCGTCTCGATGAGAAAGGCGGACCAGAGCGCCAAGCGCCGGTCGCCGAGCCCGCGCGCCGACCAGTGGTGGCAGGGCTCGCAATGGAGCGTCACCCCGTCAGCCACCGTCAGCGCGCTACCCCAGTCCATGGTCGTTATGCGCGCCCTGTCGACCGTCGGCACGATGATGCGATCATTGCCGAGCGGCGTGACGATCCGGCAATCGTCCCGTTCGGCGAGCGCTTTCAGCGTCGCAAGGTCAAGATGGTCGTAATGATTGTGCGTGACGAGCACGAGGTCGATCTTCGGCAGGTCGACAAGGCGGATGCCCGGTGGATTGACCCGCTTGGGCCCGGCGAAGGTGAACGGGCTTGCGCGGTCGCTCCAGACCGGATCGGTCAGGATATTGAGGCCGGCGGTCTGGATGAGCAGCGCCGCATGGCCCGCCAGCGTGACGACGAGGCGATCGCCGGCGATACGCGGTTCCGGCACGGCTGATGGAAAGGGGCTCGGCCAGTCGAGCGGCCAGGCGGAGCGCCCGCCCCCGAACTGCCAGCGCATCAGCTCGAAAAAGCTGTTCGGCTCCTCGCCGCTCGGGTTGAAGAAATGCGTGCCGTCGAAATGGTCGCTGAGCGGCCCGTCATAATAGCGCTTGGCCGCAAGGCTGCGGCTCGCAAAGCCCCCGCCGGCGAGCGTCGCCAGCGCACCGATGCCCGACCATTTGAGGAACGTCCGACGGTTCATCGGTGAAAGATAGGTCGCGCCCCGTCGCACTGCAATGCGCCGGCGCAGACTCGCGTGAATTTTACGTCCGGCCCATCGTATGGATCGGCGCAAAGCAGCCGAGGATCAGGCGCCTTGAATCGAAGGGAACGTCCGCCGGTATCGCTTTCGTACGCGGGTCGGTGCGCATCCTCGCCTCGGCGGCATCGAGCGTCGCCTTGTCGGGCCAGACCTGCCAGGTGAAGACGATCTCTTCGCCCGGCTTCGCGTCGACGGCGCGGCGGAAATCGGTGTGAGCGCCATCGGGCACGTTGTCCTCCCAGGATTCGACGATCTCCAGGCATCCATAATCCTTGAGGATCGCCGCGCTGTTTTCCGCCCACCGGAGATAGGCCTGCCTGTTTTCCGCGGGCACGGGGATTACCAAGCCTGCAATGTACATGAGCGAAACTCCTCTCGAGCACTGCACGCCGGCATGATCCGGTGCGTCCTTGACTTTCCGGCCCCTTTGCTGTTTAAGCCGCCGCATCCGCGACAAGTTACGATGCTTGAAGCCGCCGACCGGGACCCATTGAGGTATAAAGAGATCCCGGAGGTCAACACCCGACAGCGCGATGCGCCCTCGGGTGCTTTTCGGCTTTGCGTCTTGTTTTTGGCGCGGATGGAACCGATGTTTCCGCCAGACGTGGAAACAAGAAGGAAGACGTGATGTTTGAAACACTCCAGGACCGCCTTGGCTCCATTCTCAATGGACTGACAGGCCGTGGCGCGCTCTCCGAGGCCGATGTCTCGGCGGCGCTGCGCGAGGTCCGCCGTGCGCTTCTCGAAGCGGACGTGGCGCTGGAAGTGGTGCGCTCCTTCACCGATGCCGTGCGCGAAAAGGCCGTCGGCGCGGAAATCCTGAAGTCGATCAAGCCCGGCCAGATGGTCGTCAAGCTCGTGCATGACGAGCTGGTCTCGATGCTCGGCTCCGAAGGCGTCTCCATCGACCTCAACGCCGCCGCCCCCGTCGTCATCATGATGGTGGGCCTGCAGGGCTCCGGCAAGACGACGACGTCCGGCAAGATCGCCAACCGGCTGAAGACGCGCGACAAGAAGAAGGTCCTGATGGCCTCGCTCGACACGCGCCGCCCGGCCGCGCAGGAGCAGCTTCGCCAGCTCGGCGTACAGACCGGCATCGATACCCTGCCGATCATCGCCGGCCAGTCGCCGACCGATATCGCCGCCCGCGCCGTGCAGGCCGCAAAGCTCGGCGGCCATGACGTCGTCATCCTCGACACCGCTGGCCGCACCCATATCGACGAGCCGCTGATGATCGAGATGGCGGAGATCAAGCGGAAGTCCAATCCGCACGAGATCCTGCTCGTCGCCGACGCGCTGACCGGCCAGGACGCCGTCAACCTCGCCCGCAATTTCGACGACCGGGTCGGCATCACCGGCCTCGTCCTCACCCGCATGGACGGCGACGGCCGCGGCGGCGCGGCGCTTTCCATGCGCGCCGTCACCGGCAAGCCGATCAAGTTGATCGGCGTCGGCGAGAAGATGGGCGAGCTGGAGGAATTCCACCCCCGCCGCGTCGCCGACCGCATCCTCGGCATGGGCGACATCGTCTCGCTCGTCGAGAAGGCGGCGGAGAACATCGACGCCGAGAAGGCGGCCGCCATGGCCGCCAAGATGGCCAAGGGCAAGTTCGACCTCAACGACCTTGCCGACCAGCTGCGCCAGATGCAGAAGATGGGCGGCATGGGCGGCATCATGGGGCTGATGCCCGGCATGGCCGGCATGAAGGACAAGATGTCCGCCGCCGGTCTCGACGACAAGCTTTTCGGCCGCCAGATCGCCATCATCAACTCGATGACCAAGGCCGAGCGCGCCAATCCCGACATGCTCAAGCATTCCCGCAAGAAGCGCATCGCCGCCGGCTCCGGCACCGATGCCAGCGACATCAACAAGCTTCTGAAGATGCACCGCCAGATGGCGGACATGATGAAGATGATGGGCGGCAAGAAGGGCGGCATGATGAAGCAGATGATGGGCGGCCTTGCCAGCAAGATGGGCCTTGGCGGCGGCATGCCCGACCTGTCCAAGATGGATCCGAAGCAGCTCGAGGCGCTCGCCAAGCAGGCGGAAGCGGCCGGCATCAAGCCGGGCAGTCTGCCGGGCCTTGGCGGTGGCGGCCTTCCGGGCCTCGGTGGCGGACTCCTGCCCGGTCTCGGCGGCCTTCCGGGTCTTCCCGGCCTGCCGAAGAAGAAGTGAGGGGACGCGGCATGACGATCGATCCGAAGGTCAAGCAGCAATTGGGGGAATACCGGCAGTCGATCGACAATATCGACGCTGCCCTTGTGCATATGCTCGCCGAACGCTTCCGCTGTACCCAGGCGGTGGGCGTTCTCAAGGCGACGCATGAACTGCCGCCGGCCGACCCGGCGCGCGAGGAATACCAGATCGAACGCCTTCGCCGCCTGGCGAAGGATGCCAATCTGGATCCGGATTTCGCGGAGAAGTTCCTGAACTTCATCATCCGCGAGGTGATCCGGCACCATGAAGCCATTGCCGCTGAGCACAGCGGCGCAAACCAGAACACCGCTTGAAAGAAGCGGCTCACGTCACATCCAAGGAGTAATGACATGTCCCTGAAAATCCGTCTCGCCCGCGGTGGCTCCAAGAAGCGCCCGTACTACCAGATCGTCGTTGCCGACGCCCGTTCGCCGCGTGACGGCCGCTTTCTGGAAAAGCTCGGTTCCTGGAACCCGATGCTCGGCAAGGACGACGCGGGCCGCGTCCAGATCGACGCCGACCGCGCCAAGGAATGGCTCGCCAAGGGCGCCCAGCCGACCGACCGCGTTGCCCGCTTCCTCGATGAGGCCGGCGTCGTGAAGCGCGAAGCCCGCAACAACCCGGACAAGGCAAAGCCGGGCAAGAAGGCGCTCGAACGCGCTGCCGAGAAGAAGCAGAAGGAAGAAGACGCCGCTGCTGCTGCCGCCGGCGAATAATCCTTCGCGGCTTTTCCAGAAAACGGGCGGCGTGCTTCATGCCGCCCGTTTTCATTTGGAGCCTTGGCATGAACATAATAAAGCCTAGGCGTCCCGAAACACACGGAACCGAACCATGGCGAAACTGGAAAATCCCGTCCTCATGGGCACCGTCGGCGCGGCACAGGGCCTGCGCGGCGAGGTCCGCGTGAAATCCTATACGATCGACCCGACGGCGATCGGCGACTATGGCCATCTCCATACCGAGGACGGCCGCTCCTTCGAGGTGCTCGAAGTGCGCGAGGCGAAGAATGTCGTCGTGGTGCGCTTTCGCGGCATCAACGACCGCAATGCCGCCGAGGCGCTTACCGGCACCGACCTCTATATCGAGCGTGACAACCTGCCGGACGAGGAACTGGACGAGGACGAATTCTTCTATGCCGACCTCGAAGGGCTGGAAGCGGTCGATACCGCCGGCCGCAGCCACGGCAAGGTGACGGGCATCTTCGATTTCGGCGCGGGCGACCTTCTCGAACTCAAGGGGCCGGGCAAGCGGCCCGTGCTCATTCCCTTCTCCGAAGCGGCCGTGCTGGAGATCGACCTCGAAGGCGGGCGCCTTCTGATCGACGCCGTCGCCGCCGGCCTGGAGGATGACGGGAACGACGGCCCGGGCAGCCGGCGCCGCCGTCCGCCGCAAGACGACGACGGAGAGTGACGTGGCTTTCCGCGCCACCATCCTGACGCTCTATCCGGAGATGTTCCCGGGGTTTCTCGGGCAGTCGCTCTCCGGCAAGGCGCTCGCGCGCGGCGACTGGACGCTCGACTGCGTGCAGATCCGCGATTTCACCACCGATCGCCACCGCACGGTGGACGACACGCCGGCCGGCGGCGGCGCCGGCATGGTGCTGAAGCCGGACGTGCTTGCCCGCGCCATCGACCACGCGTCTGAAGGCGACAGCCGCCCGCGCCTCCTGATGAGCCCACGCGGCCGCCCGTTGACGCAGGCCCGCGTCCGGGAGCTGGCGGCAGGCGACGGCGCCGTCATCGTCTGCGGCCGCTTCGAGGGCGTCGACCAGCGCGTCATCGACGGGCGGCAGCTCGAAGAGGTCTCGATTGGCGATTACATCCTCTCCGGCGGCGAGCCGGCGGCGATGATCCTGCTCGACGCCGTGGTGCGCATCTTGCCGGGCGTCATGGGCAATGCGCTTTCGGGCGAGCATGAGAGCTTCGAGGGCGGGCTGCTGGAGCACCCGCACTATACCCGCCCGCAGGTCTGGGAAGGCATGGAGATCCCTGGCATTCTCACCTCCGGCCACCACGCGGCGATCGAGAAATGGCGGCGCGAGGAGGCGGAACAGTTGACGCGCGCGCGTCGGCCCGACCTTCTCCCCGCTCAGCCCGTCACGAAATAATAGACCGTCAGCGCGAGGCCGACCGCGACCACTAGGCCGCGGATGACCGGCTGCGGCACGCGCCGCGCCGCCCAGACGCCGGCATAGCCGCCGATCGCGCCCGCCGGCACCATGACCGCCGCCTGCGGCCAGCCGACCACGCCGCCGCTGGCGAAGACGACGATCGCCATGGCCGCGATGACGACGGCGACGAAATTCTTCAGCGCGTTCAGCCGGTGATAGTCGCCGCCCTTGGTGAGGCCCAGCACGGCGAGCGTCATGATGCCCATGCCCGCACCGAAAAAGCCGCCATAGATCGAGGTGATGCACTGGAGGGCAAGGCCGAGCGGCGAGATCGGCTTTTCCGGGCTCAGCGTCTTGGGCTTGAGATAGGGTCCGGCCGCGAAGATCGCGGTCGCCGCCAGCAGGAGCCACGGCACCAGCGCGCGAAACGAGGGATTGGAGAGCGAGAGCAGCAGCATGGCCCCGGCAAGGCCGCCGACAAGCGACAGCGCGCCGAGCAGCAGCGCTTCCTTCCAGTCGGCGCGGATTTCCTTGGCATAGGCGAGCGTCGAGGTGACGTAGCCGGGAAACTGGGTGATCGAGGAGGTGGCGTTGGCAACGATCGGCGGCAGGCCGGTCAGAGTCATCGCGCCGAAGGTCAGGAACGTGCCGCCGCCGGCGATGGCGTTTACCACGCCGGAGAGGAAGCCCGCGATGAACAGAAAGATGGCGTCGACAACGGTCATGATGCTCCCCCGGCACGGCGGCTCTGGCCGCGCCCTCCTCAAGCGCGTGATAGCGTGGCGCCGGAAGGGCGGCAAGGCCCGAAGAACCGCCCTTCCGGCACGGTTTCTTTTGCCGCTGCGGCATGTCGCGCAAAATGCGCAGCGGTTTTGCGACATCGGCATGCGCAAAACCAGCGCTTTGAAGCACAAGGAGGGCATCGGAAAGCTCGCGATGTGCTTTAGGGGATGACAAGCCGGTTCGTTTGGTGTATTGGCCCGCACGGATTTGGGATTACTCCCGCCGACCTGCAATCAAAGAATGGCGAATCCGCTCCGTCCGGCAACGGACTAACCTTAGAGGCCATGGCCCAGAAGGTGACCGTCGAGCGCTCTGGCTGTTTCAGAAGAACCAGAAGGTTAGACCGATGAACATCATCCAGCAGCTCGAAGCCGAACAGGCCGCGAAGATCGAAGCCAAGCGCACCCTCCCGGAATTCTCCCCGGGCGACACCGTCCGCGTCAACGTGCGCGTCACGGAAGGTTCGCGTACCCGCGTGCAGGCCTATGAAGGCGTCTGCATCGCCCGTTCCGGCGGCGGCCTCAACGAGAGCTTCACCGTTCGCAAGATCTCCTACGGCGAAGGCGTCGAGCGCGTCTTCCCGGTTTACTCGCCGCTCGTCGAAAGCGTCGACGTCGTGCGCCGCGGCAAGGTCCGCCGCGCCAAGCTCTACTACCTGCGCGATCGCCGCGGCAAGTCGGCTCGTATCGTCGAGAACACCGGCACGCGCGCCCGCAAGCTGAACGACGCCGAGCGCCAGGCCATTGCCGAGGAAAAGGCACGTCTCGAGGCCGAGAAGGTGGCAGCCGCCCAGGCGCTCGCCGCTGAGAAGGCCGCAGCAGAAGCTGCCGAAGCCGCGAAGGCCGCGGAAGCCGCCGCCGAATAATCCGGCAGCCGCATCCATTGGAAGGAGCCGTCGGCCTTGCCGGCGGCTTTTTTGTTTTACGGAAAAGCCTTTGCACGCAAGCGCCGTGCTTGCCTCCCTGCCTGAACCTGTGAGAGTGTTCCGCCGCCACAATTTCAGGAGCCTGTTTCGATGTTTTCCCGCCGCGCCGTTCTCGCAGGCCTTGCCGCCGCCGCCCTCATGCCCGCTCTCGCCTTCGCCACGGACCTGCCCGACCTCGGCGGCAAGACCGTCGTCGTCGTCACGGAGAACGCTTACCCGCCGCTGCAGTTCGTCGATCCGAAGTCGGGCGAGCAGATCGGCTGGGAATATGACGCGATGAACGAGATCGCCAAGCGGCTGAACTTCAAGGTCGAATACCAGAACGCCAGCTGGGACACGATGATCCAGGCGGTCTCCGACAACCAGTACAATATCGGCATGACCGGCATCACCATCAAGGACGACCGCAAGGAGAAGGTCGACTTCTCCGACCCCTACATGCGTTCGCAGCAGTTCATGCTGGTGCGTGGCGACGAGGAACGCTTCAACGACGCGAAATCCTTCGCGGCGCTAAACGACGGCCTGATCGCCGCCCAGCCCGGCACCTCGCCCTTCTACACCGCCGTCTATGAAATCCTCGACGGCAACGAGCAGAACCCGCGCATCAAGCTGTTCGAGACCTTCGGCGCGACCGTGCAGGCGCTGCAGGCCGGCGATGTCGACCTGGTGCTTACCGACAGCGTCGCGGCCAAGGGCTATGTCGACGCCTCGGGCGGCAAGCTCAAGGTGGTCGGCGGGCCGCTCGGCACCGAGGACTTCGGCTTCATCTTCCCGAAGGGCTCCGATCTCGTCGCCCCGGTCAACGCGGCGATCGCGGCATTGACGGCGGACGGCACGCTGGAAAGCCTCAACAAGAAGTGGTTCCTCGACTACAAGATGGGTGAGTGACGGGCAGCCATGGCTCCCGCTTCCCCTGATACGGCGAAGGGCGACTATCCCTGGTGGCTGGTCGCCCTCGGTGTCATCGCGCTGGCGCTTGCCGGCGTCATCATTGCCAATGACCTCTACAGCCAGGTGTTCAGCGTCGTGCTGAAGGGACTGTGGGTGACGATCTTCGTGACCCTCGTCGCCTTCCTGCTCGCCACCCTGCTCGGCCTCGCCGTCGCCCTGATGGCGCTCTCCGAAAGCAAGGTGCTGCGCCAGATCGCGCGCTTCTACACGGAGGTGATCCGGGGCGTGCCGGTGCTCGTCCTGCTCTTCTACATCGCCTTCGTCGGCGCCCCGGCGCTGGTGGCGGTGATCAACTTCGCGATCGGCCCGCTCCTTGCCGCCGGCTACCTGGAGCCGGTGCAGGTGCGCGACCTCTCGCTGATGTGGCGGGCGATCATCGCGCTGATGATCGGCTATTCCGCCTTCATCGCCGAGGTCTTTCGCGCGGGCATCCAGTCTGTCGACAAGGGGCAGATCGAGGCCGCGAAGGCGCTTGGCCTGTCGCGTTTCCAGCGCTTCCGGCTCGTCGTCTTTCCGCAGGCCGTGCGCGTCATCCTGCCGCCGCTCGGCAATGACTTCGTGGCGATGGTGAAGGATTCCTCGCTCGTCTCCGTGCTCGGCGTCGCGGACATCACCCAGATGGGCAAGGTCTACGCGTCGGGCTCGTTCCGCTTCTTCGAGACCTATTCCATCGTCGCCTATGTCTACCTCATCCTGACCATCGGCCTTTCCCTGGCCCTGCGGGCGCTGGAAAGACGTCTCCGGCGGACATGATCCCTGCGCGCGCGGATGATCAGACGGTCGCCGCGCATCAACTTGCCGTGCCGTCAAAAAATCGTTATATGCGGGGCATGGAATCCAAGTTCGGATGCACGGAAAAGCATGTCGTCGTGCTGCAGGATCACAAGCGCCTGCCGGCACGCTTCTTTGCGCGTGTCTTCGGCGCGCTTATCAGCCGCCTATCCTGATCGCTCTCGATCCTGCGAGCCACCGGCTCGCCAAATTCCTGTACCCTAAACATGCCAAGCGGATGAAGAGCCATGAGCGCACCCCGTACCCTCTATGACAAGATTTTCGACGACCATATCGTCAGCCGCCAGGAAGACGGAACCTGTCTTCTCTACATCGACCGTCACCTCGTTCACGAAGTGACGTCGCCGCAGGCCTTCGAGGGCCTGCGCATGGCCGGGCGCAAGGTGCGCGCGCCGGAAAAGACGCTCGCCGTCGTCGACCACAACGTTCCCACCTCGCCGGATCGCCACCAGGGCATCAAGAACGAGGAAAGCCGGATCCAGGTCGAGGCGCTCGCCAAGAACGCCGCCGATTTCGGCGTGGAATACTATTCCGAAAAGGACGTGCGCCAGGGCATCGTGCACATCGTCGGCCCCGAGCAGGGCTTTACCCTGCCGGGCATGACCATCGTCTGCGGCGACAGCCACACCTCCACGCACGGCGCGTTCGGCGCCCTGGCGCACGGTATCGGCACCTCCGAGGTGGAGCATGTCCTCGCCACCCAGACGCTGATCCAGAAGAAGGCGAAGAACATGCTGGTGCGCGTCGACGGGAAGCTTCCCGAAGGCGTGACGGCCAAGGACATCATCCTTGCCATCATCGGCGAGATCGGCACCGCCGGCGGCACCGGCCACGTCATCGAGTTCGCCGGCGAGGCGATCCGCTCGCTCTCGATGGAAGGCCGCATGACGATCTGCAACATGACGATCGAAGGCGGCGCCCGCGCCGGCCTCATCGCGCCGGACGAGACCACCTTCGAATACATCAAGGACAAGCCGCGCGCGCCCAAGGGCAAGGCGCTGGAAATGGCGCTCGACTACTGGAAGACGCTCTACACCGAGGAAGGCGCGCATTTCGACCGCGTCGTCGTGCTCGACGCCGCCAACCTGCCGCCGATCGTCTCCTGGGGCTCCTCGCCGGAGGACGTCGTCTCCGTCGAAGGCGTCGTGCCGAACCCCGATGATATCGAGGACGAGACCAAGCGCTCCTCCAAGTGGCGCGCGCTCGACTATATGGGCCTGAAGCCGGGCACGAAGATCACCGACATCGCCATCGACCGTGTCTTCATCGGCTCGTGCACCAACGGCCGCATCGAGGACCTGCGCGCCGTCGCCGCCGTCGTCGAGGGCAGGAAGGTCGCCTCCACCGTCGACGCCATGATCGTCCCGGGCTCCGGCCTCGTGAAGGAGCAGGCGGAAGCCGAAGGCCTCGACAAGATCTTCAAGGAAGCCGGTTTCGACTGGCGCGAGCCGGGCTGCTCCATGTGCCTCGCCATGAACGACGACCGCCTGAAGCCGGGCGAGCGCTGCGCCTCCACCTCGAACCGCAACTTCGAGGGCCGCCAAGGCTTCAAGGGCCGCACGCATCTCGTCTCGCCCGCCATGGCCGCGGCAGCCGCGATCGCCGGCCACTTCGTCGACATCCGCGACTGGAAGTGATCACGGCTTCATCGCCATCGTGATAGAAGGCCGGGAGCATGCTCCCGGCCTTCTCGTTTGAAGGAGAGATTCCCGTGAAACGCCTCCTCCTCCTCCGCCACGCCAAGTCCGCCTGGCCCGAGGGCGTCGAAGACCACGCCCGCCCCCTCGCCGATCGCGGCCGCCGCGGTGCCCCGCGCATGGGGGCCTATATTGCGTCGGAAGGCCTCGAGCCGGATTTCGCGCTGGTCTCCTCGGCCCGGCGCACGCAGGAAACCTGGGCCCTCGTCTCGCCGGCCCTCGCAAAGCCTTGCCCGTCCCGCACGGTGGCGTCGATCTACGAAGCCGAACCGGCGGCCATCCTCGCGGCGATCCGGCAAGCGCCGCCGGAGAGCGAGACGCTGCTCGTCATCGGTCACAATCCGGGTTTCGAGGATGTGGCGGCCTTGCTCGCACCACAGGGCGAGGCAACGGCACTGGCGCGGCTACGGACAAAATTCCCGACGGCGGGGCTTGCCGTTGTCGCTTTCGACATCGAGACATGGACGGACATTGCGCCCGGAGCAGGCCGGCTCGAAAGCTTCGTGACGCCGAGGACGCTGCCATAGACGAAACGGGCGGCCAAGCCGCCCCAATGCAGCCATCAGCGCGTATCAGCGACGCCCGTCACCCCACCCTCCACGTCATGCTCGGGTCAAGCCCGAGCATGACGGAGGAGAGGTTTTGCGGTTTGGCTGGCTTAGAACGTCGCCGTCATCGGATCGGGACCGATGCGCTTGCCGTCCTTTTCGAGGCTCGCGAAGGTCGCCATGTCCTCGTCGTCAAGCTTGAAGTCGAACACCTTGAAATTCTCCACGATGCGCGACGGCGTCACGGACTTCGGGATCACCACCAGCCCGTTGTCGATGTGCCAGCGGGTGATGGCCTGCGCCGGCGTGCGGCCGTGTTTTGCCGCGACCTTGGCGACGACCGGGTTTTCCAGCAGCGTGCCCTGGCCGAGCGGGCTCCAGGACTGGGTGACGATCCGGTGCTTGTCGTGATAGGCGCGGGCCTCCTTCTGGGGGAAGTCCGGATGCAACTCGATCTGGTTGATCACCGGGGTGATGCCGGTCTCGTCGATCAGGCGCTGCAGGTGCTCCGGATAGAAGTTGGACACGCCGATCGAGCGGGCGCGGCCTTCCTTCTGGAGCTGGATGAAGGCCTTCCAGCTGTCGACATACTGATCGCGCTTCGGCGCCGGCCAGTGGATGAGGTAGAGATCGACATAGTCGGTGCCGAGCCGCTTCAGGCTGGCGTCGAAGGCCTTCAGCGTCGCATCGTAGCCCTGATCGGAATTCCAGAGCTTCGTGGTGAGAAAGATCTCCGAACGGGCAATGCCGGAGGCGCGGATGCCCTCGCCGACGCCCGCTTCGTTCTCATAGATCGCGGCCGTGTCGATATGGCGATAGCCGGCGTCAAGCGCGGCCTTGACCGCGGTCACGGCCGTGTCGTTCGGGGTCTGCCAGACGCCGAGGCCGACCTGGGGAATGCTGTTGCCATCGTGAAACAGGATTGTCGGTTGATCGCTCATCAGAATCTCTCCGTGAAAAAATGGCGTGCTTGAACCCGGGCGGGTTTCCCGTGGCGCCTTGAAGCCCGGCGACGGTCGAGGCTGATATAGGTTCCGCATCGCAGCATTTCAGCCTCCCTCGGTAAAATCCTCAGAGCACCCGCACGACCGTGCCGCGCCGCAGATGCGGCAGGATGCGCAGCATGTCACGTTGTGCAAGGGCGATGCAGCCGGCCGTCGGCTCATAGCCGGGGCGGATGAGGTGGAAGAAGATCGCCGAGCCGGCATGGCGGCGGCGCGCGGTCACGTTCCAGTCGAGCACCAGGCAGATGTCATAGAGCTCGTCCTTGCGCTGCATTTCCTCATGGCTCGGCTTGAAGGGCGCGCGGACGAGACGGTTGTAGGACGGATGCTTCGGCGCGTCGCACCACAGCATGGCGGGCCGGATGCGCCGGAGCGGCAAGGCGCTTTGCGGCTGGGGCAGCCGGTCGCCGCGCAGGAAGCCGGAGAGAAGCGGCATGGCGGCGATCGGCGTCGCGCCGTCGCCCTCGCGCTTGCGGCTGGTCCGCCCGGAGCGGCCGATGGCGGCGGGCAGGCGCAGGGGGCCGACCTGGACGATGGCGCGGCTCTTCCTGCCTGGCGCCGGGCGCACCAGGATCGTCTTCACGCAATGTTCAGCAGATGTGATCCGGCTCATGTCGCTCCGCCATATTCGCGCCTTGTGGTAACCTGACTGGCTAAGCCATGGGCGGGCTTGCCAAAAGTCCCAATTCCCTTACTTTCCAGAGGAATGCCGAGAGGTAAAGCATGACATCCCGCACAATCCTTCTTGTCGATGACGACAACGACCTGCGCGAGACGCTTGTCGAGCAGCTTTCGCTCTACGAGGAGTTCTCCACGCTCGAGGAAACCACCGCCGGCAAGGGCATCCAGACCGCCCGCGCCAATCAGATCGACCTCCTGATCATGGATGTCGGCCTGCCGGACATGGACGGTCGCGAAGCCGTGAAGCTGCTGCGCAAGGGCGGCTTCAAGGCGCCGATCATCATGCTGACCGGGCACGACACCGATTCGGACACGATCCTCGGCCTCGAGGCCGGGGCGAACGACTACGTGACCAAGCCCTTCCGCTTTGCCGTGCTGCTTGCGCGCATCCGCGCCCAGCTGCGCCAGCACGAGAGCAGCGAGGACGCCACCTTCACCGTCGGCCCCTATACGTTCAAGCCCGGCCAGAAGCTGCTGACGCTGGAAAACGGCCAGAAGATCCGCCTGACGGAGAAGGAGGCGGCGATCATCCGCTACCTCTACCGCGCCGACCAGAAGGTGGTGACGCGCGACGTGCTGCTCGAAGAGGTCTGGGGCTACAATTCCGGCGTCACGACCCACACGCTGGAGACCCATGTCTATCGCCTGCGCCAGAAGATCGAGCGGGACCCTTCCAATGCGGAGATTCTCGTGACAGAGAACGGCGGTTACAAGATCGTACCTTAGCTTTTCACGCAACTCCGGACGGAAAACCGCTTTACACTTTTCCTGGACGTGCTTTTGAGGAACGCCCGCCGTGGGTCTCAGCGACGACATCGCCCTTCTTTCCCGCGTGCCGCTCTTCGCCGGCCTCGCCGACGACAAGCTGCGGCTGATGGCCTTCGGCGCCGAGCGCCGGCGGCTGGTGGAGGGGCAGACGCTGTTTCGCGAGGGCACCTCGGCCGATTGCGGCTTCGTCGTCGCCTATGGGTCGTTCCGGCTCACCTCGACGCTCCGGGACGGAACGACGCGCGACGAAGGCACGGCCGGCGCCGGCACGCTGCTTTCCGAACTCGCGATGATTTCCGCCGTGGAGCGCAAATATACGGCCGTGGCGACGGAAGACAGCGAGGTCATCCGTATCAACCGCCCGCTCTTCCGCCGCATGCTGGAGGAATATCCCGACGTTGCCGTTCTCGTGGACGCGCGCATCCGCGAAAACCTTTCGGCGATGATCAGCCAGATGCGGGGGCTTGCCGGGCGGTTTGCCTGAGGCAGACCCCTCATCCGGCCTGCCGGCCACCTTCTCCCCGTAAACGGGGCGAAGGAGATATGCCGCGCGCTTTTCCCCAACCAGAAGCCGTTCGCGGGGCACGTCCCCTCTCCCCGCCTGCGGGGAGAGGGTGAGGGGCAATCCCTTAAAAATCGAATTCCGCAATCACCGGCACATGGTCGGACGGCCGTTCCCAGCCGCGGGCTTCGCGGATGACCGCGATGTTGCTGAGATGCGGCTCCAGATCGGCGGAAGACCAGATGTGGTCGAGGCGGCGTCCCTTGTTGGCGGCGACCCAGTCGGCCGAGCGGTAGCTCCACCACGTATAGAGCTTTTCGTGGGCCGGCACCTTGCGGCGCATGAGGTCGACCCAGGCACCCTTGGTCATGACGTCGATGAGGCCTTCCGTCTCGATCGGCGTGTGGCTGACGATCCTGAGAAGCTGCTTGTGCGACCAGACGTCGTGCTCCAGCGGGGCGATGTTGAGGTCGCCGACGAGGATCGAGGAAATGCCGGCCTCGGCCTCAGCGTGCAGCAGTTTCATCTCCTCGATAAAATCGAGCTTGTGGCCGAATTTCGGGTTGATCAAACGATCCGGCTCGTCGCCGCCAGCCGGCACATAGAAATTGTGAAGGCGGATCGACTTGCCCCGGTGATGGAAGAGCACCGAGACATGGCGTGCATCGCCGACGCCGCAATAGTCGCGCCGCTCGACGAGTTCGGTCAGCGGCAGGCGGGAGACGGTAGCGACGCCGTGATAGCCCTTCTGGCCATGCATGACGATATGCTCGTAGCCCAGCGCCTTCAGCGGCTTGGACGGAAAGAGATCGTTCGGACACTTGGTTTCCTGCAGGCACAGGATGTCCGGCGAGAAGGTCTTCAGGAAATGCTCGACGAGCGGCATGCGCAGCCGCACGGAGTTGATGTTCCAGGTCGCAATCGAAAGTGCCATGCCATCGCCCTCAAAAACACCCGGCCCGTTTTCACGGGCCGGTCGGGGCGTCTTAGCGCATGAAGGGCGAAACGGAAAAGGCCCCTGGACCGAATTAACCGCCCTTGTTGCGCACTTCGTCATAAGGAATGGAAAAGACCTTGTCGTCGAGCTTCACGCCGGTCTTGACGTTGAAGATCATCACGGAGGTGTCCTTGCCCTGCGCGTCGGTGATCGTCCACTGGCGCAGGTCGTAGGTCTTGGGATCGAACATCATGGTGATGGTCGAATCGCCGAACATGTTCCTGTCGCCGAGCACGATCGTCGTCAGGTCCGATTCCTCCTTCACGCTGCGCACCATCTTGGCGGAAAGGTCGATCCTCTCGCCGAGCAGCAGGTTGAGCGGCGTCTTGGAGAGCGGGTAGAGGTCCCAGGTCTTCAGCTTGCGATTGCCGATGACGACGGCCTTGCCGTCGGCGATGACGCGCATCGGCGAGGGCTCCTCGTAGTTGAAGCGGATCTTGCCGGGACGGTAGATGTAGAACTTGCCGCCGGTCTGCTCACCGCGCGGGCCAAACTGCACGAACTCGCCCATCATCGTCTTCACTGAGGCGAAGTGATCGGCGATCTTCTGGGCGGCGCCGCTCGCCTGCGCGGAGGCGTCGGTGGGGGCAAGCGCCGAAAGGCCGGCGGCCAGCGTGAAGGCCATCAGGCAGGTGAAGCTACGGCGCGTCAGCGTTCCGGTCGCGCGGCCGTTCTCGGATCGGATCATGTCGGTCTCCTTCATGCGTTTCTCATGCGGGCCAAACGCGGCGCCATAATGGCGTTTCGCCCTGACGCGAGACTTGCCGGTGAAAACGCCGCAGGAGGCGCGCCCGTTCCCCGTCAGCGTCCCGAAATTTCATCCTCCGTCGGCACGAGGATCTCGCGCTTTCCGGCGTGGTTGGCCGGGCCGATCAGCCCTTCCTTCTCCATGCGCTCGATCAGCGAGGCGGCGCGGTTGTAGCCGATGCCGAGGCGGCGCTGGATATAGGAGGTCGACGCCTTGCCATCGCGCAGCACGACAGCCACCGCCTGGTCGTAGGGATCGTCCGAATCGTCGAGATTGGCGGTTCCGGCCGGGCCATGGCCCCCCTCGCCGTCATCGTCGTCGTCCTCGGTGATCGCGTCAAGATATTGCGGCGCGCCTTGCGTCTTCAGATGCGCGACGACGGCTTCCACCTCGCCATCCGAGACGAAGGGGCCGTGCACGCGCTGGATGCGCCCGCCGCCGGCCATGTAGAGCATGTCGCCCATGCCGAGCAGCTGTTCGGCGCCCTGTTCGCCGAGAATGGTGCGGCTGTCGATCTTCGACGTCACCTGGAAGGAGATGCGCGTCGGGAAGTTGGCCTTGATCGTGCCGGTGATGACGTCGACGGAGGGGCGCTGCGTCGCCATGATGACATGGATGCCGGCGGCACGCGCCATCTGGGCAAGCCGCTGCACGGCGCCTTCAATGTCCTTGCCGGCGACCATCATCAGGTCGGCCATCTCGTCGATGATGACGACGATATAGGGCATCGGCTGGAGGTCGAACTCCTCCGTCTCGTACATCGCCTCGCCGGTCTGGCGGTCGAAGCCGGTCTGCACCGTGCGGCTGATCTGCTCGCCCTTGGCCAGCGCCTGCTCGACGCGGCTGTTGAAGCCGTCGATATTGCGCACGCCGATCTTCGACATCTTCTTGTAGCGCTCCTCCATCTCGCGCACCGTCCACTTCAGGGCGACGACGGCCTTCTTCGGATCGGTGACGACGGGGGAGAGGAGATGCGGGATGCCGTCGTAGACGGAGAGTTCCAGCATCTTCGGATCGATCATGATCAGACGGCACTGTTCCGGCTTCAGCCGGTAGAGCAGCGACAGGATCATGGTGTTGATGGCGACGGACTTGCCCGAGCCGGTGGTGCCGGCGACAAGCAGGTGCGGCATCTTGGCGATGTCGGAGATGACCGGCTCGCCGCCGATCGTCTTGCCGAGCGCCATGGCGAGCTTGGCCTTCGAGGTCTCGAAATCGCGGCTGGCGATGAGTTCGCGCAGGAAGACCGTCTCGCGGCTCTGGTTCGGCAGTTCGATGCCGATGGCGTTGCGGCCCGGCACGACCGCGACGCGGGCGGCGATCGCGCTCATCGAGCGGGCGATGTCGTCGGCAAGGCCGATGACGCGGGAGGACTTGATGCCGGGTGCCGGCTCCAGCTCGTAGAGCGTGACGACCGGGCCGGGACGGACATGGATGATCTCGCCCTTGACGCCGAAATCCTCCAGCACGCCCTCCAGCATGCGGGCATTCTGCTCCAGCGCGTCGGCCGAAAGGGTCATGTCGCGCACCTGGCCCTTCGGCTCGGCGAGCAGATGGATCGGCGGCAGGGCGAAGCCATCGGGACCGACGAAAGAGGTCTGCGCCTCGCGTTCGATGCGCTGGCCGGGCTTCGGCCGGGCGGCGGCGGGAACGACGCGCGCGGTCGTTGCCGGCATGGGCGGGCGGGCCGGCGCGCGGCGCGGCGCCCAGTCGGCGGCGATGTCGTCCATGTCGTCGTCCGGCAGGAGACCGTTCGGGCGGGCGATCGGTTCGTCCATGTCGAAGGGCAGGTCGTCGTCATCGTCAACCATCGGCGGCGCGGCGACGGCGCGGCGGCCATCGAGGGAAGGCTCGACGCGATCGGCGGAGCGGGAGAGCGTGCGGGCGCGGGCCGGCTCGTTCAGCGTGCCGAACTCGTCCTCGTTGAAATCGTAGGGCTGCTCGATGCCGCGCGCCTTGCGGCGCTGGTTGGCAAGGCCGAAGACGCGACGGAACCGCGCCTGGCCGGTGTACCAGGCATGGGTCATGGCGCCGGCAAGGACGGTGAGCGGGCCTTCCCGCTCGTCGTCGTCCTCTTCCTCGGCGATGGTCCGGGCACGGCTCGGCGTGGGGACGGGCGCGAAATCCTCCTCGTCGTCGATCGCCACCGAGCCGATCAGGCCGGCGGAAAAGACCATCAGCCAGGCGGCGGGAATGGCGATGATGCCGCCGAGGATGCTGGCGAAGAGGCCGGTCGGATAAGCGCCGGTGAAGAGCGCGGGAAAGCGCAGGATCATGTCGCCGAAGACGCCGCCGAGGCCGGTCGGCAGCGGCCAGGTGACAGGCCCGGGCACGCAGGCGAGCGCCGCGGAGGCGAGGATCGCCCCCCCGAGCCAGGCGCCGGCGCGCTGCGGCACCCGGTTGAAGCGTCGGCCGCTGATCAGCGCCAGGCCCCAGGCGACGACCGGCAGCAGCGCGATGACGCTGGCAAGCCCGAAGAACTGCATGAAGATATCGGCGAAGACGGCGCCCGGATAGCCGAGGATATTGGCCGGCTCGCCGCTGGAGGCATAGGAGAGGCTGGGGTCGGAGACGTTCCAGGTGGAGAGCGCGGCAATGGCGAAGGCAAGGCCGAGGAAGACGCAGATCCCGAGGAGGATCTGCACCTGCCGCCAGACGAATGCCGACAGAACGAAGCGGTCGTGACGGTTGTCCAGTCCTGCCGAAATGCTTCTGCTCATGGTTACAGCCTATGGTCCACGCAAGAAATCGCACCTTTTCCGCCGAATCGCGGACTGTGCCTGACTGCGAACCCTACGAAGGAAGCCTTAATGGCGTGTTAACCATGCAGCCCCGCGGCATGGTTTCTGCCCGGTAAACGAAAAGGGCCCGGACACGCAGGTCCGGGCCAGGAGCGGCATAGATTTCCTATGGCCGCGACGGGATGTTTGGCGGCGGCCGCTGGGAGCCGCCGTAGGCAGCTTAGGAGTGGTAGGCCGCTTCGCCGTGGGACGAGAGGTCGAGGCCTTCGCGTTCGGATTCGACGGTGACGCGCAGGCCGACGATCATGTCGACGATCTTGTAGAGGATCGCCGAGCCGATGCCGCACCACAGGATGGTGACGATGACGGACTTGATCTGGATCCAGACCTGGCCGCCCATGCCGATGCCTTCCGCGTAGCCGACGCCGCCGAGCGAGGAGGCCGCGAAGATGCCCGAACCGATGGCGCCGACGATGCCGCCGATGCCATGGACGCCGAAGACGTCCGCGGTGTCGTCATAGCCGAACTTGTTCTTGACGACGGAGACGAAGAAGTAGCAAAGCGCCGAGGCGATCGCGCCGAGGAAGATGGCGCCGATCGGGCCGACGGCACCGGCGGCCGGCGTGACGGCGACGAGGCCGGCGATGACGCCCGATGCCGCACCCAGCATGGAGGCCTTGCCGCGGCCGAAGGTTTCGATCACGCACCAGGCGACGACCGCGCCGGCGGTGGCGGTGAAGGTGTTGATCATCGCAAGGCCGGCAACGCCGTTTGCCGCGGCTGCCGAGCCGGCGTTGAAGCCGTACCAGCCGACCCACAGCATGGAAGCGCCGACCATGGTCAGCGTCATCGAGTGCGGCGCCATCATATCCTTGCCGAAGCCGGTACGCTTGCCGACCATGATCGCGCCGACGAGGCCCGCCACGCCGGCATTGATGTGAACGACGGTGCCGCCCGCAAAGTCGATCGCACCCCAGTCCCACATCAGGGCGCCGTCACCCGACCAGACCATGTGTGCCATCGGGAAGTAGACGAAGGTCACCCACAGGATGCAGAACAGCACGACGGCAGAGAACTTGATGCGCTCGGCGAAGGCGCCGACGATCAGCGCCGGCGTGATGCAGGCAAACGTCATCTGGAAGGCGATGAAGACATATTCCGGGATCGAGCCGGAGACGCTGTCGGCCGTCACGCCGGAAAGGAACAGCTTCTCGAAGCCGCCGATGAAGGTGTTGAGGCCGCCGCCATTGGAGAAGGCGAGGCTGTAGCCGTAGACCACCCAGACGATCATGATCGCGGCGGAGACGACCAGGCACTGCATGAGGACGGATAGCATGTTCTTGCTGCGCACCAGGCCGCCGTAGAAGAGGGCGAGGCCCGGCAGGATCATGAAGAGGACGAGAACGGTCGAGGTCAGCATCCAGGCGGTATCGCCGGAGTTGATCGCGGCCTCGGCTGCGGCCGGCGCGGCTTCGGTTGCTGCTTCCGTCGCTTCCTGGGCAAGGGCCGTCACCGGCGCCAGCAGGCCTGCCGCGACGGCGCCGACGCGGGCGAATGTGTTGAGGATCGAATTAGACGACATGTAAGAATGCTCCCTGATCTGCCGTTTGCTTAGAGCGCTTCGGAATCGGTTTCGCCGGTGCGGATGCGCACGGCATGGTCGATCGAGTAGACAAAGATCTTGCCGTCGCCGATCTGGCCGGTCTTGGCGGCGGACGCGATCGCCTCGACGGCCTTGTCGACGACATCGCCAGGCACGGCGATCTCGATCTTCAGTTTCGGCAGGAAGCTGACGGCATATTCGGTGCCGCGGTAGATTTCCGTATGCCCCTTCTGGCGCCCGTACCCCTTCACCTCGGTCACGGTCAGGCCCTGGATGCCGACAGCGGTGAGGGCTTCTCGCACCTCATCGAGTTTGAACGGCTTGATAATGGCCATCACAATTTTCATCTGGTTTCCCATCCTTCGTGCTTGTCCCCAACCGGGGCCATCTCTCCTCATCGTTGGCGACATCACGTCCACCACGACTGGGAACTACACATTCAAGGGGCGTGCCAGATTCGAACGGATCGGCTAAGCTTCTGAAAGAAAAAGGATAAAAATGGCGCTTATGCTGCGGTGCAAAAAATCATCACCGCACATGATCAAAAAATAGGCGACAATAAAATATTGGGCAAAAATTAGACAATTGCCTTTTTCCGAATCAGCCCTTCCTGGGCGACGGAGGCAATGAGGGTGCCGCTGCGGGTGAAAATCGCGCCACGGGTCATGCCGCGCCCGCCAAAGGCCGAAGGGCTGTCCTGGCTGTAGAGCAGCCAGTCGTCGAGAACCGGCGGGCGATGGAACCACATGGCATGGTCGAGGCTCGCGACCTGCAGCGAGCGGTCGAGCACCGAGGTGCCGTGTGCGAAGAGCGAGGTATCGAGCAGCGTCATGTCCGAGAGATAGGCGAGCACGGCGGCCTGCAAGTGACGCTCGGCCGGCACCGGGCCGGTGGTGCGCACCCAGATGTTCTGCCGCGGCTCCAGCTTATCCCCCGAAAAATAATGGGTCAGCGAAACCGGCCGCAGCTCGATCGGCCGCGGGCGCTGCCAGTAGGCGCGGATATGCTCCGGCGCCTCGGTCATGAAGCGCTCCTTCAGCTCGGCCTCGCCGAGCAGGTCTTCCGGCTGCGGCACGTCGGGCATCGGTGTCTGGTGCTCAAAACCGCCCTCCTCGTCCTGGAAGGATGCCGTCATGAAATAGATCGGCTTGTCGTGCTGGATGGCGACGACGCGGCGCGTTGCGAAGGAGCCGCCGTCACGGATGTTTTCCACATCGTAGATGATCGGCACGGAGGGATCGCCCGGCCGCACGAAATAGGCGTGCAGCGAATGCACGAAACGCTCCGGCTTCTCCA
The DNA here is from genome assembly GCF_050859155.1 of Shinella yambaruensis. Taxonomy (NCBI): domain Bacteria; kingdom Pseudomonadati; phylum Pseudomonadota; class Alphaproteobacteria; order Hyphomicrobiales; family Rhizobiaceae; genus Shinella; species Shinella yambaruensis. The sequence goes on from NZ_CP150638.1 coordinate 3,979,927, forward strand.
CCGTCCGGGTCGCCGCGACCAGCGCCTGGCCGATCACCTGCCCGCCGAACACCCGCTGCCAGCCGACCTGCGGGCTCTTGCCGCGGAACAGCCGGCTTTCCAGCCGCTCCAGGTCCAATGTCTCCAGAAGGACATCCATGGCGGGGTTCTTCGCAGGTTGACGCGACATTTGGACGTGGCTCCGACGGTAGGAATACGGTTCCTCCTCCTCTATATAGAGGGGCAGAAGACCTCAAGCGGCCAGGAGTGCACCATGCCCGAAGCAACCATGCTCGACGTTCTTGTCGCCGGCGGTGGTTATGTCGGCCTGTCGCTGGCCGTCGCCATCAAGAAGGCCTCCCCGCACCTCGCCGTCACCGTGGTCGACAGCGCGCCGGAAACGGCCTGGCAGAGGGACGAACGCGCCTTCGCGATCGTGGCGGCCGCCCGCAACCTGCTCGATGTCGTCGGCGTCTGGAACGAGATCGCGCCCGAGGCGGAGCCGATCCGTCGCATGGTCATCACCGATTCACGCACGGCCGATCCCGTGCGCCCCGTCTTCCTCACCTTCGAGGGCGCCGGCTCCGGTGACGACGGCCAGCCCTTCGCCCATATGGTGCCCAACCGCGCGGTGACGAGCAGCCTGCTGCGCCAGGCCGAGGCGCTCGGCATTCCCGTGCGCTGGGCGACGTCGGCGGAGGGTTTCGTGACCGGCCAGCACGCCACGACGGTCCACCTCTCCGACGGAACCGAATGCCGGACCCGCCTCCTCGTCGCCTGCGACGGCGTACGCTCGAAACTGCGCGACATGGCCGGCATCAAGACCGTGCGCTTCGACTACGGCCAGTCCGGCATCGTCACGACGGTGGAACACGAACGCCCGCATGAAGGCACGGCGGAGGAGCATTTCCTGCCCGCCGGCCCCTTCGCCACCCTGCCGCTGGCCGGCAACCGGTCCTCGCTCGTCTGGACAGAACGCACGGAGGATGCCCGTCGCCTCGTCGAAAGCGACGATCTCGTCTTCGAGGAGGAGCTGGAGCGCCGCTTCGGCCACAAGCTGGGCGCGCTGAAGGTCGTCGGCGGCCGCCGTGCCTTCCCGCTCGGCCTGACGCTCGCCCGCGCCTTCGTCGCGCCGCGCTTCGCGCTCGCAGGGGACGCCGCGCACGGCATCCACCCGATTTCCGGCCAGGGCCTCAATCTCGGCTTCAAGGACGTGGCGGCGCTTGCCGAAACCATCGTCGAGGCCGACCGCCTCGGCCTCGATATCGGCGCGATCTCCGTGCTCGAACGCTACGAGCGCTGGCGCCGCTTCGACACGGTGCGCATGGGCATCACCACGGATGTGCTGAACCGCCTGTTCTCCAACGATGCGACGCCGCTGCGCGTGCTGCGCGATGTCGGCCTCGGCGTCGTCGATCGCCTGCCGGGGTTGAAGTCCTTCTTCATCCGCCAGGCGGAAGGCACCGCCGGCAGCGGGCATCCGCGCATGCTGGTCGGGCAGCCGATCTGATTGGCAAGGCACGGCGAAGTTGTGCCCCATCCTCGCTCAGCTCAAATGTTTACGCTTTGCAGGCAGGCCGCAGCCTAGTCCTTGATTTCGCGCGCCTCGGAAATCAGCATGATCGGGATGCCGTCGCGGATCGGATAGGCGAGCCTGGCCTTTTCCGAAACGAGTTCGCCCGCGGCCGCGTCATAGGTCAGCCGCCCCTTGGTCAGCGGGCAGACGAGGAGTTCGAGCAGCTTGGGATCGACGCGGCTGGTGCTGGAGTTCATCACGCCCGCCCTATTGCAGCATCGTGTCGACGTCGCCATAGCCGCGCGCCAGCACGATCTCGGTAATGGCGATCAGCGTTTCCGCCCGCGTCTTGAGATCCGGCGCCTCCAGCAGCGCCTGCTTTTCCGCCGGACCATAGGGCGACATCATCGCCATGGAGTTGACGAGCGTCGCATTGCTGGCACGCTCCACGCTCTCCCAGTCGGCCTCCAGCTTGTTGGCGTCGAGATAGGCCTTGAAGGCGGCGAGCAGCGCCTCGCGGTCGACGCTCTGCTCGTCGTCGCGTGCCGAAAGGTCGGTAATGAAGGGAGCGATGCGGAAACTGCGATAGGACTTGTCGCCACCGATCTCCTCGAGCAGGCGATAGCGGCAGACGCCCGTGAGCGAGACGATATAGCGCCCGTCCCCGGTCTCGGCGAAGGAGGTGATGCGGCCGATGCAGCCGACCTGGCAGAGGGTCGGTGTTTCGGTCGCGGCATCATCCACCCGGTCGGCGCCGAACACGGGTTGCACCATGCCGATCAGCCGGTGCGTGGCGAGCGCATCGTCGAACATGGAAAGGTAGCGCGGCTCGAAGATGTTGAGCGGCAGTTGCCCGCCGGGCAAGAGGAGGGCGCCCGTCAGCGGAAAGACGGGGATGGCCTCAGGCAGGTCCTCCGGCTTCAGATAACGCGCATTTCCCACATGCATGACAGTGCCTTCCCATTGCGCAAGGCGCGGCGATCCGTCTCCCGCCCCGCGTCAACGCGCTTCCCCTCGAATGTGGGGTAGGCGCGGCATTTCTCAAGGGATGCCGCGCCGTTCTCCCGGAAAAAGGCTCAGGAGAACAGGATCGACGACAGCTTGCGCCGCGCGGCGATCGTCGCCGGATCCTTCGGACCCCAGACGTCGAAGAACTGCAGAAGCTCGCGGCGCGCGCCATCGTCGTCGAAGGCGCGGTCGCGCTTCATGATGAAGAGCAGGTGATCGGCTGCCGCCTGCCGGTCGCCCTCGACATTGCGGATCTTTGCGAGCTTCAGCCGCGCCGCATGATCGTCCGGATCGAGCGCCAGCGCCTGTTCGAGCGCCGCGGGATCGCCGAGCTTGCGCGCCTCCTCGATCTGGTCGAGCTTCTTCAGCACCGCCGCGACGGCCGGGTCGGCCGCAACGGGGCCTTGCAGGTTGCCGAGGATCTGGCGGGCATTTTCCGGCTGGCCGGCGGCGATCATGCATTCGGCAATGCCGGCAAGGGCCTGCGGATTTTCCGGATCGGCCTGCAGCAGCGCGCCGTAGAGGTCGGCCGCCCCGGCAAGGTCGCCGGCATCGAACAGGGTCTTCGCCTCGGCAAGCAGCGCCTCGGTCTCGGCCTTCTCGTCGGCGCCGGCGGGACCTGCGACCTTGTCGATGAAGTCGCGGATCTGGCTTTCCGGCACCGCGCCCATGAAGCCGTCGACCGGCCGGCCGCCGACGAAGGCGACGACCGCGGGGATGGACTGGATGCCGAGCTGGCCGGGAATGGAGGGATGGTCGTCGATGTTGAGCTTGACGAGCTTCACGCGGCCCGCGCTTTCACGCACGACCTTCTCGATGATCGGCTGGAGCTGCTTGCAGGGGCCGCACCAGGGCGCCCAGAAATCGACGAGCACGGGCTGCTGGCGCGAGGCCTCCAGCACATCGCGGGAAAAATTCGCCGTCGTCGTGTCCTTGATGAGATCATCCGCCGGTGCCGCGCCGCCAAAGCTCGCCGAGACGTTCATCTGGCCGCCATAGGACGATGCGTAGGGATTGTCGCCTGCACTCATGGGTCTCTCCTGTGGCGCCAAGCGCCTCGATGTCGTGTCTGTGCCCCAGATCGTATGTCAGGCCGTGACTTTCAAGACAAGCGGCTCGTGGCCGGTCGCCTCGATGAAGCGCAGGAGATCCTTCGAACCGATCGAGGTCGTCGCATCGTTGCGCAGCGGGTGGCCGTTGATCGTGTCGAAGGCCATCAGGTCCGAATCGACGATGATCTTCACCTTGCCCGCCGTGTCGTTGATCACCCCGAAGGCGGTGACGGCGCCGGGAATGACCCCGAGATACTCCATCAGCTTCTCCGGCTTGCCGAAGGAGACGCGGCTCGCGGCACCGATGACCGAATGCACGGTCTTCAGGTCCACCGTCGCATGCTCCTCGACGGTTATCAGGAAATAATTGTCCTTCTTGTCCTTCACGAAGAGGTTTTTCGTATGGCCGCCGGGAATCTCGTCGCGCAGCGCCACCGATTCGGCGACGGTGAAGACCGGCGCATGCTCCTTCGTGCTGTGGGCGATGCCCAGATCGTCGAGAAACTGGAAGAGATCCCTGTCGGTCTTCGGCTGCGCTTCGGTCATTTTCCTGCTTGTCCCGGCTCAATTGACGTCCATCCGCTGATAGGGCTTCGACCGCACAAGCGCAACCGCCTGAAAATCCGGGACTTTGAAAGTCTCCGGATTTTTTTCTCCAAAATCTGACATTTCCCTGTTGCATTTGAAAAAGCCTTGGGCCATATACCGCCCGTCGCCGCAACGCAGCGACCTTCGGCCACCGACTACCCCAGGCCGTCGACGATGAGCGGGTGTAGCTCAGGGGTAGAGCACAACCTTGCCAAGGTTGGGGTCGAGCGTTCGAATCGCTTCACCCGCTCCATTCTTCCAAAACGTCGTAAGCCTCGGTTCGCCGGGGCTTTTGTGTTTTCTGCGGCAGGGATTCCCACTCATGACCGGGGCGAGCGGTTTTCGGCGCGCCAGGTTGCGGGGCTCATGGCGTTGACCCGGCGGAATTCGCGGTTGAAGTTCGATTTGGTCTGGAAGCCGGATTCGAGCATGGCCGAGGTCACGGGCATGTCGGTGTCGCACAGCAGCCGGCAGGCCTCCGCGATGCGGAAATCATTGATATATTGCGAGACGTTCCTGCCGGTCAGGCGGTTGATCGCGCCGGAAATCTGCCGGGCCGGCACGCCTGCCCGCCGGGCGAGGCGCGCGAGCGTCAGGTTTTCGTCGCGGAAGAGTTTCTGGTCGGCAAGGAGCCGGTCGACCCGCTCCAGCACGTCGCGATCCCGTTCCGCCATCGAATCATCCCGGTCGCCCTCCTCCGGCGGAGCAGGCAAGGCGCGGGCGCGCGCGGCGACCGCCGCGGTGAGGCCGGCCAGGAAGAGGCTGAGCAGGTTGGCGTTGCTGACGATCATCGGCACGTTCTCGCCCCGGCTCCACTCGAAATCCAGCGCGATGGCGATGTCGAGGGACGCCGAGAGGCAGAGCGAGCCGGCGGCGATGAGCAGCGCCTTGTGCGCGCCCGCGGCGCCGTCGAGCCGGGCCTCGTCCAGCCCATCGGGGCCGGCATTGGCGAGCCGCAGGAGGATGACGGCGTAGCCGACGAAGATGACGACGAGCGCACCGTCGATGAGATCGGGCGCCAGCACCAGAAGGGCGAGGATCGCCACCGGCGGCGCGGCGTTCAGCCAGGGAAGATCCGCCCGGTCGCGATGCATGAGGCTCTGGAAGCTCGCCAGCACCAGCGGCGGCAGGCCGCCCGCCAGCACGGGCAGGACATAACGCACTGCCGTCACGTCGTAGCCCCAGCGCAGGCCGACGGCGATCGATTGCAGGATGCAGAGCCCGATCAAGGCGAGGAACGGCCGGTTGCCGCCTTCCTGCTGGCGCAGGAGCGCGACGAAACGCAGGAGCAGCAGGAGGGCGACGACGAAAGGCAGGGGAACGAAGAGCACGGGGCAGCACGGATCGGTTGGCGTTGGCCGGCATCATGATCCCGATCGCGATCAAGGGCGACCTCAAACACGATCGAGGACGCGACGAAGGGCAGGTCGCGGCGAGGATCTGCCGGTCAAGTCCTACCGAACGAGGTTCCGATGTCCATCCTTTCCCTGTTTTTTGCCTTCCTCCTTGCCAGTGCGGCTGCCACACCCGCCCATGCCGCCGAGGTCGGCGTCCGCACGATCACCGTCTTTGCACCGGAGCGCGGGCGCGATATCGACGTCACGGTCTGGTATCCGGCCAAGGCCGGCGGCGCGCCGCTGCTCACCGGCGACAACCGGCTGTTCAAGGGCGCACCGGCGCATGGCGACGCGCCCGTCGCCGAAGGGCGTTTTCCGCTCGTGCTGCTCTCGCATGGCTCGGGCAGCCGGGTGGAGGGCATGAGCTGGCTTGCGACGGCGCTGGCCGAGGCCGGCTTCGTCGTCGCCGGGCCGAACCATCCCGGCACGACGAGCGGCGATTCGACGCCCGCCGCAACGCCAAGACTCTGGGAGCGCACCGCCGACCTCTCCGCCCTGATCGACGCCTTTTCGCAGGACGCCGCCTGGCGGGCGACGATCGACCCGGCACGCGTGGGCGTCGTCGGCTTCTCGCTCGGCGGCGCGGCGGCGATGGAGATCGCCGGCGCACGGGCGGATCTCGAAGCCTATGCCCGCTATTGCGACGAATACGGCAAGTGGGACTGCGCCTGGTTCGCCGGCGGCCGGGGATATGTCGACGACAAGCCGGTGGCGGTGGAGAAGGTCGACCTGCGCAGGCTCGACAAGGCCCGCTTCGAGCAGTCGAACCGGGATGCGCGGGTGCGCGCAGTGGTCGCGGTGGACCCGGGGCTGGCCCAGGCCTATGCCGCGGACAGCCTGAAGGCGATCGACATCCCGCTCGCCTTCATCAATCTCGGCAATGCGGACGCGATCCCCGAAGCGGTGATCGCGGACAGGCTGGCGGCGCTGGTGCCGCAGGCCTCCTATACGGCGGTGGCGGAAGCCGTGCACTTCAGCTTCCTGCCGGAATGCAAGGAGGGCGGCGCCGACCTGCTGAAATCCTTGGGTGAAGTGGACCCGATCTGCGACGACCCCGGCAGCCGCACCCGGGCGGACATCCATGCCGAGCTGAAACAGCGGATCATCGATGCCCTCCAGAGCAGCCTGAAGGGCTCGTTCTGATCAAAGGAAGAAGGGCCAGCGGCCGGTTCCGGTCGCTGGCCCTTCGCCATGCGGTATAAATGTGCCCTACGCGGCCCGGCGCTGGTAGGCGGTGCTGCCGCGCTCCTCGCCGATATGGAACTGCGACAGCGCGGCCTGGAGCTGGGCGGCCTCGCTGGCGAGCACCTGGCTGGCAGCCGTCGTCTCCTCCACCATGGCGGCGTTCTGCTGGGTCATCTGGTCCATCTGGTTGACGGCCGTGTTGATCTCGCCGAGCGCTGCGGACTGTTCCTGTGCCGCGCGGGTGATCGAGACGACGTGGTCGTTGACGCGGTTGACGAGGTCCTTGATCTCCGAGAGCACGTCGCCGGTCGACAGCACCAGCGCGACCCCGCCCTTCACCTCGCCCGCCGAAGCGTTGATCAGCGTCTTGATCTCCTTGGCGGCATTGGCCGAGCGCTGGGCGAGCTCGCGCACCTCCTGGGCGACGACCGCAAAGCCGCGGCCGGCTTCGCCCGCACGGGCGGCCTCGACACCGGCATTCAGCGCCAGGAGGTTCGTCTGGAAGGCGATCTCGTCGATGACCGAGATGATCTGGTTGATCTTCTGCGAGGACTGCTCGATGCGGCCCATGGCGTCGATGGCGTTCTGGACGATGTCGCCGGACTTCTCGGCGCTGTCCTTCGCCTCGCGCACGATCTCGGAGGCTTCGAGCGCGCGGGTCGTCGAGGTCTTCACCGTGGTGGTGATTTCCTCGAGCGCGGCGGCGGTTTCCTCCAGCGAGGCAGCCTGCTGCTCCGTGCGGTGGGCGAGCTGGTCGGCGGCGGCGGAAAGCTCGCGCGAATTGCCGGTGATGGTGCCGGCGGTGGAAAGAATGCCGGTCATGGTGCTGCGCAGCGTCAGCATGGCGCCGTTGACGTTCGCCTGGAGCTCGGCGAAGTCGCCCTGGAAGTGGCCGGCCATTTCCTGCGTCAGGTCGGCATGGGAGAGCGAGGCGATCACGCGGCGCACCTCGCTGACGCCCCGGTCGACATTCTCGACAAGCTCGTTGACGCTCGTGGCGAAGCGGCGCAGGTCCTCGTCCTCGTAGGCCTTGGTGATGCGGCGGGAGAAGTCACCGGCGGCAGCGGCCGCCACGATCGAGCTGATGTTCGTCTGCAGATCCTTGCTCTGCGCCTGAAGGGCCGCTTCCTGCGCCTCCATCTCGCGCATCTGCATCTCGTTGGCGCGGAAGACGTCGAGGGTGCGCGCCATGGCGCCGATCTCGTCCTTGCGCTCGGTATAGGGGATCGCGTCATCGAGCTTGCCGGCGGCAAGGTTGGACATCACGCCGGTCAGGCGCTGGATCGGGCGTACGATACCGTTGCGCGCCAGCAGCATGCTGAGCAGCATGCCCGCGACGATGCAGGTGAAGGCGGTCGCCAGCAGCACGGCCTGCGTCGTCGTCGAGCGCGAGATGGCGACGGCGCGCGACTGCGACAGCGTTTCGGCAGAGTAGGTCGTATATTCCTTGAGCGCGGCGGTAACGGCCTTCTGGCCCTCCAGAGCCTTGTCGAGCGCCGCGAGGATCACGGCGCGGTCCTGGCCCTGCGATGAGCCAGCAATCGCCACCATGGCGCGGATATCCTCGAAATAGGGCGTCAGCGACGCGCGGACACCGTCGAGCAACTTCTGCTCGTTGGCATCGGCCGTCGAGGCGATCTTCGGCAGGCGATCGAGCATTTCCTTGGCACGCTTTTCCGTCTCGACGGCAAAGTCGGCGGCCTTTTCCGGCGCGATCGCCAGTTGGTAGGTCATGCGGCTGATGGCGATGACATCGATGCGCAGGTCCATGGCCTCGCGGGCCACCTCCTCGCGCGCGCCGGTATCCTGAAGCGCCGAGCCGAGTGAACTGAGCCCGCCCCCGCCGACGACGGCGATAGTGCCGGCGGCAATGCCCATCAGGAACACGAGAAGGCCGACTTTCCGGGAAATGGAGAGATCCGAAATTTTCATGGACAGGTCCCACTAGAGCAATTCCGGCAAAGGCGCGAAGCGGTTTTGCATGCGGAATTGCGACAAACAAAAGGTTGGAGCGTTTTCGCGATTCAAAGAAAGGCGGATACGCTCCTGGGCGACCGGCGCTGTCCTGGCGCGTTCGCTCCCGCACGTCCCGGTATCATTCCAGGCTCATGGAACAGTTTGTCCACTACAAAGGTTTCGATTCTGTTGCGTTGCGGCAATGCCGTTCGCGAAGGTCAGCCCTTGCGGAAGGCGTAGTCCGTTTCCTGCCGCAGCGTTTCGCCGGGACGCAGCACCGCAGCGGGGAAATCGCCGTGGTTGACGGCATCGGGCCAGACCTGCGTTTCCAGGCAAAAGCCGGCAAAGGCGCCATAGCTGCGGCCGTCGAGCCCCGGGACCGGCGGCCTGACCTTCGCGCCGGTGTAGAACTGTACGCCCGGCTCCGTGGTCGACACCTCCAGCGAGACCCCCGAAAGCGGGCTACGGACCTCGACGACCGGGCGTTTGGCCTGCCGGCCCGGCGAGAGGCAGAAATTGTGATCGAAGGCGATCCCGCCCTCCTCCGTCTGCCGGCGCAGCGGCGTCCATTGCCGAAGATCGAAGGGGGTTCCGTCGACGGGCCGGATTTCGCCGGTCGGGATCAGGTTCCCGTCGACGGGCAGGTAGTGCTCCGCCCTGAGGCGAATCTCATGGCCGAGGGCATCGGCGCTGCCATCGAGGTTGAAATAGCTGTGCTGGCAAAGGTTGACGGGGGTCGGCGCATCCGTGACGGCTTCGTAGAGGACGGACAGGATCCCGTCGCCGGGCAGCCGATAGGTGCAGGTCAGGGCGCAATTGCCGGGATACCCCGCGCGGCCTGCGGGATCGGTCAGCGTCAGGGTGACGAAGTCGGCGCCCTGCGCGGCGATCCGCCAGTTCTGCCGGCCGACGCCGTCGCTGCCTCCGTGCAGGTGCGTGACACCGCGCTCGTTGCATTCGAGCTGGAAATCCGCGCCGTCGATCGAGAAACGGCCGCCGGCGATGCGGTTGGCGCAACGACCCGGCGTCGCTCCGAAATAGGGGGAGTGGTCGAGATAGGACGGAAGATCCTCGAAGCCGAGCACGAGCGGCGCATCATGCCCCTCGAGCCGCAGGTCCTGGATGACGGCACCCCAGGTGAGCACCCGGGCAGTCAGCCCGCCGCCGGCGATCGTGACGCGCTCGACCGCTTCGCCGGTCCCCAGACGGCCGAACACTTCATTTTCCGCACCCACGCTCCACTCCTCCGTCGGCCGATCTTTCCGGGCAACCTGCTGCAATTCCTCGTCACTCGCAACAGGAAAAGTCATACTTTTTCGAAATCCGAACTCAGAAGGATTTCTGGTAGATGATGAAGGGGGTCTCGTCGGCGATGCGGTCGTAGAGCCGGCGCGCCGTCGCGTTGAACGCCTGCGTCATCCAGTAGACCTCCGGCGCGCCCGCCTCCCTCGCCTTGGCATAGACGCCCTCGATCAGCGCCCGGCCGATGCCGGAACCGCGCACGTCGGGATCGGCAAAGAGATCCTGCAGGTAGCAGACATTGCCGATCGTCCAGCAGGAACGGTGGAAGAGGTAGTGCGCAAGGCCGACGGGCTTGCCGTCGAGCGTGGCGAGGAGGCCGCGATATTCGCCCTCCGCGGCCTCGCCCGTCAGCCGGGCGAAGGTGGTGGCATAGACCTCCTCCGGCAGCACCGTCTCGTAGAAGGCGAGATAGGCGGTCCACAGGCGGCGCCATTCGCCTTCATCATCTTCATGCAGCGGGCGAATGACGACACGGCTCACGGGTCAGGCTCCTGTTCCGATCTTTTCCAGATCATAGGGGGTGGTCTGGTAGATCTCGTTGATCCAGTTGCCGAAGAGCAGATGCGCATGGCCGCGCCAGCGGTTCTGCGGCGGCAGCGACGGATCGTTGTGCGGGAAATAGTTCTTCGGCAGCTTGATCGGCACGCCGGCCGAGACATCGCGGAAATATTCGTCGGCAAGCGAGGTGGAATCATATTCCACGTGGTTGAAAATATAGAGGCGGTTACCGGCCTTCTCCTGCACGAGGCAGACGCCGGTCTCGTCGGAATCGAGCAGGATATCGAGTTCCGGCACGGCCCGGATGTCCTCGATGCGGATCTCCGTCCAGCGCGAGACCGGCACCTCGAAATTGTCGGAGAAGCCGTTGAGGTAGACCGACGAAGGCTTGCGGTTGTGGTGGCGGTAGACGCCGAAGGCCTTTTCCTCCAGCGTGTGCTTCGGCACGCCGTGGAAATGGTAGATCGCCGCCATCGCGCCCCAGCAGACATTCAGCGTCGAATGCACGTTGGTCTCGGTCCAGTCGAGGATCTGCTTCATCTCGTCCCAGTAGGTGACGTCCTCGTAGTCGAGCGTCTCCACCGGCGCGCCGGTGATGATGAAACCGTCGAACTTGCGGTGCCGCACCTCCTCCCACGTATCGTAGAAGGCAAGCAGGTGCTCTTCCGACGTGTTCTTCGCCCGGTGGCCGCCGACGCGCACCAGCGACAGCTCGACCTGCAGCGGCGAGGCGCCGACGAGGCGGGCCATCTGCACTTCCGTCTTGATCTTGTTCGGCATGAGGTTGAGCAACCCGATCTGCAAGGGGCGGATGTCCTGCCGGATCGCTACCGTCTCGGTCATCACCCGCACGCCCTCGTGAACGAGGGTTTCGAAGGCGGGAAGCGTATCGGGAATCTTGATGGGCATGTCTCACTCGATCGAAAAAACAAAACCGGCCGCAACAGTGTCGCAACCGGTCCACGGAAGGTTTTTCCTCGCGCGGCCCTTTAGCGACTTGTTTAACGTGGCTGCAAGCCGGCCGGCCAAATCACCACGAGCGATTTAAATAGCGCTCCTTGCACCACGAATCAATCCACCGCCGGAAACGGGCAAGGCCCGGATGCGACAGGCATCCGGGCCTTGCTTCCTGAAGGAAGACGGCTGCTCAGTAGTAGCTGTAGTAGCGCTTCTTGTAGTACACCTTGCCGCCCCAATGGCCGCCCCAACGATGGCCGTAGTGACCATGGTGGCGCTTGACGCGGTAATGCTTCTTGTAGCCGTGATGGCCGTGGCCGTAGCTCTTCCAGCCGTAGCTCTTGTGGCCGTAACCGTAATAGCCGGCCTGCGACGGGGCGGCGAAGGAAACAGCGGCGACGATGGCGACGACGGCGGAAATGACGAACTTGCGCATGGGACTCTCCTGATCTCTTCCGGGTTACAGGATGAGCTCCTCTCATCCAGTGATCAGACTGTCCCATATTGCCGGGCGCGGCGCTGTTTCGGATGGAACACCCGCTGAACCCGGCGCCCCCGGGCTTTTCAGCCTTCCAGTTCCTCGCGCAGCATCTCCAGTTCCAGCCATTCCTCTTCCATCGCCGTCAGGGAATGGCGCAGCTTTTCCATCTCCGCCGCCAGCCTGTTGAAGGTGACGGGATCCTTGGTGAAGAGGGCGGGATCGGCCATCTTCGCCTCGCGGGCGGCGATCTCCTTCTCCGCCTTCTCCATTTCCTTCGGCAGGTTTTCCAGGGCGAACTTCTGCTTGTAGGAGAGCTTCGCCTTGCCCTTGTTCTCCGCCGGGACCGCGGCGGACGTTTCGGCCGCCTTCGCCTTCTCGGCCTTTTCCGCCTTGCGCTTCTCCTCGATCGCGCCGCGGCGCTGCGCCATCATGTCGGAATAGCCGCCGGCATATTCGATCCAGCGACCGTCGGGGTTTTCCGGGTCGGCGGGCGCGATGGTCGAGGTGACGGTGCGGTCGAGGAAGTCGCGGTCGTGGCTGACGAGCAGCACGGTGCCGGCAAAGCCCGCGACGATCTCCTGCAGGAGGTCGAGCGTCTCGATGTCGAGGTCGTTGGTCGGCTCGTCGAGGATGAGGAGGTTCGTCGGCCGCGACAGGATGCGCGCCAGCATCAGCCGGGCGCGCTCACCACCCGAGAGGTTGCGGATCGGCGTGCGGGCCTGCTCGGGCTGGAACAGGAACTCCTTCATGTAGCCGGTGACGTGCCGCTGCTCGCCGTTGACGAGCAGCGTCTCGCCGCGCCCGTCGGTGAGGTAATGGGCGAGCGTGTCGTCGAGGTTGAGGTCCTCGCGGCGCTGGTCGAGCGTGGCGATCTCCAGGTTCGTGCCGAGCTTGACGGTGCCGCTGTCGGGCGCCAGCTGCCCGGTCAGCATCTTGAGCAGCGTCGTCTTGCCGGCGCCGTTCGGGCCGACGAGGCCGATGCAATCGCCGCGGTGGACGCGGATCGAGAACGGCGCGACGATGGTGCGCTCGCCATAGGCCTTGGTGATCTTCTCCGCCTCGATCACCAGCTTGCCGGATTCCTGCGCATCGGAGGCGCTGGCCTGCACGCTGCCCTGCGGCCCCTTGTGGCCGCGATAGCGGGCGCGCAGATCATGCAGTGCGCCGAGGCGGCGCATGTTGCGCTTGCGGCGGGCGGTGACGCCGTAACGCAGCCAGTGCTCCTCGCGCTCGATCGCCTTGCCGAGCTTGTGCTGCTCCAGCTCCTCGGCCTCCAGCACCTCGTCGCGCCAGGTCTCGAAATGGCCGAAGCCGCGGTTGAGCCGCCGCGACTGGCCGCGATCGAGCCAGACGGTTGCGTTCGACACCTTTTCGAGGAAGCGGCGGTCGTGCGAGATGACGACGAGGGCCGAGCGGGTGGACTGCAGCTCGCCTTCCAGCCATTCGATGGTCGGAAGGTCGAGATGGTTGGTCGGCTCGTCGAGGAGAAGGATGTCCGGCTCCGGCGCCATCACCCGGGCCAGCGCCGCCCGGCGCGCCTCGCCGCCCGACAGCGATTTCGGATCCTCGCTGCCGGTGAGCCCGAGATGTTCGAGCAGGTAGGTGACGCGATAGGGATCGTCGCTCGGCCCGAGGCCCGCCTCCGCATAGGCCGCGACCGTGTCGTAGCCGTCGAAATCCGGCGCCTGGTGCAGGTAGCGGATCGTCGCGGAAGGATGACGGAAGACCTCGCCGGACTGCGCCTCGGCAAGGCCGGCGGCGATCTTCATCAGCGTCGACTTGCCCGAGCCGTTGCGGCCGACGAGCGAGATGCGGTCGCCCGGCTCCACCTGCAGGCTGGCGCCGGCAAGCAGCGGCGTACCGCCGAAGCTGAGGAAGATGTCATCGAGTTTGAGAATGGGCGGTGCCAAGGGTCAGGCTCCTGAAAGGTCGTAGGGCCGGGCGATGAGAATGGCGCGGCCGGCGGCGAGCGAAAGGCGGATCGGGCCTTCCGCCACGTTGGAAATGGTGCGCGAGGAGCCGAAGGGCAGCGAAAAGTCTTTCAGCGGATAGCGCGCATTGTCGATGGTGAGACCGGAAAGGGGCGCAAGGCCGAGAACGGAGAAAAGGCTCCCCTTCGGCAGGTCGATGTCGCGACGGCCCGGCAGCAATGGCCAGGCCTCCTCCTCCCCGGAGGTGAGCTTCACGGTAAACCCCTGCTCTTCCAGCGAGACGGCATGGAGGAGATGCATCAGCGCATGGTCGCTGCGCTCCCCGCCGAGCGCGCCGGCGAGCAGGATGGCGCGTGCCCCGCGCTCGGCCGCGACCGAAACGGCAAGCGCCCCGTCGGTCTCGTTCTTGGCGGCGGGATAGGGCTGGCGCTCGACCTGCGGCCAGGCGGCGACAAGCTCCGGCGGGGTCGAATCGAAATCGCCCACCCAGAGTTCCGGCAGGGTGCCGAGGCTTGCCGCATGCCGCATGCCGCCATCCGCCGCAACGACGCGCGCGCCAGCCATGTCCGCGCGAAGACGCGGCGTCACGATGAGCGCGCCCCCGAGAAGGACGACGAATTTCGGGTCTGTCGATACCGGCATGGTCATGGCTGATGCCCTTAGCGCATGTTCTGCGGAAAGGGAAAGATTTTGCGGCCGAAGGCAAGGCGTGGCCGGCGGAAGGGCATGAAACGCAAGAAGCGCGGGCAGAGCCCGCGCTTCGTTCTCGTCAGGACCGGAACCGGCCTCAGGCGGCCTTGCTTGCCGCGGCACCCCGCGGCGAGAAGAGCAGCCGGTCGGAACCGGCGGTCACCTTGACGGTCGAGCCGTCCGGGATCTCGCCGGCAAGGATCTTCTCCGCCATCGGATCCTGAAGGTGCTTCTGGATCGCCCGCTTGAGGGGACGCGCGCCATAGACCGGGTCGTAGCCCTTCTCGGCCAGCCAGTGCACGGCGTCCTCGTCGAGGTCGAGCACGATCTTGCGATCTTCCAGCAGCTTGCGCAGACGCGTGAGCTGGATATCGACGATCGCGCCCATTTCCGACCGCCGGAGGCGATGGAACAGGATGATCTCGTCCACCCGGTTCAGGAACTCCGGCCGGAACGCCATCTTGACGACGTCCATGACCTGGTCGCGGACGCTGTCGCTGTCCTCGTTCTCGCCCAGCGCCGTCAGATATTCGGCGCCGAGGTTCGAGGTCATGATGATCATCGTGTTGCGGAAGTCCACGGTACGGCCCTGACCGTCGGTCAGGCGGCCGTCGTCGAGGACCTGCAGGAGCACGTTGAAGACATCCGGATGCGCCTTCTCGATCTCGTCGAACAGCACGACCTGATAGGGCCGGCGGCGGACGGATTCGGTGAGCGCACCGCCTTCCTCATAGCCGACATAGCCGGGAGGCGCGCCGATCAGCCGGGCCACGGAGTGCTTCTCCATGTATTCCGACATGTCCATGCGCTGGATCGCCGTCTCGTCGTCGAAGAGGAAGCGGGCAAGCGCCTTGGTCAGCTCCGTCTTGCCGACACCGGTGGGCCCGAGGAAGATGAACGAGCCGATCGGCCGGTTCGGATCCTGCAGGCCGGCACGCGCGCGGCGGACGGCGCGGGAGACCGCCTGGACGGCATCCCCCTGACCGACGACCCACTTGCCGAGCTCGTCTTCCATGCGCAGGAGCTTGTCGCGCTCGCCCTCCAGCATCTTGTCCACGGGAATGCCCGTCCAGCGGGAGACCACATGGGCGATGTTATCGGCGGTCACGACCTCCTGCACCATCGGATCGACGTCGCCCGCATCGCGGCCTTCGGCCTCCTCCAGCTCCTTTTCGAGCTTCGGGATGATGCCGTAGGCAAGCTCGCCGGCGCGCTGGAACTCACCCTTGCGCTGGGCAATCGCCAGTTCGTTGCGCAGTTCGTCGAGCTGACGCTTCAGGTCCGCGGCACGGCCGAGCTTCGACTTCTCCGCCTGCCAGCGCGCGGTGAGCGCGGCGGCTTCCTCTTCCAGCGCGGCAAGGTCGAGCTCGAGCTTTTCAAGTCGATCCTGCGACGAGCGGTCGGTCTCCTTCTTCAAGGCCTCGCGCTCGATCTTCAGCTGGATGATGCGGCGGTCGAGTTCGTCCAGTTCCTCCGGCTTGGAATCCACCTGCATGCGCAGCCGCGAGGCGGCTTCGTCCATCAGGTCGATCGCCTTGTCCGGCAGGAAGCGATCCGTGATGTAGCGGTTGGAGAGCGTCGCGGCGGCAACAAGGGCCGAGTCTGAAATCCGGACCTTGTGGTGCTGCTCGTACTTCTCCTTGAGGCCGCGCAGGATCGAGATCGTGTCCTCGACGGTCGGCTCGTCCACCATGACGGGCTGGAACCGGCGGGCAAGCGCTGCGTCCTTCTCGACATGCTTGCGGTACTCGTCGAGCGTGGTCGCGCCGACGCAGTGCAACTCGCCGCGGGCGAGCGCGGGCTTCAGCAGGTTGGAGGCGTCCATCGCCCCGTCCGCCTTGCCGGCGCCGACTAGCGTGTGCATCTCGTCGATGAACAGGATGATCTCGCCGTCTTCCGCCTGCACTTCGGCAAGGACGGCCTTCAGGCGCTCCTCGAATTCACCGCGATATTTCGCACCGGCGATCAGCGCGCCCATGTCGAGCGCCATCAGCTTCTTGTCCTTCAGGCTCTCCGGCACGTCGCCGTTGACGATGCGGAGCGCAAGGCCCTCGGCGATCGCCGTCTTGCCGACGCCGGGCTCGCCGATGAGGACCGGATTGTTCTTCGTGCGGCGCGACAGGACCTGGATCGTGCGGCGGATTTCGTCGTCGCGGCCGATCACCGGGTCGAGCCGGCCTTCGCGCGCATCGGCCGTCAGGTCACGGGCGAACTTCTTCAGCGAATCGAAACCCTGCTCCGCGCTCGCCGTGTCGGCGGTGCGGCCCTTGCGGATGTCGTTGATGACCTGGTTGAGCTTGCCCGGCGTCACGCCGGCCTTCGCCAGGATCTCGGACGTCGCCGCGGATTTTTCGATCGCGAGCGCCAGAAGCAGGCGTTCGACGGTGACAAAGCTGTCGCCGGCCTTCTTTGCGGCCTCTTCGGCGGTGGAGAAAACCTTTGCAAGCGGCTGGGAGAGATAGACCTGCCCGTTGCCGCCGGAAACTTTCGGCTGCTTGGCAAGCGCGGCGTCGTTGGCGATCCGCACGTCGCGCGCATTGCCGCCGGCCCGCTCGATCAGCGACGTCGCCATGCCCTGCTCGTCGTCGAGCAGCACCTTCAGGACGTGTTCGGGCGTGAACTGCGGATTGCCGTCGGCCAGCGCCTTCGTCTGGGCGGACTGCAGGAAGCCGCGAACGCGTTCGGAGTATTTTTCAATGTTCATCATTCACCTCCAGGACTCGGCCGGCCCTTCGAGGCACCGGTCGACGTTTCAGGATAAGGCTCCCATCAGGCGAGCCTGTCATGCATGCGATCCCCCGGCCTCGCGACCGGTCAACCGCTTGAAACGAATATGGTGGAGGGTTTTCTGGAATTAAAGGGAGCGCCTGGCCGCCGCCGGAGATTTTTCGCGGGCGCCTTGCAAAACGCAAGAACCCGGCACGAGGCCGGGTTCTTCAGGGATGGTGGAGGCGATTATTCCGACGCTTCGAGGGCCGGAGCCTCATCGCCGGCGGGCTGCGCCTCGTCACCGGCGGCCTGGGCTTCGCCCCGACGCGGACGGCGCGGGCGAGGCGTGCTGCGGCGGCGCGACGGCGCGCGGCCGGCGGCCGGGGCCGCAGCCTCGTCTTCGAGCGAAACTTCAGCCGGCGTGCCTTCGATGATCGGCTGCGGGCCGGTGCCATCGATGACGGGCTGCTCGGCGACGGGGGCCGGGGCAACCGGGGCCGCAACGGCTGCGGGCTCGTCGACGGCCGTCGAATCGATCTCGTCGGCGTCCCGCTCGAAACCGTCGCGATCGTTGAAATCCGTCCGGTCGGCATTGTCCGAGCGCTCGTCCCGCGGGAAGCGGTCCTGCATCTGCGCCTGGGCGGCGGCAATGATGCGGTTGTAGTGCTCGGCATGCTGGAGATAGTTTTCCGCCATGACGCGGTCGCCGGCGCTCTGGGCGTCACGGGCAAGCGCTGCGTACTTCTCGGCGATATGCTGGGCCGTGCCCCTGATCTTCACGTCTGGACCCGAGCTGTCATAGGTCCGCGTCAGGGGATTGCCGCCCTTGCGGTGTTGGTTGTTGTTATTGTTGTTGTTATTGTTGTTGTTACGCCCGCGGCCGCGCTTGTTTTGCTGTCCTGGCCTCATATGTCACTCACCTAACGTATCGTGTCTTGATGATCATGTGTCTGCACGCCTGATCGGGACACGCCAGATCAAGCATCCTTACCCGCGGGCAAACCACGCCGGTCGGTGGTCCTGTCGCCGTAAGACGTCAAATTAACAGGTACCCGCACTAGGCAGTCTTCAACCCTAGCAACTCTTCGAGAGAGCAATCCTCGCGATCGGGTCATGCAGGAACGAATCTCTGTGCCATGACCGCTTGCCCAGTGCGTGGCCGCAACCTATCCCGCTTCTTTCCCGATTCCAAGCCTTTTCTTTGCGGTCGCAGAATTTACTGTGCTTGCGCAGCAAATCACCGGGCAACCGCTGCTATAAAGACAAGGGCGCGGTCATTGCCGCCGAGATCCTTGATCGCCTCGATCCGCGAAAAACCCTTCTCGCGCATGATGGCCGTGACCTCATCCTTCTGGTCGTAACCGATCTCATAGGCCACCAGGCCGTTTTCCCGAAGATAAGCGCCCGCGCCGGCAGCAATGGCGCGATAGGCGTCGAGCCCATCTTCCCCGCCATCCAGCGCCAGCATCGGATCGTGGAGCCGGACCTCGTCGTCCAGCGTTCCGACCACGGAGCGGACGATATAGGGCGGGTTTGACACAATGATGTCGAAGGCCCCGGTCACGGCTGCAAACCAGTCGCTCTCGACCGCTTCGAAGCGATCCGCGACACCGTTGATATCGGCATTGCGCCGCGCCGTTTCAAGGGCCCCGGCCGAAAGATCAGCCCCCACGCCCGTCGCCCCGGGCACGAGGTCCAGAAGGGCAAGACAGATCGCGCCCGTTCCGGTGCCAAGATCGAGGATGCGGCAGCCGCCCGTCGCGCCCACGATCTTCTCCGCATAGGGCGTCAGGGCGTCAACGAGGATTTCGGTATCCGGACGCGGCTCCAGCGTTTCCGGCGACAGCACCAGGTCGAGCCGCGAAAAGGCCCGGCGGCCGAGGATGCGGTGAACCGGCTCGTGCGCGATGCGGCGGTCGAGCGCCGCATCGACGGCGCGCCGCTCGGCCTCGTCCAGGCTGCGGCCGCTCTCGGTTACGAAGGATGTCGGCGTCAGGCCCAATAGGCCCATGAGCAAGGTCCGCGCGTCGCCTGCTGCATCGCGGATGCCCGCTCCGGCAAGCCGGCGCCGCGCCGCGGCCAGCACCTCGGCAAGCGTCGGGCCGTTCATCGCCCCTGTTCGCCGAGCTGCGCGAGAAGGCCGGCCTGGTAGTCGGCGACCAGCGCATCGACCACCTCGTCGATCTCGCCGACCATCATGCGGTCGAGCTTGTAGAGCGTCAGGTTGATGCGGTGGTCCGTGACGCGGCCCTGCGGGAAATTGTAGGTGCGGATGCGCTCGGAACGGTCGCCCGAGCCGACCTGGCTCTTGCGGTCGGCGGAGCGCTCGCTTTCGGCGCGCTGGCGCTCGATGTCGTAGAGCCGCGAGCGCAGCACCTGCATGGCCTTGGCGCGGTTCTGGTGCTGCGACTTTTCCGAGCTCGTCACGACGAGGCCTGTCGGCAGGTGGGTGATGCGCACGGCCGAATCCGTCGTGTTGACGTGCTGGCCGCCGGCGCCCGAGGAGCGCATCGTATCGACGCGGATATCCTCCGGCCGGATCTCGATGTCGATCTCTTCCGCTTCCGGCAGCACGGCGACGGTCGCCGCCGAGGTGTGGATACGCCCGCTCGCCTCCGTCTCCGGAACGCGCTGGACGCGGTGCACGCCCGATTCGAACTTCAACTTGGCAAAAACGCCGCGCCCGGTGATCGTCGCGATGATTTCCTTGAAGCCGCCCGCTTCCCCCTCGCTCGCGGACAGCACCTCGACCTTCCAGTTATGGGCGGAAGCGTAGCGCTCGTACATGCGGAAGAGGTCGCCGGCAAAGAGCGCGGCTTCCGAACCGCCCGTGCCGGCGCGAATTTCCAGGATCGCGCTCTTCTCGTCGGCGGCATCCTTGGGGAGAAGCAGGATCTGCATCTCCTTTTCCAGCCCCTCCAGCCGTTCCTTCAGCTCCGGCAACTCCATCTCCGCAAGGTCGCGCATCTCGCGGTCGGTCGCCTTGTCGGCAAGCAGCGCGTCGAGGTCGGCGATCTCACCGCTGACCTTCTCGTATTCGCGGATCTTCGTCACGACCGGCTGAAGCTCGGAATATTCCGAGGCGAGACGCACATAGGTCTCCGAATCCGGCCCCGCCGACATGCGTGCCTCGATCTCGCCGAAACGGCGTTCGAGTTCGCGCATCTTTTCAACGGGAAGCTTCGCCACCGTTCAAACTCCAGTCAGGTCTTTAAAGCGGAACGCCGTTCTCGGCCGCAAAGTCGGTGAGGATCTGTCGGATCGAGGCCGTCGGCCTTGTATCGTCGAGCGCCGGCGTCAGCACCGCTTCGAGCTTGCCCGCATCGAGCGACAGCAGCATCGACTTGACCGGGCCGATCGCCGCCGGCGACATCGAGACCGAGCGGAAGCCGATGCCGAGCAGCGCCATGGCCGAGATCGGCTTGCTCGCCATCTCGCCGCAAAGCGTTACCGGCGTGTCGTTGCGTATGCCGGCGCGCACGATATCGCGCAGGATGCGCAGGAACGGCCGGCCGAGCGTGTCGAACCGGTCGGAGACGCGGGCATTGCCGCGGTCGACCGCCATGGCGAACTGGAAGAGGTCGTTCGAGCCGACCGAGACGAAATCGACCTCGGCCATCAGCTCGTCGAGCTGCCAGAGCAGCGCTGGCACCTCCAGCATGGCGCCGAACTGCAGCTTCTTGGGCAGCTGCTCGCCGATCTTGGACTGCCGCTGGATTTCCTTCTGGAGAAGGTCGCGGACCTCCTTCAGCTCGGAAACCTCGGTCACCATCGGCAGCATCAGCCGGAGATCGGCGCCCGCCGCGGCGCGCAGCATGGCGCGAAGCTGGGTGCGCAGGAGGCCCGGCCGGTCGAGCGACAGGCGGATGGCCCGCCAGCCGAGCGCCGGGTTCTCCTCCTCCGCCGCGCGGAAATAGGGCACGACCTTGTCGCCGCCGATATCGAGCGTGCGGAACGT
This sequence comes from Shinella yambaruensis, assembly GCF_050859155.1. Classification (NCBI taxonomy): domain Bacteria; kingdom Pseudomonadati; phylum Pseudomonadota; class Alphaproteobacteria; order Hyphomicrobiales; family Rhizobiaceae; genus Shinella; species Shinella yambaruensis. The sequence continues at coordinate 4,001,134 of NZ_CP150638.1, forward strand.
CACGGGGCGACCGCCGGCATGCTTCAGCACGTTGCGATAGAACGCCTCCTGTTCTTCCGCCTTCGGCATGGTCGAGGCGATCATGAACTGGAGCTCGGTGCGGAAGAGGCCGATGCCGGATGCGCCGGATTCGTTGAGATGCGGCAGGTCGACGAGCAGGCCCGCATTCATCTGGAGACTGATCGCCCGGCCGTCCTTCGTGACGGGCTCGACGGCGCGCAGCGCGCGGTACTGCTCCTGCCGGCGGGCGCGGAAACGCACCTTCTCCTCGTAGGAGCGCTGAAGGTCGGGCAACGGCCGCAGATGCACCCGCCCGTCGTCGCCATCGATGATGATGGAATCGCCGTTTTCGGCAAGCGCCACCGCACCCGCCGCCTGGCCGACCACCGGAATGCCCATGGCGCGCGCGACGATCACCACATGGCTGGTGACGGCACCCTCTTCGAGCACCAGGCCGCGCACGTTCTGGCGCGGATAATCGAGCAGTTCCGCCGCGCCCATGGCACGCGCGACGACGATCGCATCGTTCGGGAAGCTGCTGGCCGAAAGCTTGGCGCCATAGCCGGTCAGCTGGCGCAGGAGCCGGTTGGCGAGATCGTCGAAATCGTGCATGCGCTCGCGCAGATAGGGATCCGTCAGGCGGATCATGCGCGCCTTGGTCTCGCTCTGCACCCGCTCGACGGCCGCTTCCGCGGTCAGGCCGTTGCGGATCGCCTCTTCGAGCTTCCGCACCCAGCCGCGGTCATGCGCGAACATGCGATAGGTTTCCAGCACCTCGCGGTGCTCGCCCTCCATCGACACTTCGCGGCGAGAGAGCATGTCGTCGATCGAGATGCGCAGCGACCCGAGCGCCTCGGCGAGGCGGCCGAGCTCGTGTTCGGAATCCTCGTTCAAAAGGTTCGTCACGACGATGCGCGGCTCGTGCAGCACGACATAGCCGAGACCGATGCCTTCGCCGAAGCTCGCCCCCTCGATCGCGACGGGGCGGGACAGGTCCAGCTCGAGACCGGGCTTGGTGAGCTTCTTCAGCTCGCCGGTCGCCACCATTTCCGCAATCACCATCGCCGTCGTTTCGAGCGCCTCCACCTCGTCCTCGCGGTAGGTGCGGCTCGCCTTGTTCTGCACGACAAGCACGCCGAGCGCCCTGCCGGTGCGCAAGATAGGAACGCCGAGGAAGGAGTGGTAGATCTCCTCGCCCGTTTCCGGCAGGTAGGTGAAGGCGGGATGCGACTGGGCGTCGGAAAGGTTCAGCGGCCGCGCGGAGGCGGCGATCGTGCCGACGAGGCCCTGGCCCATCTTGAGCTGGGCGAGGTGGACGGCCCCGGGATTGAGGCCTTCGGTCGCATAGAGTTCGAGGATGCCATCGGAGCGCAGCACGTAGACGGAACACACTTCCGCGACCATGTTCTGCGCGATCTGGCGCACGATCTGGTCAAGGCGCTCCTGCGGCTCGAGCGGCTCCGCCATCAGTTCGCGCAGCCGCTTGAGAAGAACGCGCGGACCCGCGGAGAGGTCTCTCATCGCGTGGCGTCTCCCGAATATGACGTTACTCCACCGGCGCGGGCCACGCCGGCGATCCTTGAGATCGGCACCGAGTCGGCCGGTCCTTACTTCTTATCGAGACCGTAGACGGAATGCAAAGTCCGAACGGCGAGTTCGGCATAGGCGCCGTCGATCAGGATGGAAATCTTGATCTCGGAGGTGGTGATCGCCCGGATGTTGATGCCCTTCTCGGCAAGCGCGCGGAAGGCCGAGGCGGCAACGCCCGCATGGCTGCGCATGCCGATGCCGATGACGGAGACCTTGACGAGGCCCGTCTCGTGCTGGATCACGTCGAAGCCGACCTTCTCCTTGGCGCCTTCGAGCACCTTGAGCGCCTTCTCCATGTCGCCGGACGGCACGGTGAAGGTCATGTCGGTCTTCGAGCCGTCCTCGGAAATGTTCTGGACGATCATGTCGACATTGATGTGGGCTTCGGCGAGCGGGCCGAAGATCGCGGCCGAAACGCCCGGCCGGTCGGCGACGCGGCGGAGCGAAATCTGCGCTTCATCCTTGGCATAGGCGATGCCGGTTACGACTTCCTGTTCCACGATCTCATCCTCATCACAAATCAGCGTACCGGGCGGGTTCAGAAGATCGCCCATGCCCGGCGCATCGGGATCCACGAAAGACGAGCGGACGAAGGTGCGCACCTTGTGCACCATGGCAAGCTCGACCGAGCGCACCTGCAGCACCTTGGCGCCGAGCGAGGCCATTTCGAGCATTTCCTCGAAGGCGATCTTCTTCAGGCGCCGGGCCTTCGGCTCGATGCGCGGGTCGGTCGTGTAGACGCCGTCGACGTCGGTATAGATGTCGCAGCGGTCCGCCTTGACGGCAGCGGCGATGGCGACGGCCGACGTGTCGGAGCCGCCGCGGCCGAGCGTGGCGACGCGATTGTCGGGGCCGAGGCCCTGGAAGCCGGCGACGACCGCCACCTGGCCCTCGCCCATGCGGCGGACGATTTCACCGCCGTCGATCTCGAGGATGCGGGCGGCGCCGTGGGCGTTGTCGGTGCGGATCGGGATCTGCCAGCCCTGCCAGGAGCGGGCATTGATGCCCATCGACTGGAGCGCGATGGCGAGAAGGCCGGCGGTCACCAGTTCGCCGGAGGCGACGATCGCGTCATATTCGCGCGCGTCGTAGAAGGGCGAGTTGGCGCCCGTCACCTTCGGCATGCCCTGCACCCAGGCGACCAGTTCGTTGGTCTTGCCGGACATGGCGGAAACGACGACGGCGACCTCGTGGCCGGCATCGACCTCGCGTTTCACATGGCGGGCCACATTGTGGATACGGTCGAGGTCAGCGACGGACGTTCCGCCGAATTTCATCACGATGCGTGCCATTTGTGTGTACCGCTATTCCAGATGTTCGCGCGAGCGCGCGGGAGAAACCGCGGGGTCTCTTAGCGGAAGACCCCGCGCTGCGCAATGCATGGAATCCGGCAAACGGTCTTTGGACGGTTCAGCCCTTGCGGCTGATCCGGTAGACGAAGGCCGGCGGCACGTTGCGCAGCGTGCCGCCGACCCTGACGGCGGAGAGACCGAGCCGGTCGAGCACGGCGCGCGGCACCGGGCAACGCAGGCCATAGGTGAACTGGTAGAGCGCTGCCCCCTCGCCAAGCCGCGCGAAGGTGCCGGCAAGAATGGCGAAAACCTTCTCCGGCCGCATGGAAAGCAGCGGCAGGCCGCTGATCGCCGCGCCCGCAGGCACGGCGCAGAACCGGGCGATGCGCGCCGCATCGGTGCAGGCGATCTGCGCCTTGGGAAAGCGCTGCTGCAGCAGCGCTGCGAATTCCGCTCCCATTTCCACGAGGACGATGTTCTCCTCCGCGACGCCGCGCCGCAGCAGGGCCCGCGTGAAGACGCCCGTTCCGGGGCCGAGCTCGATGACCCGGCCGGTCTCCGGCCCGATCTCCCGCACGATGATGTCCGCCAGCGCCTTGCCGGAGGGCGTGACCGAAGCGACGCGCAGCGGATCGCGCATCCAGGCGCGGAAGAAATGATAGGCGTCCATCGTCAGGGCGGTCATCGCAGGTGCTCCGCAACGGAAGGGAAGGTAAGGCCGGCAAAGTCTTCCGACAGCCGCCACAGCCGCGCGGCAAGGACGGGATCGGTCGCGGCGGCCAGCGGCTGCACGATCGCGGGGGCGCCGCGCATCTCGCGAAACCCGTCGGGGCCGATGAACTCGCCCCCGACAAGGCCTTCGGCGGTTGCCGCATGGAGCTGGTTCAGCACGCCCTGCTCGGCATTCTGCGCGAGGAAGCGGTTGCCGATGCGCATGAAGAGGCGCAGCGCGCCCGATGTCGCACTGGTCTGGAGGTTGGTGGCGGAATAGCCGGGATGGGCAAGCACGCTGAGCACCGGCAGGCGGACCGCCTTGAGACGGCGGTCGAGTTCCAGCGCGAAGAGCACGTTGGCGAGCTTCGACTGGGCGTAGAAGGCAAGGCGGCCATAGGCCTTCTCGCCCCTGATGTCCTCGAAATGGATGCGGCCGCGCCGGTGCAGCTCGGAGCTGACCGTGACGACACGGGCACCGGGCGCTGCGGACAGCAGCGACAGCAGGCGCAGCGTCAGTGCGAAATGGGCGAGGTGGTTGACGCCGAACTGGGTCTCATGGCCCTGCCGCGTCAGCCCGTGCGGCGGCATCATGACACCGGCATTGTTGATGAGGAGATCGACCGGCCGGCCTTCGGCGATAAGCCTGGCGGCAAAGGCCGCGACATCGTCGAGATCGGCAAGATCGAGCCGGCGCAGCATGACCTCGGCCCCGGGAAGCTCGGCGCGAATGCGGGCCAACGCCCGCTCCCCCCGGCCCTCGTCGCGCGCGGTCATCAGGACCGCGGCACCCTTCCTCGCAAGCTCGCGCGCCGTCAGGAAGCCGAGGCCGCTATTGGCGCCGGTGACGACGGCAAGGCGGCCGGCCTGGTCCGGCATCTGCGAAAGGGTCCATGGTTCCCGCCTCGTCTCGGCGGTTGCCACACGGGCTGCACGCATTATGATACCTCGCAGAAATCTGAACAGTGTTTACATTGTGCTAGCGCACAATCTTTACACTGTAAAGATGACATGTCTGCGAGACCTGCGATGAACGAGAAAAAAACTGCCGAACGCGGCTATCACCACGGCGACCTGCGCGACGCGCTGATCCGCGCCGCCGACGAACTGCTCGCCGAGCGGGGCCTCGAAGGGTTCACGCTGCGCGAGACCGCCCGGCGCGCCGGGGTCTCGCCCGCCGCCCCCTCGCACCATTTCGGCGGCACAGCCGGCCTTCTCACGGAGGTCGCCGCCCTCGGCTGGGCGGAGCTTGCCCGCCGGCTGGCGATTGCCGGCGACACCGGCAGCACGGCCGAACGTCTCAAGGCGCAGGGCGTCGCCTATGTGCGCTTCGCCGTGGAATTTCCCGGCCGCTTCCACCTGATGTTCCGCCACGACATGCTGCTGCGCGACCAACCGTCGCTGGACCGGGCGACGGGCGCGGCCTGGAATGCGCTCGAACGAACCGTGCGCGCCCTGCGCGGCCAGAAGGAAGGCGAGGAACTCGACGCCGAGGGCGAGGCCATGCTGATCGGCATCTGGTCGACGGCGCACGGTTTCGCCCACCTGACGCTCGACAAGAAGCTTTCCCGCATGGCCGAATGCGGCAGCGACACGGACATGCTCGACACGCTCTTCCCCTCCATCATCGATACGCTCTGGGTGAAGCGGCTCGGCTGAGACGAAAAGGCCCGCGCACCTTTCGGCGCGCGGGCAAAGGGGATCGGATGATACGGCATTTCCCGCAAGACCGCGTCGCGGCCTTACCGGAAATGCCGGAAAGATGGCCGCGGGCGAAACGCCGCCCGCGGCCGGTTCGCCTTACTTCTGCCAGCTCTTGACGAGTTCGTCATAGTTGACGGTGAGCGGCTTTTCCTTTTCGTTCTCGATCTTCAGCTGCGGCGCGAGATTGCCCTTCGCAACGGCATCCTTGTTCCAGTATTCGAGATCGTGCTCTTCGGCGAGCTTCGGACCCATGTCGCCCATGACACCGGCACGCTCGAGGCGCTCCAGCACCTTCTCCTGCTCGGCGCACAGAGAATCCATGGCTTCCTGCGCGGACTTGGCGCCCGAGGAGGCATCGCCGATCGCCTGCCACCACAGCTGTGCCAGCTTCGGATAGTCCGGGATGTTCGTACCGGTCGGCGACCACTGCACGCGGGCCGGCGAACGGTAGAACTCGATCAGACCGCCCAGCTTCGGCGCCCGCTCCGTGAACGACGGATGGGCGATCGAGGATTCGCGGATGAGCGTCAGGCCGACATGGCTCTTCTTGACGTCGACCGTCTTGGAGACGACGAACTGCGCATAGAGCCAGGCGGCCTTGGCGCGGTCGTCAGGCGTCGACTTCAACAGCGTCCAGGAACCCACGTCCTGGTAGCCGAGCTTCATGCCGTCCTTCCAGTAGACGCCGTGCGGCGACGGGGCGAAGCGCCACTTCGGCGTGCCGTCCTCGTTGACGACCGGCAGGCCTTCCTTCACGAAGTCGGCGGTGAACGCCGTATAGGTGAACATCTGCTGGGCGACTTCGCCCTGCGAGGGAACCGGGCCGGATTCGGAGAAGGTCATGCCGCCGGCAGCCGCCGGTGCATAGGCCTTCAGCCAGTCGAGGTACTTCTGGATGGCATAGACCGAAGCCGGGCCGTTGGTGTCGCCGCCGCGGGCGACGCACGAGCCGACCGGACGGGAATTCTCGTCGACCTTGATGCCCCATTCGTCGACCGGCAGGCCGTTCGGGATGCCCTTGTCGCCGTTGCCGGCCATCGAGAGCCAGGCATCGGTGAAGCGCCAGCCGAGCGACGGGTCCTTCTTGCCGTAGTCCATGTGGCCATAGACCTTCTTGCCGTCGATCTCGCGGCCGGTGAAGAACTCGGCGATGTCCTCATAGGCCGACCAGTTGACCGGAACGCCGAGGTCGTAGCCGTACTTCTCCTTGAAGTCCGCCTTGTTCTTCTCGTCGTTGAACCAGTCGTAGCGGAACCAGTAGAGGTTCGCGAACTGCTGGTCGGGCAGCTGGTAGAGCTTGCCGTCCGGTGCCGTCGTGAAGGACTTGCCGATGAAGTCGTCGAGGTCCAGACCGGGATTGGTGACGTCCTTGCCTTCGTTCGCCATGAAATCGGTCAGCGAACGGGCCTGCTGGTAGCGCCAATGGGTGCCGATCAGGTCCGAGTCGTTGACATAGGCGTCGTAGATGTTCTCGCCCGACTGCATCTGCGTCTGGAGCTTCTCGATGACGTCGCCTTCGCCGATCAGGTCGTGGGTGATCTTGATGCCGGTGATGGCGGTGAAGGCCGGCGCAAGGACCTTCGATTCGTATTCATGCGTGGTGATCGTTTCCGAAACGACCTTGATCTCCATGCCGGCGAAGGGCTTGGCAGCATCGATGAACCACTGCATCTCCGCTTCCTGGCCGGCGCGGTCGAGCGCGGACAGGTCGCCGATTTCCGCATCGAGGAATTTCTTGGCGGCATCCATGTCCGCGAATGCGGAGCCGGTGAACGCCAGCAGCATGGCTGCCGTCGTCGTCAGAAGTTGCTTTCGCATATTGATCCTCCCTTGGGGTTTTGCGATTGCATGCGCGAAGGCCCCTATTCTCCCCGGGGCCTCCCTTTCCTTTGCCTAGACGAAGCGGAACACGCCGATGGCGTAGACCACGGACAAGGCAAGAGCCCACCACAGGTTGGGGCCGACGAGCCCCAGCCATGCGAGATGAATGAACGCCGAGCCGAGCAGCGACACGAAGAGCCGGTCGCCGCGGGTCGTCTCGAAGCGCAGGATGCCGACGCGCGGGGACCCGCCCGGACGGGCATATTCCCACACCGCCATCAGCGCGATCAGCGTGAAGATCGTCAGGAAGAACATGGCCGTCGGGAACGACCAGGCCATCCAGCCGCCCGGAATGAGCGAGGCGAACCAGTCGCGCGCGCCGTCCTTGACGGGGATCGCCATGACGAGGAGGCCCGTGATGACGGCATAGGCGGCGAGCACGGCGGCAAGCGCCACGGGCCAGCGGTTGTTGCGGTTTGCGACGGCGGCCATCAGACCCTCCCCAGGGCAAAGCCCTTGGCGATGTAGTTGCGGACGAAATAGATGACGAGCGCGCCGGGAATGATGGTGAGCACACCGGCGGCGGCCAGCACGCCCCAGTCCATGCCCGAGGCCGAGACCGTGCGCGTCATCGTGGCGGCGATCGGCTTGGCGTCCGTCGTCGTCAGCGTGCGGGCGATCAGGAGCTCGACCCAGGAGAACATGAAGCAGAAGAAGGCGGCGACACCGATGCCCGAGGCGATCAGCGGCACGAAGATCTTGGCGAAGAACTTCGGGAACGAATAGCCGTCGATATAGGCGGTCTCGTCGATCTCCTTCGGCACGCCGGACATGAAGCCCTCGAGGATCCAGACGGCGAGCGGCACGTTGAACAGGCAGTGCGCGATGGCGACGGCGATATGCGTGTCGATCAGGCCGAAGGCCGAATAGAGCTGGAAGAACGGCAGCGCGAAGACGGCCGGCGGCGCCATGCGGTTGGTCAAGAGCCAGAAGAACAGGTGCTTGTCGCCGAGGAAGCGGTAGCGCGAGAAGGCGTAGGCCGCCGGCAGCGCCACGGCGACCGAGATGACCGTGTTCAGGACCACATAGAGGATCGAGTTGATATAGCCCGAATACCAGGCCGAATCGGTGAAGATCACGGCGTAGTTCCGGAGCGTCGGCGACTGCGGCCAGAGCGAGAAGACGCCGGTGATCTCCTGGTTCGTCTTGAAGCTCATGTTGACGAGCCAGTAGATCGGCAGCATCAGGAAGACGATGTAGAGCGTCGGAATGAGCCAGGAGAGGCTGCGCTTCGAGCCGGCCCCGGCCTTCGCGCCGGCATTGCTCGCAACGCTCGTCTGGATGGTGTTTGCGGTGGTTGCCTGTGAGGTCATGGTTTTCCTCCCTCACGCCTGCTCGTCGCTGCTGGTCATGACCGTGTAGAAGATCCACGAGAGCAGCAGGATGATCAGGAAGTAGATGATGGACATGGCCGCGGCCGGGCCGAGGTCGAACTGGCCGATCGCCATCTTGACGAGGTCGATCGACAGGAAGGTGGTCGAATTGCCGGGGCCGCCGCCGGTGACGACGAATGGCTCGGTATAGATCATGAAACTGTCCATGAAGCGCAGCAGGAAGGCGATGAGCAGCACGCGCTTCATCTTGGGAAGCTGGATGTAGCGGAACACGGCCCAGCGCGAGGCGCCGTCGATCTTGGCGGCCTGGTAATAGGCCTCCGGGATCGAGACGAGGCCGGCATAGCAGAGCAGCACGACAAGGCTCGTCCAGTGCCAGACGTCCATGATGATCAGCGTCAGCCAGGCATCGAAGACGTTGTTGACATAGTTGTAGTTGATGCCGAGCGAATGGAGCGTGCGGCCGAGCAGGCCGATGTCGACGCGGCCGAACACCTGCCAGATCGTGCCGACGACATTCCACGGGATGAGCAGCGGCAGCGCCATCAGGACGAGGCAGACCGGCACGCCGAGGCCCTTCTTGGGCATGTTGAGCGCGATCAGGATGCCGAGCGGGATCTCGATGGTCAGGATGATGCCGGAAAAGAGCAGGTTGCGGCCGAGCGCCTGCCAGAAGCGGTCGGATTCCAGAACGTCGGAGAACCAGCCGACGCCGTTCCAGAAGAACTGGTTGTTGCCGAACGTGTCCTGCACCGAATAGTTCACCACCGTCATCAGCGGGATCACCGCCGAGAAGGCGACGAGCAGCAGGACGGGCAGGACCATGAACCAGGCCTTGTTGTTCCAGGTCTTGTTCATTGTCAGCCCTCCCTGCCGACACGCCAGGAATCGGCGTAGATGTTGATGGCCGCGGGATCGAAGGTGACGCGCGGCTCGGCGGGGATTTCGCCGTCCTCGGGAACGACGATGGCGATCGGCTTGCCGGCGAATTCGGCGCGCACGATCTTCTGCCGGCCGATATCCTCGACCTTGCTGATCGAGACTGGCATGCCCTCGCGCGACAGCGCGATGAATTCCGGGCGGATGCCGAGTTCCGTCTTCGCGCCGGCGGCGACCTGCGGCCGGTAGTCGAGCGTAAGCGTCTCTTCACCGACCCTGATGCTGTTGCCGTCGATGAATACCGGCAGCACGTTCATGCCCGGCGAGCCGATGAAGTAGCCGACGAAGGTGTGGCTCGGCTTTTCGAAAAGCTCGGCCGGCGTACCGATCTGCACGATCTGGCCGTCATACATGACCACGACCTTGTCGGCGAAGGTCAGCGCCTCGGTCTGGTCATGCGTGACATAGACCATGGTGAAGCCGAACTGCCGGTGCAGCTTCTTCAGCTGCGAGCGCAGCACCCATTTCATATGCGGGTCGATGACGGTCAGCGGCTCGTCGAACAGGATAGCGTTGACGTCGTTGCGCACCAGGCCGCGGCCGAGCGAGATCTTCTGCTTCTGGTCGGCGGTGAGCCCGCGCGCCGTCTTCTTCGCCCAGCCCGCGAGATCGATCATTTCCAGGATCTCGCGCACGCGGCGATCGACTTCAGGCTCCGCGACGCCACGGTTGCGCAAGGGGAAGGCGAGATTGTCGTAGACCGTCATCGTGTCGTAGATGACCGGAAACTGGAAGACCTGCGCGATGTTGCGCTGCTGCGTCGAAAGGTAGGTGACATCCTTGCCGTCGAACAGGATGCGCCCCTCGGACGGCTGCAGCAGGCCGGAGATGATGTTGAGCAGCGTGGTCTTGCCGCAGCCCGAGGGGCCGAGCAGCGCATAGGCGCCGCCGTCGTTCCACTCGTGGTGCACTTCCTTCAGCGCATAGTCCGCTTCCGATTTCGGTTTTTCGCCGTAGGCGTGGCGGATGTGGTCGAGATTGATGCGTGCCATGGTCTCCTCCTCAGGCCGCCGCGGCCGCGGGTTCCGCGATCGCCCTGCCGTCCGTGCCGAAGGCCATCAGATGGCGCGTATCGACATGGACGGTGATGACCGCGTCCGGCTCGATGTCGTGGATGCCCGGCGAGAGCATGACCCAGCGGCTGCCCTCGAACTCGATGTGAATGAAGCTTTCCGAGCCGGCGATCTCGGAAATCGCCGTGCGCGCCTGAAGGCTCGCGGAAGCCGGATGCTGGCTGGCGAGCGAAAGGTGATGCGGATGGAAGGCGATGGTGCTGGGGCCGTCCGGCAGCGCGACAAGATGCACCGGCACCGGCAGGACCGGCTTGCCGCCGATCTCGAAATGGCCGCCGGTCTTCAGCACCTGCATGGTGTTGAGCGGCGGGTCGGCGAAGGTACGCGCGGTCAGAAGATCGTTCGGGCGGCGATAGACGTCGATCGTGCGGCCGAACTGGGTGATGCGGCCCTCGGAGAGCGTCGCCGTGTTGCCGCCGAGCAGCAACGCCTCGGAGGGTTCCGTCGTCGCGTAGACGAAGATCGCGCCGGAGGCGGCGAAGATCTTCGGCAGTTCGAGGCGCAGCTCCTCGCGCAGCTTGTAGTCGAGGTTGGCGAGCGGCTCGTCGAGCAGCACGAGGCTGGCATTCTTGACGATGGCGCGGGCGAGCGCCGTGCGCTGCTGCTGGCCGCCCGAAAGATTGAGCGGCGTGCGGTCGAGATAGGGCGTCAGCTTCAGGAGATCGGCCGCCTTGCGCACTTCCCGGTCGATGGTCGCGTTGTCGGCGCCCTTGATGCGCATCGGCGAGGCGATGTTCTCGTAGACGGTCAGCGCCGGATAGTTGATGAACTGCTGGTAGACCATGGCGACGCCACGATCCTGCACGCGCACGCCCGTCACGTCCTTGCCGTCGAACCAGACGGAACCGGATGTCGGCGTGTCGAGGCCGGCCATCAGCCGCATCAGCGAGGTCTTGCCCGACAGCGTCGGGCCGAGCAGCACGTTGAGCGAGCCGCGCTCGAGCACGAGGTTGGTCGGATGGATGTGCGTCTCCGCCCCCGCCACCTTCGTGATGTTCTTGAGTTCCAGCATTCCTGTCTCCGTCGTTCCTCCCAGCCACCGGAAAAGGTCGCTAGTGGGGGGCCGCCTGTGCAGCCGCCATGTAGTCTTCCAGAACAGCCGCCTCCGCGGCTGTCAGATGCAATCCGCGTTTGGTCCGCCGCCACAGCACGTCCTCGGCATGCCGGGCCCATTCTTCCTTCATCAGCCAGCGCACTTCGCGCTCATAAAGGTCGCTGCCGAAATGCCGGCCGAGATCGTCGATGCCCTTCGCGCCGTCCAGCATCGCCGCCGCCCGCGTGCCGTAGAGCCGCACGAGCCGGCGGGCATGGGCCGGGGCGAGGAAGGCGAACCGCGCGGAAAGCCCCTTCACCTCGGCATCGAACCCGTCGACCTTGAAATCGCCGCCGGGCAGGCGCGAACCGGCCGTCCAGCGGTCCCCCTTCGCGCCGATCGCATCCCCGATCTTCTCCAGCGCCGATTCGGCGAGGCGCCGGTAGGTGGTGAGCTTGCCGCCGAAAATGTTGAGCAACGGCGCCTGGCCATCGCCGCCCTCGACCTTCAGCACGTAGTCGCGCGTCGCTTCCTGCGCCTTGCTGGCGCCGTCGTCGAAGAGCGGGCGCACGCCGGAATAGGTCCAGACGATGTCGTCCCGCTTCACCGGCTCGGCGAAATATTCGCTCGCCGAGGCGCAAAGATAGTCGATTTCCGCGTCGCTGATGCGAACATCCCGGGGATCGCCCTGGTAGTCCCGGTCGGTCGTGCCGATCAGCGTGAACTCTTCCTGGTAGGGAATGGCGAACATGATACGCCCGTCCGGGTTCTGGAAGAAGTAGGCGCGCGGATCAGAGAACTTCGTCTTCACGACGATGTGACTGCCCTGCACGAGGCGGACATTGTGCACGTCGTTGCGGCCGAAGGCGGTGGAGAGGACCTTGTCGACCCAGGGACCTGCCGCATTGACCAGCATGCGCGCCCGGAAATTTTCACGCGCGCCCGTCTCGACATTCTCGGTCTCGACGGCCCAGTGGCCATTTTCGCGGCGCGCGGTGACGACCCGGGTAGCCGTGCGGATATCCGCGCCGCGATCGGCGGCGTCGCGGGCATTGAGAACGACGAGGCGGGCATCGTCCACCCAGCCGTCGGAATATTCGAAGGCCTTGCGGAAGAGCTTCTTCAGCGGCCCGCCCGCCGGATCCTTTGCAAGGTCGAGCGTGCGGGTGGCCGGCAGCAGCTTGCGCCCGCCGATATAGTCGTAAAGGAAGAGGCCGAGACGGATGAGCCAGGCCGGGCGCAGGCCGCCCTTCTGGAAGGGCAGCACGAAGCGCATCGGCCAGATGACGTGCGGCGCCATGGCCCAGAGCACTTCGCGCTCCATCAGCGCCTCGCGCACCAGGCGGAATTCGTAATGTTCGAGATAGCGCAGGCCGCCGTGGATGAGCTTGGTGGAGGCCGAGGACGTGCCCGACGCAAAGTCCTTCATCTCGGCAAGCACGACCGAATAACCACGGCCCGCCGCATCGCGCGCGATGCCGCAGCCATTGATGCCGCCACCGATAACGAAAATATCGCGGATCACGTCGCCGTTCAAATTCCCCTCCCATTTCGCATCGCACAAATCTGCGCAGTTGCGAAAGCCAGTGGAGTTAAAACGAAAACATTTCGAATGTCAAACGAATGTGAGTGAAAACGTCATTTCCGCCCTCAGGGTGGAGAGGACGTTTCCACGAGACGCACGTCATGCTCCTGGCAAATGCTGCGAATGCCCTCGAAAGGACAGCTGTCGGTGATGAAAGTGTGGACCTGCGAGAGGTGGCCGATGCGAACCGGCGCGGTCCTTTCGAATTTCGTCGAATCCGAAACCAGGATGACGTGACGCGCATTCGCGATGATCGCCTGCGCCACCTTCACCTCGCGATAGTCGAAATCGAGCAGCGCGCCGTCCTCATCGATCGCGGAAACGCCGATGACGGCATAGTCCACCTTGAACTGGCGGATGAAATCGACCGCCGCCTCGCCGACGATGCCGCCGTCCGCGCCGCGCACGACGCCGCCGGCAATCACCACCTCGATCGAGGGGTAGACGCGCAAACGGTTGGCGACGTTGATATTATTGGTGATGACCATCAATTCCTTGTGATCGAGCAGCGCCTCGCCCACCGCCTCCGTCGTCGTTCCGATATTGATGAAAAGCGAGGAATTGTCCGGGATCATGGCCGCGGCGGCGCGTCCGATCGCCTGCTTTTCCGGCGCGGCGATGGAGCGGCGCGCCTCGTATTTGACATTCTCGTTGCCGCTCGGGAACAGCGCCCCGCCATGGATGCGCGTCAAGACCTTGTTATCGCAGAGATCGTTGAGATCCTTGCGGATGGTCTGCGGCGTCACGGAGAAGCGCGCCGCAAGGTCCTCCACGAGCACGCGGCCCTCGGCCTTGGCGAGATCGAGGATCTCCGCCTGGCGACCTGTCAGAAACATTGGCTCCTCCCATTGCTTTCGTTTGTTTTCATAATATGCAAAAACGAAAGCACATCAATTGATCCGCCCCGCCTTCTTGGAGTGCGCCCCACTTTTTGTGATACTGGGCCGGCAGCGGGTTGCGGCGAGCATCGGGAGGAAAGCACATGTTTCATCCGGCCTTGTTCAAGGGCGCCAACGTCGTCGTGACGGGCGCGGGGCGCGGCATCGGCCTGGAGATCGCCCGGCAGTTCCTCGATTGCGGCGCCCATGTGCTGCTGCATGGCGGGCGGGCGCCTTCCGGCCCATTGCCCGATTTCCTGGAAAACGCCGTCGCGGAGGCCCGCGCCCATATCGTCTATTCCGACTTCCTCGTCGAAGGCGGCATCGGCGCGATCCTGCAGCGGGTGGACAGCCTCTTCCCGCATGTCGACGTGCTCATCAACAATGCCGGCACGATGGTCGGCCGCTTCCCGGCCGCCGAGCTGACGGACGAGCAGTACGAGACCGTCGTGCGCCTCAACCAGACCTCCGTCGTCGAGGTGACGCGCGCGCTGCTGCCTTCATTGCTCCGGGCGCCAAGCGCCGCCATCGTCAACACGGTCTCGATCTCGGCGCTCACCGGCGGCAGCCCGGGTTCGGCGATCTATTCGGCGACCAAGGCCTTCGTTTCGACCTATTCCAAGGGGCTGGCGCGCGAGCTCGCGCCGGACGGCATCCGCGTCAACTGCGTCTCGCCGGGCACGATCACCACCGACTTCCATTCGCGCTATTCGTCGGCCGAAAAGCTGGAGGCGACGCGCAAGACCATTCCGCTACAGCGGCTCGGCACGGCGGAGGACTGCGCCCCCGCCTATCTCTTCCTCGCCTCCAAGGCCCTTTCCGGTTATATCACCGGCCAGGTGCTGGAGGTGAACGGCGGCCAGCTGATCTGCTGAGACCGGTGGCCCGGTCAAGCGTTGACGTCTATGACGACGCGGCCTTTCACCTTGCCCTCGAGGATCCTGCCGGCCAGCTCCGGCAGGTCGGACAGCCGGTGCTCCACCACCATGGCCTCCAGCTTGTCCATCGGCAGGTCGGCGGCGATGCGGTTCCAGGCATCGACGCGCTGGTCGTAGGGCCGCATGACCGAATCGATGCCGAGCAGGCTGACACCACGCAGGAGGAACGGGATGACGGTGAAGGAGGGAACCGCGGCACCGGCGGCAAGGCCGACCGCGGCGACGGCACCGTCATATTTCATCTGCTTGAGCACCCGCGCCAGCATGTCGCCGCCGACAGCATCGACGGCACCGGCCCAGCGCTCCGATTCCAGCGGCTTGCTGCTCGCCTCCGACAGTTCGCCGCGGTCGACGATCGTTTCGGCACCCAGTTCCTTCAGGTAGCCCGCCGCTTCCGGCCGCCCCGTGACGGCGGCGACCGAATAGCCGAGCCGTGCCAGCAGCGCGACCGCCACCGAGCCGACGCCGCCCGCCGCGCCCGTCACCAGCACCTCGCCTTTCAGCGGCGAAAGGCCGGCCTCTTCCAGCGCGATGACGGACATCATGGAGGTGAGCCCCGCCGTGCCGATCGCCATGGCCTGCCGGGTCGACAGCTCCTCCGGCAGCGGCACCAGCCAGTCGGCCTTGACCTTCGCCCGCGTCGCGTACCCGCCCCACCAGACTTCGCCGACCCGCCATCCGGTCAGCACCACCCGGTCGCCCGGCCGGTAGCGCGGATCGTCCGACGCTTCGACCGTGCCGGCGAAATCGACGCCCGGCACATGCGGGAAGGCACGCACCAGCCCGCCCTTGCCGTTGATGCAGAGCCCGTCCTTGTAGTTGAGCGTCGAATACTCGACGGCGACGGTGACGTCGCCGTCCGGAAGCCGCGAATCGTCCAGTTCCTGGACCGACGCGGAAACCGCGCCATCCGCCCCCTTCTCCACCAGCAATGCCTGGAACGTCATGGCTTTCTCCTCGTGCTCATCCATTCGTCCCAGATATAGGGCGCGGGGCATTGGTGCCGCCACTGTTCTTTTGTATCAAGGACGCGGAGGCACGGGATGATAGACAAGCTCGAATACTTCATTGCGCTTGCCCGCGAGAGACATTTCGCCCGGGCGGCGGAAGAGCTCGGCATCTCGCAGCCGACGCTTTCGGCGGCGATCCGCCAGCTGGAGGACCATCTGGGCGTGATGCTCGTCGTGCGCGGCTCGCGCTACCAGGGCCTGACGCCGGAAGGCCAGCGCGTGCTCGAATGGGCCCGCCGCATCGTCGGCGACACGCGCACCATGCGCGAGGAGATGCGCGCGGCGCGCAAGGGCCTGTCCGGCCATATCCGCCTTGCCGCCATCCCGACGACGCTCGCCATGGTGCCGCGCATCACCGCTCCCTTCCAGGAAAAGCACCCGGACGTCACCTTCTCCATCGTTTCCACCACGTCGATCAAGATCCTCGGCCTCCTGGAGAACCTGGAGATCGACGCCGGCCTCACCTACCTCGAAAACGAGCCGCTCGGCCGCGTCACCAGCGTGCCGCTGCTGCACGAGCACTATTGCCTCGTCACCGCCCGCGGCACGCCCTTTGCCGATCGCCAGACCGTGACCTGGCAGGAGGCCGGCGGCGTTCGACTTTGCCTATTGACCGCCGACATGCAGAACCGGCGCATCATCAACCGGCACTTTGCCGAAGCGGGCGTTTCGGTGGAGCCTTCGCTGGAAGCCAATTCGATGATCGTGCTGTTCTCCCATGTGCGCACAGGACGCTGGGCGAGCATCATGCCGCGAAACGTCGCAAAATCGTTTGGATTTCCTGACGAAATAAGTATAGTTTCCCTCGTCGATCCCGAGCCGCACCACACCGTCGGCCTCGTCGCCACCCATCGCGAGCCCTTCACCCCGCTCGTGTCCGCCCTGCTGCACGAAGCACGCGTGCTGGCGGAGAAGGGGATCGATTGATAGGTTTTTTCTATCGATCAACGGCTTTGCTTTATTGACCGGTCGCCTCCCGGCTGAGAAGCTGTTAGAATAGCGCGTGGATCGACAGGGTTCCGGTCTTCGCCGAGCAGTTTCAATGGTATCGACGCGGCAGAACCCGGAGGCCTTGCGGTTCATTCGTGTCGGTTGGGAGGCCTGACGATGAATGTGCACGTACCCGGCAGCAATGTCGGCGCAAGAACGCTGGCGATCGTCAGCGAACTGAAGGGGCTCGAAGGGCCGCTTCTTCCCATCCTGCACGAGATCCAGGCGGAGTTCGGCTTCGTGCCGCAGGAAAGCCTGCCGGTGATTGCCCGCGCGCTCAACCTGTCGCGCGCCGAGGTGCATGGCGTCGTCACCTTCTATCACGACTATCGCGACCACCCGACCGGACGGCATGTGCTCAAGCTCTGTCGCGCCGAGGCCTGTCAGTCGATGGGCGGGGACGAGCTGGCGGAGCGCGTGAAGGCGCTGCTCGGCATCGATTTCCACCAGACGACGCTGGACGGCGCCGTCACGCTCGAACCGATCTACTGTCTCGGGCTCTGTTCCTGCGCACCCGCCGCGATGCTCGACGGCGAGGTGCATGGACGGGTCGATGCGGATCTGGCGAAGGAACTCGTCGCGGAGGCACGCCGATGACCGTTCGTCTCTACGTTCCCCGCGATGCCGCAGCCCTTGCGCTCGGCGCAGACCGCGTCGCCAAGGCCTTCTCCCGCGAGGCGGAGACCCGCGGGCTCGACATCACGATCGTGCGAAACGGCTCGCGCGGCATGCACTGGCTGGAACCGCTGGTCGAGGTCGAGACGGCCGAAGGCCGCATCGCCTACGGACCCGTCAGGCCCGCCGACGTGCCCGCCCTGCTCGATGCCGGCCTGCTGGACGGCAAGGCTCATCCGCTCTGTCTTGGCGGAACGGAAGAGATTCCGTTCCTGAAGAACCAGACCCGCCTCACCTTCGCCCGCTGCGGCGTCATCGATCCCCTTTCGCTCGAGGACTACAAGGCCCATGGCGGCCTCCGAGGCCTCGAAAAGGCCATCGCGATGGCGCCCGCCGACATCGTCAAGAAAGTCACCGACAGCGGCCTGCGCGGCCGCGGCGGCGCAGGCTTTCCGACGGGCATCAAATGGAAGACGGTTCTCGATGCGCCGGGTGACCAAAAATACATCGTCTGCAACGCCGACGAGGGCGACAGCGGCACCTTCGCCGACCGCATGATCATGGAAGGCGATCCCTTCGTGCTGATCGAGGGCATGGCGATCGCGGGCCTTTCCACCGGCGCCACCAAGGGCTACGTCTACACCCGCTCCGAATATCCGCACGCCATCGCTGTGATGAACGACGCCGTCGCCATCGCGCGTGCCGCCGGCATGCTCGGCCCGTCCGTGCTCGGCTCCGGCAGGGCGTTCGACATGGAGATCCGCGTCGGCGCAGGCGCCTATGTCTGCGGCGAGGAGACGGCGCTGCTCAACAGCTTGGAAGGCAAGCGCGGCATCGTGCGCGCCAAGCCGCCGCTGCCGGCCCTGCAGGGCTTCATGGGCCGCCCCACGGTGGTCAACAACGTCATCTCGCTCGCCTCCGTGCCGGTTGTGATGGGCAAGGGCGCCGCCTATTACCGCGATTTCGGCATGGGTCGCTCGCGCGGCACGATCCCGATCCAGATCGCCGGCAACGTCAAGCATGGCGGGCTCTACGAAACCGCCTTCGGCCTGACGCTCGGCGAGATCGTCGACACGATCGGCGGGGGCACCGCCTCCGGCCGGCCGGTCCGCGCCGTGCAGGTCGGCGGCCCGCTCGGCGCCTATTTCCCGCGCGCCCTGTTCGACACGCCCTTCGACTACGAGGCCTTCGCCGCGAAGGACGGCCTCATCGGCCATGCCGGCATCACCGTCTTCGATGACACGGTCGACATGCTGAAGCAGGCGCGCTTCGCCATGGAATTCTGCGCCGTCGAAAGCTGCGGCAAGTGCACGCCCTGTCGCATCGGTTCGACGCGCGGCGTCGAGACCGCGGACAAGATCGCCCAGGGCATCGAGCCCGAAAAGAACCGCGAACTGCTCGCCGACCTCTGCAACACCATGAAGTTCGGTTCGCTCTGCGCGCTCGGCGGCTTCACGCCCTATCCTGTCATGAGCGCCATGACGCATTTCCCGGAGGATTTTTCCCCGGCCCCGATGGTGGAGGCGGCGGAATGAGCGCGGCGGAAAAGGTCAAGGGCCCGGCATCCTACTTCCCCTCGATCGAGAAGACCTACGGTCAGCCGATCGAGCACTGGAAAGAGATCATCCGCGCGCAGGACGGCAAGGCGCATATGCAGATCGTCGCGTTCCTCAAGGAAACGCACGGTCTCGGCCATGGCCATGCCAATGCGCTCGTCGCGGCGACGCTCGCCGAGACGAAGTCGTAGAAACAAGTGAAGTCGCCGCCCACCCGCGGCGCAACGGATTGACCCGGAGGTTCCCATGTCCCTCGTTCCAGAAATCGACTTCGGCACTCCCGCCTCCCGCTCGGAAAGGATGGTGACGCTCACCATCGACGGGAACGAGATCACTGTTCCCGAGGGCACCTCCATCATGCGCGCCTCGATGGAGGCCGGCATAAAGGTGCCGAAACTCTGCGCCACCGACATGGTGGATGCCTTCGGCTCCTGCCGGCTCTGCCTCGTCGAGATCGAGGGCCGCAACGGCACGCCCGCCTCCTGCACGACCCCGGTGGCGCCCGGCCTCTTCGTCCACACCCAGACGAGCCGGCTCAAAAACATCCGCAAGGGCGTGATGGAGCTCTACATCTCCGACCACCCGCTCGACTGTCTCACCTGCGCGGCGAACGGCGACTGCGAATTGCAGGACATGGCCGGGGCGGTCGGCCTGCGCGACGTGCGCTACGGCTACGAGGGCGACAACCACGTCAAGGCGCGCAGCAACGGCGAGATCAACGCCCGCTGGATGCCGAAGGACGAATCGAACCCCTATTTCACCTACGATCCGTCGAAATGCATCGTCTGCTCGCGCTGCGTGCGGGCGTGCGAGGAGGTGCAGGGCACCTTCGCGCTGACCATCGAGGGCCGCGGCTTCGACAGCCGCGTCTCGCCCGGCATGCACGAGCACTTCCTCGAATCCGAATGCGTCTCCTGCGGCGCCTGCGTGCAGGCCTGCCCGACGGCGACGCTGACCGAGAAATCCGTCATCGAGATCGGCCAGCCGGAGCATTCCGTCGTCACGACCTGCGCCTATTGCGGCGTCGGCTGCTCCTTCAAGGCGGAAATGCGCGGCGAGGAGCTGGTGCGCATGGTGCCCTGGAAGGACGGCCAGGCGAACCGTGGCCATTCCTGCGTCAAGGGCCGCTTCGCCTATGGCTACTCGACCCATAAGGAGCGCATCCTCAACCCGATGATCCGCGAGAAGATCTCGGACCCGTGGCGCGAGGTGACCTGGGAGGAAGCCAATGCCCACGTCGCCGCCGAGTTCCGCCGCATCCAGTACCAGTACGGCCGGGATTCGATCGGCGGCATCACCTCCTCGCGCTGCACCAACGAGGAGACCTTCCTCGTCCAGAAGCTGATCCGCGCCGGCTTCGGCAACAACAATGTCGATACCTGCGCCCGCGTCTGCCATTCGCCGACGGGCTACGGCCTCGGCCAGGCCTTCGGCACCTCCGCCGGTACGCAGAATTTCGACAGCGTCGAGCACACGGACGTCGTCATCGTCATCGGCGCCAACCCGACGGACGGCCATCCGGTCTTCGCCTCGCGCCTGAAGAAGCGCCTGCGCCGGGGCGCCAAGCTGATCGTCATCGATCCGCGCCGCATCGAGCTCGTCTCCTCGCCGCACATCAAGGCGTCCTACCACCTGCCGCTGAAGCCCGGCACGAATGTCGCCGTCGTCACGGCGCTCGCCCATGTCATCGTGACGGAAGGCCTCTTCGACGAAAAATTCATCCGCGAGCGCTGCGACTGGTCGGAGTTCGAGGACTGGGCCGCTTTCGTCGCCGAGCCGCGCCACAGCCCCGAGGAAACCGAGGCCTTCACCGGCGTGCCGGCGGAGACGCTGCGCGGTGCCGCCCGCCTGTTCGCCACCGGCGGCAACGGCTCGATCTATTACGGCCTCGGCGTCACCGAGCACAGCCAGGGCTCGACGACCGTCATGGCGATCGCCAACCTTGCCATGGCGACCGGCAATATCGGCCGCGAGGGCGTCGGCGTGAACCCGCTGCGCGGCCAGAACAATGTGCAGGGCTCGTGCGACATGGGCTCCTTCCCGCACGAACTGCCGGGCTACCGCCACATCTCCGACGACGCGACGCGCGAGATCTTCGAGAAGCTGTGGGGCGTGACGCTCAACAACGAGCCGGGCCTGCGCATCCCCAACATGCTGGACGCCGCAGTCGAAGGCTCGTTCAAGGGCCTCTACATCCAGGGCGAGGACATCCTCCAGTCCGACCCGGACACCAGGCACGTCTCCGCAGGCCTCGCCGCCATGGAATGCGTCGTGGTGCAGGACCTCTTCCTCAACGAGACGGCGAACTATGCCCATGTCTTCCTGCCGGGCTCGACCTTCCTCGAAAAGGACGGCACCTTCACCAATGCCGAGCGCCGCATCAACCGCGTGCGCCGCGTGATGACGCCGAAGAACGGCTATGCGGACTGGGAGGTCACCCAGAACCTCGCCAGGGCCATGGGCCTTGCCTGGAACTACAGCCATCCTTCCGAGATCATGGACGAGATCGCCGCGACGACGCCGAGCTTCGCCCTCGTTTCCTACGACTATCTGGAAAAGAACGGCTCGGTGCAGTGGCCCTGCAACGAGAAGAACCCGCAGGGCTCGCCGATCATGCACGTCAACGGCTTCGTGCGCGGCAAGGGCAAGTTCATCCGCACGGAATATGTCGCGACGGACGAGAAGACCGGCCCGCGCTTCCCGCTGCTGCTCACCACCGGCCGTATCCTCAGCCAGTACAATGTCGGCGCCCAGACGCGGCGCACGGAAAACGTCGTCTGGCACGAGGAGGACCGGCTGGAGATCCACCCGCACGACGCGGAAAACCGCGGCATCCGCGACGGCGACTGGGTGCGCCTCGCCAGCCGCGCGGGCGAGACGACGCTGCGCGCCCTCGTCACCGATCGCGTCGCGCCGGGCGTCGTCTACACGACCTTCCACCACCCGACGACGCAGGCGAACGTCATCACCACCGATTTCTCCGACTGGGCGACGAACTGTCCGGAGTATAAGGTGACCGCCGTGCAGATCTCGCCGTCGAACGGCCCGTCCGACTGGCAGATCGAATATGACGACCTGGCCCGCCGCTCACGCCGGATCAGGGGCAAGCTGGAGGCAGCGGAGTAGGATAGCGGCGTGCCGGATTTTTCCACCACGACCAAGGTCGCCGAGATCGCCCGCCGCAACGGGCGGCTTGCGGAGGGCGAACGCTTCGTGCCGGAGGAGACCCCGGTCGCCTTCTCCTATGCCGGCTCGACCCATGCCGTGATGATGGCGACGCCCGCCGACCTCGAGGATTTCGCCGTCGGCTTCAGCCTGACGGAAGGCATCATCACCGACCCCGGCGAGATCGAGACCATCGAGGTGCTGGCCGAGGACAAGGGCATCGACGTGCAGATCCGGCTGGCGGACGCGCAGAACGACGCGCTGACCGCCCGCCGCCGCCACATGGCCGGCCCCGTCGGCTGCGGTCTGTGCGGCATCGAATCGATCGAGCAGGCGGTGCGCGTGACGCCCTCGGTGCGTGCCTCCTCCCTTACGCTCAGCGAAGATGCGGTCGTCGAGGCGGTACGCCTCCTGAACGGCCAGCAGCCGCTGCACATGGTGACGCGCGCCGTGCATGGCGCCGGGTTCTATGTCCCGGGCGACGGCCTCATCGCCGTGCGGGAGGATGTCGGCCGGCACAATGCGCTCGACAAGCTCGTCGGCGCCGCGCGGCGGGCGGGGCATGCGGGCAGCGCCGGCGCCGTCGTGGTGACGAGCCGCGTTTCCGTCGAGATGGTGCAGAAGACCGCGATCATCGGCAGCCCCTTCATCATCGCCATTTCCGCGCCGACGGCGCTTGCCATCCGCACCGCCGAAGAGGCCGGCATGACGCTGATCGCGCTGGTGCGCGGCGAGGAGTTCGAGATTTTCACCGGCGCGGAGCGCATCGTCTCCGGCACGCAACGCCGGATCGGCAACGGTTAGGAGACAGGGATGTCGGAAGGCAACAAGCTCGTCAGGATGGCAAACCAGATCGCCACCTTCTTCCATTCGCAGCCGGCGAGCGAGGCGGCGAGCGGCGTGGCGACCCATATCAACAAGTTCTGGGAGCCGCGCATGCGCCGGCAGTTCTTCGACATCGTCGACAACCATGGCGGCGAAGGGCTCGACAGTCTCGTCCTTCAGGCCGCGCCGCTAATCCACCGCCCGCCGCCGGCCGAAGTGCCGCCGGCAGCACGCGCCGGCAACGCCGCCGCCCCCTGATCCCATCCCGAGAACGCGAACGGCCGGCATTGCTGCCGGCCGTTTTCATGCCGCGGCGCGCTCAGAACTCTTCCCAGTTCTCCGCTGCCGGCGCCGTGGAGCCGCGCGGCGCACGCAGGGCGCGCGCCATGGCATGAAGCTGCGATACGGGGGTGGGTGACGGCGTGCGCTGCACCGGCTGGGCGGGGGTGCCCGCAAGCCGGAACCGGCGGATGAGCGCGTGCAGCGCCTCCGCCTCGCGCGCCATGGCGTGGCTCGCCGCGGTGCTCTCCTCGACCATCGCCGCGTTCTGCTGCGTCGCCTGGTCCATCGCATTGACCGACTGGTTGATCTCGCGAAGCCCGGTCGATTGCTCCCGCGAAGCCTCGACGATCGCCACCACATTGGCGTGCACGTCCTGCACCTGCACCAGGATTTCCTGAAGCGCCCGCCCCGTCTCGTCGACCAGCGCCACGCCGCTCCTGACCTGCTCGCCGGAGGTGGTGATCAGCGCCTTGATGTCCTTGGCGGCGCTGGCGGACCGCTGGGCGAGCTCGCGCACCTCCTGCGCCACGACGGCAAAACCCTTGCCCGCCTCGCCCGCCCGTGCCGCCTCGACACCGGCATTGAGCGCCAGGAGGTTGGTCTGGAAGGCGATGTCGTCGATGACGCCGATGATGTTGGAGATCTCCCGCGAGGACTGCTCGATCTGGCCCATCGCGTCGATCGCCTTCTTGACGACCGCGCCGGATTGTTCCGCGCCCGCCCGGGTCTTGCCGACCAGCATGCCGGCCTCGTCCGCCCGCCGGCTCGAATCGCCGACCGTGGTGGTGATCTCGTCGAGGGCGGCGGCGGTTTCCTCGACGGAAGCCGCCTGCTGCTCGGTGCGCCGCGCCAGGTCGTCGGCGGCCGAGCGGATCTGCTGCGCACCGGAGGCGATCGCATTGGCGTTGCTCTCGACCGTGCGCATCGCCTCGTGCAGGCCGGCCACCGCATCGTTGAAGTCGCTGCGCACCGTCTCCATCGACGGCACGAAGGCCGTGGCGAGGGTTTGCGTCAGATCCCCCTCGGCCAGCGCCTTCAGCCCGGCGCCGAGCGCATTGATCGCCGACATGCGCTCGGTCACATCCGTCGCGAACTTGACCACCTTGTAGACCCGGCCGGAAAGGTCGCGGATCGGGTTGTAGGCCGCCTGGATCCAGATCTCGCGCCCGCCCTTGCCGTAGCGCACGAATTCGTTGGAGATGAAGCGGCCCTCGGCCAAGCTTCTCCAGAAATCCGCATAGGCCGCGGTCTGCACATAGGCGGGGTCGCAGAACATGCGATGATGCTTGCCGCGGATTTCGGATAGGTCATAGCCGAGGGCCGCACAGAAATTCTCGTTGGCGGTCAGGATCTCGCCGGTCGGCGTGAACTCGATCACCGCCTGCGAACGGGTGATCGCGTCGAGCTTGCTGGCATCCTCCGCCGCCCGCTTCCTCGCCTCGGTGATGTCGGAAGCGAACTTGACGACCTTGTAGGGTTTTCCGCCGCGGAAGACCGGATTGTAGGTCGCCTGGATCCAGATCTCGCCGCCGTCCTTGCGCAGGCGCTTGTAGCTGTTCGAATCGTATTCGCCCCGCGCCAGCCGCGCCCAGAACTGGCGGTACTCGTCGCTCGCCGTATAGGCCGCCTCGCAGAACATGCGATGGTGCTTGCCGACGATCTCCTTCAGCTCGTAGCCGAGCGTCCGGCAGAAGTTCTCGTTGGCGGTCAGGATCGTACCGGTGAGATCGAACTGGATCACGGCCTGCGAGCGCGACAGCGCGTCGAAGATATGGCCCGCATCCATGGATTTTGCGAATGAAAGCATGCCCTGTCCCCCTGTGCGATGACCACGGTCGGGATTGCGCGCGTGGCGATCGTCCTGGTGTTGACTCTCAGGCACGGACGCCTCGGCGGCCGCGCACTGGCAGCGGTGAAAACAATCTTCGCGGGAGGCTTCATGCCGGAGCGATGAAATGCGCATCTACAATCAAAGATGGCATTGCAGGCTTAAGAATCCATGAAAATCGAGTGACAGGATTCGGGAAATCCTATATAACAATGCCTTACGCCTGATCCTGGAGCGAAGGACTCAGGTTACGCTAGGTGAGCGTCATCCTGAGCGCAGGCAAACTATCGGTAAAGTTGCATAAACAGGCCGGCAACAAAAAACCGCCGTACAATCGTACGACGGTCCGGATAGCGGTGATATGTCGGAAAGGTCAGGCTGCCATTTCTTCCACGTCGCGCTCCTTGAACATGCGCGCCAGGTTGAGGAAGCAGATCATGCCGTTCTCATGGGCGATGATGCCTTCCGCATAGACCTTGTCGAACGAGGTCGTCACTTCCGGCACCGGCTGGATCTGCTCGCTGCGGATGGTGAGGATGTCGGAGACGCGATCGACGACGAGGCCGACGACCATGCTGTGCACTTCGGCAACCACGATGGCGCTGCGCTCGTTCGCTTCGGTGCTCTTCATGCCGAGCTTGTGGGCAAGGTCGATGATCGGGATCACCGTGCCGCGCAGGTTCATCACGCCGATGACGTCCGGCGGGGAATGCGGGATCGGCGTGGACGGTGCCCAGCCGCGGATTTCGCGGATCGTCGTCGTCTTCACGCAGAATTCCTGATCGTGCAGGCGGAATGCGATGATTTCGAGCGTGTCGCCGGCAAAGCCGGCCGTCTTGATGGAGGTCATCGGGGTCTTTCCAGTTTCATCTGCTTCGTGATCCGATCCTATGCACGCCCTGGTTAAAATCTTTCAAACGCACCGCGGTTTGTCGTGCCGGAAATGCAAAAGGCCCCGCACCATAGCGGGGCCGCGTATTTTCAGCCTTACCGGCAGAATATTCACAGCGGAACAACCGGCCGCATCGCCGGCACCCGTCAATATTCCTTCTCGTAAAAGATGCCCGCGCCGGCGCTGCCGGCGCTGCCGGCCTCGCCGCGCAGCTTCAGGCCGCGGCCGACATCGAGGTTGATGACCGCCTTGGCGCCGTTCGTCTCCGGGTCCTGCTTCAGTTCGATATAGGTCCGCTCGTTGAGATATTTGCCGGCGGAGACCGCCGCCCGGCCTTCCGCATCCGTCGTGATGTCGAGATCGTCGACGCCGAGCTTGCTGCGCAGGCTGTCGAGCAGGCCGGTCGAGCTGCCGCCGGCAAGCTGGCTGGCAGCGGAGGCGAGCTGGGCGATCTGCACCGCGGAAAGGTTCGACATCGAGCGGTTGAAGATCAGCTGCGCCAGGATCTCATCCTGCGGCAGCGAGGGCGAGGAGGCGAAGGTGACCGTCGGGTTGTTGGCAAGGCCGGCCACCGTCACCGTGATTTCCGTCGAGCCGGCCGTGCTGGCGGCCACCAGATTGACCGTCGGCACGAGGCCGCCGGCAAAGCCGATATGGGCGCTGGTGAAGTCGAGACGACGCGTCAGGATCTCCATGCGCCCGCGCTCCAGCTCGAAGCCGCCGGACACGACCGGCGAGGCGGACGTGCCGGTGATCTTCAGGCTGCCGCCGAGTTCCGCATTGATGCCGCGGCCGCGCACGAAGAGCTGGCCCGGCGCCTCGATGGTGAGGTCGAGGGCTATGCCGCGCGAGGCGCCGCTACTGCCCTGGTCACGCTGCACGTCCGCCGTCATGCGCTTGACGTCGGCCGGCGCGTTGCGGTGCTTGATGTCGATCTCGGAGAGCGAGGCCGGCAGTTTCTGCGGAATGGTGATGTTCGCCTTGTTGATGCGCAGCTTGCCGCCGAGAGAAAGCCCTGCCACCGGCCCCTTCAGCGTCAGGTCGCCCGCGACATTCGCCGTCACCAGCGTGCCGTCGACATAGGTGATGTCGCCGAGCTTGATGGCGACGTCCACCGGAAAACCGCTGGCCGGATCGATGCCGACGCGCCCGCTGGCCGAAAGCTGGCCGCCGCTGGCGAGCCTGCCGGAGACCGTCTCGATCACCGCCTGCCGCCCGTCCATGGTGACGCGGATCGTCAGGTTCTCCACCGCGAGGTTGCGGCGCACATCGACGAGCCGCGCGCCACCGGCGGTGATGCTGCCGGTGATCGAGGGTGCGGCCGCCGTGCCGCCGATGGAGACATCGACATCGGCATTGCCGGTCAGGACGAAGCCCTGGGCGGAAAGCTGGCCCTGCAAGAGGCCGAACGGCACCGTGCCGTTGAACTTGAGCCCGAGCGGCGTCGCCCCGCCGATGCCGACCGTGCCGCCGCCGCGGAAGGAGAGGCCGCCACCGCCCGAAAGCACCGTATCGAGCCGCACCTGGTTGTTGGCGAATTCCCCCTTGGCATTGATGGTGAGCGCGCCGATGCCCGCGCCGCGGGTCTGGCTCGTCACGGCCCCGTCCCAATCCAGCGCATAAGTGACGACCGGCGCCGCCGCGCGGCCCTTCACGGTGACCGTGCCGCCGATCGTGCCCTCCGCACCGAGGCCGGCGGCGAAATTGTTGACGAGCGCCGCCGGCAGCGCCGTAAGGCGGACGGACAGATCCAGCGTCTCGCCCGCCCGGCCGGAGACCGTGGCGGAGCCGCGGCCGGCCTGGATCGTCAGCCCGTCGAGCGCGGCGACGCCATTGGTGACGCCGATCGTCGTCGGCTTGGCCAGTTTCAAGGCAATGCGCCGCGGAGCGGCCTCGAAGGCCTCGAGGGCGACGTCCAGCCCGCCGTCACGCTGGATGACCTTGCCCTTTGTCAGAAGCGGCGCGTCGTCGAGGCGGCCGGTCAGGTCGAAATTGGTCGCCTGCCCTTCGCGCGAAAAGTCGAGCTTGAGCGCTTCGAGCCGGTTCTCGCCCGAGGCGACCCGCTCGGCGCGCACCGTGCCGGTGATCGCCGCGGTGGAAAGATCGGCAATGGTGAGGTCGACCGCCGGCCTGGTGATGCTGAGCGTATCACGCCGGATGGCGGAACCCGACGCCTGGACGGTCGCGGACGTCCTGCCATTGCCGGTTGCGATTTCCACCTGGCCGGAGAGATCGCCGGCCGCCTGCTGGCCCGCCATTGCGGCGAGCAGGCCGAGATCGGGGAAATCAAAGCGGATCGTGCCGTCCGGCATGAAGTTCTGCGCCAGCGCGAGCGAGCCCTTCAGCGTGTTCGGACCGATTTCCGCCTCCAGCACCGGCACGGAGATGCGCCCGCCCTGAGAGGTGATGCTGGAGCGCACATTGATCGGCTGGCCGTCGAGCGCACCGGTCACCGTCAGCTCGCCGGACGGGCTGTCGGCGACGGCCTTGCCGGTCAGCGTCACCACGAGATCGCTGAGCGTGCGGCCGGAGAGGGTCGCCCCGCTCGACGTGACCTTGGCGGACACGTCGAGCCCCGCGACAGGGCCGGTGGCGGAAAGTTCGAAGGCCGCCTCGCCCGCCGCATCGGCGAGCAGCTTGCCGAGGTCCAGCACCTTGCCGGTCAGCGCGGCGTCGAGCGTGCCGTTGCCGAGCGACACCGTGCCCGCCGTCTCCAGCGTGCCGGACTTGACCTGGAGCCCGGAGACCTGAACGGCGCCGTCACCCGCCAGCTGGACCCGCCCCTCCATCGCGATCGTCGTGTCGAACTTGCCGGCCAGCGCCGGCGGCAGCACGGCCGGCAGCGCGAAGAGGCGGAAATTGACGTCGGCCTCGCGGCTCGTGAGCCCGTAACGGCCCGACAGCGTACCGCCGATGCTGGCGCTTTCGAGCGTCGCGGGATCGAAGACGATCTCGTCGGGCGAGACGGCAAGTGTCGCCACCAGCTTTGCCGGTCCCTTCACCATGCGGTCGACATCGGCGCTGGCAAAGGCCGTCACGCCGGTTTCGAGCACCGCGTCGATGCGGCCGGACTGACTGGCGACGTTGAAGGCGTCACTTTTTGCCGTGAGGCGGATATTTTCCACCCGGCCGGCCGGCAGCGCGGCCGAAACGACGGTGGCATTGGCCTCAAGCGCCGCCGCGGTCGCCTCGCCGGTGAGCGACAGGTCGGCGCCCTCGATGAGCACGCGCGCATCGCCCTCGGCGAGCGGCCAGCGGAAATCGATCGGTCCATCCTTGCCGGAAAGCTTGACGTCGAGGTCGTTGACGCCCTTGGCGCTGACGGTGCCCGAGGCGGCCAGCGTCATGGCGCCCGTCGAGATCGAGCCCTTCTCGATGCGCAGCATGTCCGAGCCGTCGAAGGCAGCGACGACATCGATGCCCGTCTCGCCGGCAAAGAGCGGGCGAAGCTGCGGCGGCATCAGCGCATCGAACGTGCCGCCGCCATTGAGGGCGATCGTGTGCAGGCCGTTCGCCGAAAGGTCGTGGCGCCCGTCGACCCGCAGCATTTCCGTGCCGTCCAGCGCGGCGGAAAGCCGACCCGTCCATTCGGAGAGCGGACCGTCGCCCGTCAGGCGGATCGCGACGGCAGGGTCGTTCGGCAGCTTGAGCAGCGCCGCGAGCAGCCCGCCCTTCGGCTCGGCGACGTCGGCCTCGAGGCGAAGCTCGTTGTCGGCGGGATTGAAGACGATATCGGCGGCGACGCGCGCATCCGGCCGCGCCTTTTCCGAGGCGGAGAGCTTGATCGCGACGCTCTCTGCGGTCGCATCGCCGCTGCCGGAGACGACGATGCGCTGGTCGCGGCCGGCGACCGTGCCGGAGACGAAAAGCTCCGGGATCGCCAGCGCGCCGACATGCACCTCCACCGGCAGGGTGAACGGTTCGTCCGATGGTTCCGACTCGGCCTTCGGCTCCGGCAGGCGCAGCAGGGAAACGGAAGAGGCGGAGACGCGCTCGGCCTCGAAGCTGAAGAACAGAAGCTCCCAGGGCGACCAGTCGACGGCAAGGTCGCGGATTTCTGCATAGGTGCCCTTCGCATCCCCGACCGTGATCGTGCCGGCCCGGAGCTTGCCCGTGAGCAGGCCCGAGGGCTCGCTGATCGAGATCACCTGCCCGCTCGCCGCGGCGATCTTTTCCACCTGCGAAACGGCAAAACGCGCGCCCGCATCCGTAAAGCCGACAAAACCGATCAGCCCGGCAAGAAGGACCACGAGAACGGCAAGGCCATAGCCGATAAAACGGAGCGTGGCGCGGAGAATTCGGGACAGCCTGTTCATGCCTTATCCATTTCGCGTGCGAAGAGCGCAAGGAATCGCTCCGGTCCGTCTTGAATCTGAATCGCGCGGCCGATCAAGAGCCTAGACGAAAATTGAGGCGACAGTCAGAAGGATTGGCCGATGCCGGCATAGACGCCGAAGGAGGTGCCGCCGGGATATTTCTTCAGCGGCACCGCGACATCGAGGCGCAGCGGCCCGAACGGCGTTGCATAGCGCAGGCCGATGCCCGCGCCGGCCCGGATATCCTTGAAATCGGGCACTTCGTCGGTCGAGACCGTGCCGACGTCGATGAAAGGCACGACGCCGATCGTCTCGGTGACGCCGATGCGCGCCTCGGCCGTGGCCGCGACATAGGAACGGCCGCCGAGCAGCTTGTTGCGGCCGTCGCGCGGCGAGATCTCCTGGTAACCGTAGCCGCGCACCGTGCCGCCGCCGCCGAGGAAGAAGCGCCGCGTCGCCGGAATGTCCGAGAGGTCGTCGCCGCCGATGATTGTGCCGGCGGCAAGCTTTCCGGCCAGCACGAAACGTTTCTCCTCGCCGAACGCCTGGTAGCCCGTGATCGCGCCTTCGAAGCTGGAGAAGAAGGTGCCGCGCTCGATCTCGTAGCTCGGCTTCGCATTGATCATCGCGCGATAGCCCTCGGTCGGGTTCAGCTTGTCATCGCGGGTGTCGCGCACATATTCGATCGGGATGGCGAGCGTGAGGTACTTGTTCTTGCCGAACGCGTCCTCGACATCGCTCCACATGACCTCGCCGCCCGCGCTGACCGTGTCCGTGTCGGAAAGCTCGATGCTGACGCCGGCGGCAGCCGTGGTGGTGAAGGCCTTGTAGGCATCGGGATCGACGATCGAGGCCTTGAGGCTGGCATTGAAGGTCGAGGCCGGCCCGAACGCGCCGGGCTTGGAGAAGAGGATGCCCGCCGAATAGTCGAGATTGCCGATATCCGACTCGCCGATCCGGCTGACCGAGCCTTCCAGGCGCAGGGACTCCGCCTGGCCGAAAAGGTTGCGATGCCCCCAGTAGCCCTGCAGGCCCAGGCCATCCGTGTTCGAATATTGCGCGCCGACGCCGAAATAGCGGTGCTTGCCTTCGGAGACCTCGATGGTCATCGGCAGCGAGCCGTCCGGCGCCAGCTTGTCGGCCTCACGGATCGTCACGCTGGAGAAGACGCCGAGCGTGCGCAGCCGCTCGGCCGCCTTGGTGAGCGCTTCCGGCGAATAGGGTTGGCCGGCATTGATGCGCGAATAGCGCTGCACGAAGGCCGGATCGACCGTCTTGGTGCCGGAAACGCCGACCTCGCCGACGGGCGCGACCGGCCCGCCCTCGGCCGCGATCACCACGTCGACGGTCTGCGTCTTGTGGTCGGCCGTCGCATTGCGCTCGGTGAGCCTCGCCAGCGGCCGGCCCTCGGCCTTCAGGTCGACGACGACCTTTTCGCCGGCTTTCAGGATGAGGGTGGAATCGGCCCGGGCGCCGGGCACCAGCCCGTAATCGGCGGGATTGCGCCCCTCCGCATCGCCGGAAAAGGCGATCTCGCCGAAGGTGAAGGCCGGGCCGGGCTCGACGCTGATCGTCACCGGAACGGCGCCACGCTGGTTGAATTCGGGGTTGGGCGGCAGCGAATCGAGGTCCTGCCCGCCGACCGTCACGGTCACCACGCCGCCGTAGCGGGCCTTTTCATAAAGCGCCGCCAGAATGCGGTCCCGGTCGTCGCGCGCCTTGATGACGAGGCCGAGATCGCCGGACACCGGCTTGCCCTCGTCCTGCTTGAGACGGGCGGTGTTCTCGATCGCTTCCTTGAGATCGGCGTCGTCCGTGCCGGGATCGAGCGTCAGCGTGTAGTTGACGGGATCGATGACGGCGGCGGCCGCTTCCTCGTCGTCGTTCTCGAAGAACTTCATGCCGAAGATCTCGAAGGCCGACGCGGGCGCGGCGGACAAGGGGCCGCATACGAGGGCGGCCGCGACCGCGAGCGCGGTTCCAGCTCTCAAAAACGCAAAACTCTTTTCCGGCCGGTTCACTTTATCCCGCATCCGCAGCTATCCGTCGCCTTTCTCCTTCAGGTGCGGTGCACGCGGCAAACCGACAGCTTCCGTCACGAACTTCAGGCGCCCCCGCCTCATACGGGGCTTTCAGGCAGGAAAAGACCCTAACGCGTTAGGTTTTCCGTAATGTTAACGGCGGTTTTACACGGATGGAGACAAGATTTGAAGCACCGGAGCGGTGATTTTCCGTCACCCGCGGAAAAGCAAAAGCCCCGGAGACACTCCGGGGCTTCGCATAGGTTGCATGAACCGACGGTCAGTAACCTGACGGGCACCGGTCGATGTAACGGCGGCCGTAGCGGTCACGGTAGTAGCACTGGCCCGGCTGTTCGGAGACGCTGCCGATGACAGCACCCGAGACGCCGCCGATGGCCGCGCCGACGGCGGCACCGCGCACGTTACCCGTGACAGCGCCACCGATGATCGCGCCGGAGACGGCGCCGATACCCGCACCCTTTTCCGTCTGCGTGCAGCTGGCCACGGCCAGGCCGACCAGAACGAGCGCAATGACTTTCTTCATGAAGATATTCTCCAAAGTTGAGCGGCGGCCGCGTTTGCCGGGTCCGCCCTATCCCCTTCTACTCAGGAAACATACCGCGGCCGTCTTCAACGGTGAGGTTTGTCCAAGACCGAAAATATACCCGGAAATCGGGAAGTCCATGGCATTCAACTATTTTTTTGACATGCGAATAAATATCGTTTCCATTTCGTTTGATTGCTCCCGGCCTGTCGACCGGTCACGAGAAATTTCGCGATTGCCTGAAAGTACCGGTTGATCGCCGCCGCAAAAAGTCAAATGATATGACTGTTGATGCCGCGCCGGCGGTCGGAGGAACGGCCGGCGGCATCCCGCTACGAATGCAATGCACGCGAACAGACAATGCTGGTGTCGTTTGATCCCAGGCCCGCGTCGTGAGGACGCCCGCTGCATGTGACGTCGGATCGATCGCCCCAGCGGACAGTGAACCGCCAGGGAGGAACGCATGGCGAAAGTGGCAATGACCGTCAATGGCCGGAAGGTAAGCCGCGAGTGCGAGGACCGCACGCTGCTTGTCCATTTCATCCGCGACCAGCTCAGTCTCACCGGAACCCATGTCGGCTGCGATACGTCCCAGTGCGGGGCCTGCGTCGTGCATATGGACGGCAAGGCGGTGAAGAGCTGTTCGATCCTGGCGGCCCAGGCCGCCGGCGCCGAGATCCTCACCATCGAAGGCCTTGCGGCCAATGGCGAGCTGCATCCCGTCCAGGCCGCCTTCAAGGCCAATCACGGCCTGCAATGCGGCTTCTGCACGCCCGGCATGGTGATGAGCGCGGTCGACATGATCAACCGCTACGGCGCAAGGCTCGACGAGAAGACGGTGCGGGAAAACCTCGAAGGCAACATCTGTCGATGCACCGGCTACCACAACATCGTGAAAGCCATCCTGGCCGCCGCCGAGGAAATGGGCGCGGCAGGCCGGCAGGCAGCGGAATAACGGGGAGGCGAATAGGGAATAGCGAGTAGCGAATAGGGCGAAAGACGCCCCCGCACCCGCCCCCCTATTCGCTACTCCCTACTCGCTATTCGCTCATTCTCTGGAGGAGATGAAGATGGGTGTCGAAGGCATCGGCGCGCGCGTCGCGCGAAAGGAAGACAAGCGGTTTCTCATGGGCCAGGGCCGCTACACGGACGACATGTCCGTGCCGGGCATGCGCTATGCGGCCTTCGTGCGCTCGCCGCATGCGCATGCGAGGATCAGGAGCATCGATACGTCGGCGGCAGAGGACATGCCCGGCGTCATCGCCGTGCTCACCGGCAAAGAGATGCTCGACGACGGCATCGGCAACCTGATCTGCGGCTGGATGATCCATTCCAAGGACGGTTCGCCGATGAAAATGGGCGCCTGGCGGCCGATCGCGCACGAGACGGTGCGCTATGTCGGCGACGCCGTCGCCGTGGTTGTCGCCGACAGCATGGGCGAGGCGCGCGATGCGGCCGAGGCTGTCCTCGTCGACTACGAGGTGCTGCCGGCCGTCACCGACGCCGTCAGGGCACTCGAAGCCGGCCAGCCGCAGCTCCACCCCGAGGCGCCCGGCAACCTCATCTTCGACTGGCAGCTCGGCGATTCCGACGCCACCGATGCGGCCATCGCCGCGGCCGCCCATGTCACGGAGATGCGGATCGTCAACAATCGGCTCGCGCCGAACCCGATGGAACCGCGCGCCGCGCTCGGCATCTATGATTCCGCCGAGGACCACTACACCTGCTACACGACCAGCCAGAACCCGCATGTCGCCCGCCTCGTCATGAGCGCCTTCTACAATGTCGCGCCGGAAAACAAGCTGCGGGTCATCGCTCCGGATGTCGGCGGCGGCTTCGGCTCGAAGATCTTCATCTATCCGGAGGAGATCGTCTGTCTGTGGGCCTCCAAGCGCGCGGGCGTGCCGGTGAAATGGACGAGCGACCGCACCGAGGCCTTCCTCACCGATGCGCACGGCCGCGACCATGTCTCGACCGTCAAGATGGCCTTTGATGCCGACAACCGCATCACGGCCCTGAAGGTCGACACGATCGCCAATTTCGGCGCCTACATGTCGCTCTTCTCCTCCTCGGTGCCGACTTACCTCTATGCCACCCTGCTCTCCGGCCAGTACGCCATCCCGGCCATCCATGCCAATGTGCGCGCGGTCTACACCAACACCGCCGCCGTCGATGCCTATCGCGGCGCCGGCCGGCCTGAGGCAACCTACCTGCTCGAACGCACCATGGAGACGGCAGCGCGCGAACTCGGCGTTTCGCCGGCAGAGCTTCGCCGCATCAACTTCATCCGCACCTTCCCCCACCAGACGCCCGTCATCATGAACTATGACGCCGGCGACTACGAGGCCTCGCTGGAAGCCGCCATGGCGGCCGCCGACTGGAACGGCTTTCCCGCCCGCAAGGCGGAAGCCGCAAGCCGCGGCATGAAGCGGGGCATCGGCATGAGCTGCTATATCGAGGCCTGCGGCATCGCGCCGTCGGCGGCGGTCGGCTCGCTCGGTGCCGGCGTCGGCCTCTGGGAATCGGCCGAGGTGCGCGTCAACGCCGTCGGCACGATCGAGGTTCTGACCGGCTCGCACAGCCACGGCCAGGGCCATGAGACGACCTTCGCCCAGCTCGTCGCCGAACGCTTCGGCGTGCCGATCGACAGTGTCTCCATCGTGCACGGCGACACCGACAAGGTGCAGATGGGCATGGGCACCTACGGCTCGCGCTCCGGCGCCGTCGGCATGTCTGCCATCGTCAAGGCGCTCGACAAGGTGGAGGCCAAGGCCAAGAAGATCGCCGCCCACCTGATGGAGGCCGACGAGAGCGACATCGTCATCGAGAACGGCGCGCTGAAAGTCGCCGGCACGGACAAGTCGGTGCCATGGTTCCAGATGGCGCTGGCCGCCTATACCGCGCACAACCTGCCCTCCGGCATGGAGCCGGGCCTGAAGGAAGGCGCCTTCTACGACCCGTCCAACTTCACCTTCCCGGCCGGCTGCTACATCGCGGAAGTCGAGGTCGATCCGGAAACCGGCAAGACGGCGATCGTCCAGTTCGTCGCCGCCGACGATTTCGGCAACATCATCAACCCGATGATCGTCGAGGGCCAGGTGCATGGCGGCATCGCCCAGGGCATCGGCCAGGCGCTGCTCGAAGGCGTGCACTACGATCCGGAAACGGGCCAGCTTCTGACGGCGAGCTACATGGACTACACCATGCCGCGTGCCGACGACCTGCCCTCCTTCAAGGTCTCGCACCAGGTGACGCCCTGCCCGGGCAATCCGCTCGGCATCAAGGGCTGCGGCGAGGCGGGCGCCATCGGCTCGCCGCCGGCGCTGATCAACGCCATCACCGACGCCATCGGCAACAATGACCTCACCATGCCGGCAACGCCCCAGAAGGTCTGGGCGGCGGCGCTGGCCGCCGGCAACTGACGGAGGACGCCATGTACGCCACGAATTACCATCGGCCCTCCTCGATCGCCGAGGCCGTCGCCCTGCAGTCCTCTTCCGATGAGGCGAAATACGTCTCCGGCGGCATGACGCTGATTCCCACCATGAAACAGCGCCTCGCCGCCCCGTCCGATCTCGTCGACCTCCGCCACATCGCGGAGTTGAAGGGCATCTCCGTCAACGGCAGCCGGGTGCGCATCGGGGCCGGCACGACGCATGCCGAGGTCTCGGCCTCGCCCGAGCTCGCGGCCGCCTGCCCCGCGATCTGCCACCTCGCCACCCATATCGGCGACCCGCATGTGCGGCATATGGGCACGATAGGCGGCTCCGTCGCCAACAACGACCCGGCCGCCGACTACCCTTCCGCCATGCTGGCGCTGGGTGCGACGATCGTCACCAATGCCAGGGAGATCCCCGCCGACGACTTCTTCACCGGCCTCTTCGAGACGGCGCTGGAAGACGGCGAGATCGTCGTCGCGGTGACCTTCGACACGCCGGTGAAAGCCGGCTATTCCAAGTTCCCGAACCCGGCCTCGCGTTATGCCATGACCGGCGTCTTCGTGGCGAAGGCGGAGGGCGGCGGCGTGCGGGTGGCGGTGACGGGCGCCGGCGCGAACGGCGTCTTCCGCCATGCCGGGCTGGAAGCCGCGCTTTCCGCCGACTGGTCGGCCGATGCCGCGGCAAGCGTGACCGTCGATGCCGGCGACCTGCTCTCGGACATCCACGGCAGCGCGGAATATCGCGCCAATCTCGTGAAGGTCATGGCCAAGCGCGCCGTCGCCGCCGCCTGACCCTTCGAAAAACTTGAAACTGTTCGATTAAAAGGACGGTTGAGGCCGTCCTTTTTTCATGCAGACTTGACATGCATCAACAGGAAATGGCCTTTGGGGGCTTAGGATACATTGGAATGGTTCAAAGGTGGCGCCGATTTGCCGCAGCGGATACCGTTGCGGGAAAAGGGCGACTGATATAGCCGATTGAACGACCGCCAACGACGATGATGTCCGGGTTTCCGCCGGACAGGAGACTCTGGATGGACTTCGAGACCTACTTCAAGAACGAGCTGGACGGCCTGCATCAGGAAGGCCGCTACCGCGTTTTCGCCGACCTGGAGCGCCAGAAGGGCAATTTCCCGAGGGCGACCCGCCACACGGCGAACGGCCCGCAGGACGTCACGGTCTGGTGCTCGAACGACTATCTCGGCATGGGCCAGCATCCCAAGGTGACCGAGGCGATGAAGCTCGCCATCGACCAGTGTGGCGCCGGTGCCGGCGGCACCCGCAACATCTCCGGCACCAACCATTACCATGTCCTTCTGGAGCGCGAGCTCGCCGACCTGCACGGCAAGGAATCGGCCCTGCTCTTCACCTCGGGCTACGTGTCCAACTGGGCCGCGCTCGGCACGCTCTGTTCCAGGATCCCCGGCATCATCTGTTTCTCCGATGCCGGCAACCACGCCTCGATGATCGAGGGCATCCGCCATTCGAAATGCGAGCGGGTGATCTGGAAGCACAACGACCTGAAGGATCTTGAAGCCAAGCTTTCCGCCGCCGATCCGAAGGCGCCGAAGCTGATCGCCTTCGAATCGGTCTATTCCATGGACGGCGACATCGCCCCCATCAAGGAGATCTGCAACCTTGCCGACAAATACGGCGCGATGACCTATCTCGACGAAGTGCATGCCGTCGGCATGTATGGCCCGCGCGGCGGCGGCATTGCCGAACGCGAAGGCCTGATGCACCGCCTCACCCTCATCGAGGGCACGCTCGGCAAGGCCTTCGGCGTGATGGGCGGCTACATTGCCGGCTCCGCGGCGCTCTGCGACTTCGTGCGCTCCTTCGCCTCCGGCTTCATCTTCACAACGTCGCTGCCGCCGGCGATCGCTGCCGGCGCGGCCGCGGCCATCCGCCATCTCAAGGAAAGCCAGGTCGAACGCTTCGCCCACCAGGAGCGCGTGCGCAAGCTGCGCGGCCTGCTCGACCGCAGCGGAATTCCGCACATGCCCAATCCGAGCCATATCGTGCCGGTCATGGTGGGCGATGCGGCCAAGTGCAAGTGGATCTCGGACCTGTTGCTCGACAATTTCGGCATCTACGTCCAGCCGATCAACTATCCGACCGTGCCGAAGAAGACCGAGCGCCTGCGCATCACGCCGACGCCGCTGCATTCGGATGCGGATATCGAGCATCTCGTCGGCGCCCTGCATTCGCTCTGGTCGCGCTGTGCGCTCGCCCGCGCCGTCGCCTGACGGCGCGGCGTAAGCCGGTACTATCCGATGAGCCCGGCGGCCACCCGCCGGGCTTCTTCGTCCGCGGCAAATACGTCGTCCATCGCGGCGGCCGGCGGCAGGTGGGCGAGCCTGTCCATCACCGCCTCGGCAATATCGGCCATTGCGAGGAAGCCGATGCGCCCGCCGACAAAGGCGTGGAACGCCACCTCCTCGGCCGCATTCATCACCGCGCCCTGCAGGCCGCCGCGCGTGAGCGCCGTGCGGGCCAGGCGCAGCGCCGGGAAGCGCTCCTCGTCCGGCGCCTCGAAATCGAGCCGCGACAGTTTTGCGAAATCCAGCCGGTCGACATTGAGCGGCGAACGCCCGGGATAGGTCAGCGCATAGCCGATCGCCGTGCGCATGTCCGGCGCGCCGAGCTGCGCCAGCACCGAGCCGTCGACATAACCGACCATCGAATGGATGATCGACTGCGGATGCACCACCACCTCGATCTGGTCCGGCCGAACGTCGAAGAGGTGCTTCGCCTCGATCATCTCCAGCGCCTTGTTGAACATGGAGGCGCTGCCGATCGAGATCTTGAGGCCCATCGACCAGTTGGGATGAGCCCGGGCGATATCGGCGGTGACATCGGCCATCTGCGCGCGGCTCCAGGTGCGGAACGGCCCGCCGGAAGCCGTCAGCACGATGCGCTCGACCGCATGGCGCTGGTCGTCCTCCAGCGCCTGGAAGATCGCGCTGTGCTCGCTGTCGACCGGGATGAGCCGCCCGCCGCCCGCGGCGACGGCCCGGACGAAGAGGTCGCCGGCCGAGACGAGGCATTCCTTGTTGGCGAGCGCGATGTCCGCGCCCTTCCTCGCTGCGGCCAGCGTCGGCGCAAGGCCGGCCGTGCCGACGATCGCCGCCATCACCCAGTCCGCCTCTCCGGAGGCCGCTTCCAGCAGCGCCGCGCGTCCGGCAGCCGCTTCGATGCCGCTGCCGGCAAGGGCCTCCTTCAGGGCGCCGTAGCGGCTCTCGTCCGCCGTCACCGCCATCCTCGCTCCGCAGTCCTTCGCCTGCGCGGCGAGGAGATCGACATTGCCGTTGCCGGTCAGCGCCAGGACCTCGTAGCGATCCTGCCCGCCGAGCTGGCGCACCACGTCGAGCGTGCTGGTGCCGATGGAACCTGTCGAGCCGAGAATGGTGATGCGGCGCTTTTGCCGCGCGTCGGGAGCCATGGTGAAGTCCGCGATTTTCTTGTTATCGACAAAAGGCTCTACAGGCGAAAGACGCCTGCAACAAGTCATGGAAATGCTGTAAAGCGAAGGCTGCGCCCGTCTTCGCAAACCCGCGGCTTGACCTTTTCGCCCGGACGGCCATAACGTCCCGGCAAAGCGGTCTTCCGCCCTGACGCGATTGGAGAAATCTGTGCACCGACGCCTGAGAGTATGGACCCTCGCCTGCCTCGCCTTCATGGCGGCAGTTCCGGCCTATGCCGACGAGCCGGTCCCGGGCGGTCTCGGCGGCACCTGGCTTGCCGAGGATATCGGCGGCAACGGCGTCATCGACGACCTGCAGACGACGCTGGAGATCAAGCCGGACGGTTCCTATGGCGGCAATGGCGGCTGCAACACCTATCGCGGCAAATTGAAGGTGCAGAACGGCAACATCGCCTTCGCCCCCGCCGCCGCCACGCGCAAGATGTGCGCGCCGGCCATCATGGACCAGGAGCAGAAGTTCTTCGACGCGCTCGGCACCGTGACCTCGTGGAAGCTCGAAAACGGCATCCTGCACCTGACGGGCAAGGAGGGCGCCCCCGCGATCCGCCTCGCCGGCCTCAAGAACAACACCGACATCGTCATCCGCTTGCCAGGCCCCGAACAGAGCGTGGCGCGCGAGACGATCAACTACCAGTGCGATGCCGAGCAGCGCGTCGTCGTCGAATACATCAATGCCGGCACCAATTCGCTCGCCGTCCTGAGGATCGCCGAGGAGACGGTCATCGCCGCCAACGTGCTCTCGGCCTCCGGCGCCAAATATGCCGGCGGCCAGTATGAATGGTGGACGAAGGGCGACGAGGCGACGCTCTACGACCTGACCAGGGGCGAGAACGCGCCGGGCGTCAACTGCCGAAAGACCGGCTGAGCCGGCCGGTCATTGGAGGAGGGACATCGCATGCCCACATTCCGCGTCGGACAGAAGGTCGTCTGCATCAACGACCGCTTCAAGAACGTCTCGATCGACCAGGGCATCCGCAAGGGGCAGGTCTACACGGTCCGCTGGACCGGCCACTACCGCCACTATGTCGACGGCGATTTCTACGGCATCAAGCTGATGGAGCTCTACCGCGGCAAGGACGACGGCCCGGAAGGCTACGGCGCCGACGACATGCCCTTCCGCGCCACCCGCTTCCGCCCGCTCGTGTCCGACCGCATCCGCAGCATGCTCGGCATCAAGGCCCCGCAGCCGAAGGTCGTCACCAAACCCTCCGCCATCCCCTCCATCCGCCCGAAACCCCGCGTCGTCACGCCGGAGCGCGAGACGGAAGACGTCTGACGCGGCTCCTCGCGGGAACAGCGACCTGAAGCGATTCGCGCCAACGGCTTCGGCGCGCGAGGCGAACAGGAACACGAAGGTGAAGGGCCGGATGCGCCACATCATTCTCATCGCCGCCATCGCCCTGCTCGGCGCCTGCACGGCCGGCCGGCCGCCCGCAAACTGCGTCGTCACGCCTATGGACCTCGTCGAGTGCCATGAGAAGTGAAGGCCCTGCGGAAGCGAAGCGGGCGTCATTCCTGAATGACGAAACAAACCGTCGGAGATCCGCACCGTCCTGAACGGCGCCGCGCGGCACCACGCAAACCTCGAAAATGAGTGGTGATCCCGCCGCGATTCGAACGCGGGACCCCCAGATTAGGAATCTGGTGCTCTATCCTGCTGAGCTACGGGACCACTGATTGCACCCATACAAAAGCCGGGGCTTTTAGCCAAGTGGTTTTCAGGCGGGAAGGCGGCTTTCGGCGAGCTTGACCCAATAGCTCACCCCATGGGGGATGGCGTCGTCGTTGAAATCGTAGGCCGGGTGGTGCAGGCCGGCGCTGTCGCCGTTGCCGAGGAAGACGAAGGCGCCCGGCCGGGCGAGCAGCATGTAGGAGAAGTCCTCGCCGCCCATCATCGGGTCGAGCGCCGGATCGACGGCGGCCTCGCCGGCGATCTCGCGCGCGACGGCGACGGCGTGGCCGGTCTCCTCGGGATGGTTGGCCGTGACGGGGTAGTTGCGGTGGTAGCCGACCGTGATCTCGGCGCCGTGGGCCGCCGCAAGGCCGTCGCAGACCTGGCGGATGCGGGTTTCCGCCTCCTGGCGCATCTCGGCGCTGAGCGTGCGCACGGTGCCGGCAAGCTGCGCCGTCTCCGGGATGACGTTGTGGGCGAAGCCGGCGTTGAACTTGGTGACGGAGACGACGAGGGACGCGATCGGGTCGGCGACGCGCGAGACGATGGTCTGGAGCGCGGAAACCACCTGCGCGCCGATGACGATCGGATCGACCGTCTTGTGCGGCAGCGCGGCATGGCCGCCGCGGCCTCTCACCGTGATGCTGAACTCGTCGGTCGCCGCCATGATCGGGCCGGGGCGCGTGCCGAAGGAGCCGACCGGCATGCCGGGCAGGTTGTGCATGCCGTAGACCTCGGCAATGCCGAAGCGCTCCATCATGCCGTCCTTGACCATCTCGTTGCCGCCGCCGCCGCCCTCTTCGGCCGGCTGGAAGATGACCGCGACATTGCCGGAGAAATTGCGCGTCTCGGCAAGGTATTTCGCCGCGCCGAGCAGCATGGCCGTGTGGCCGTCATGGCCGCAGGCATGCATCTTGCCCCTGGCGGTCGAGGCCCAGGGCTTGCCACTCGTCTCCTCGATCGGCAGCGCGTCCATGTCGGCGCGAAGGCCGATCGTGCGCCCCTCGCCCCTGCCGCGGATGAGGCCGACGACGCCGGTGCGGCCGATGCCGGTCACGATTTCGTCGACACCGAATTCACGCAGCTTCCCGGCCACGAAGGCGGCGGTCTTCTCCACGGCGAAGAGGATTTCCGGCTCCCGGTGGATCTGCCTGCGCCATTCAGCGATTTCGTCCTGCATCTCTGCGGCGCGGTTGA
Organism: Shinella yambaruensis; assembly: GCF_050859155.1. Lineage (NCBI taxonomy): Bacteria > Pseudomonadati > Pseudomonadota > Alphaproteobacteria > Hyphomicrobiales > Rhizobiaceae > Shinella > Shinella yambaruensis. The sequence goes on from NZ_CP150638.1 coordinate 4,043,931, forward strand.
GGATGGGCATGCAACACTTCCTGTCATTTCGGCCGCAAAACCGGCCATCTGCTTTCGATGGCTTTGCCATCACGGTGCCATATAGGTTAAATAGGGCGACGGTTCGAGACAACTCCCGATTTCGAGGACACAGCCTTGCAGACGAACGGACGAACGACGCGCCGGAGCACACGGTTTTTGGGCTCCAGCCTGCTGCTCGCAGCCTCCCTTCTGGCAACCGCGGCAACCGCCGCCCCGCGTATCCTGGTGGACGTCAACACGCTGAAGGTCATAGAGCACGAGGATGCCTTCCAGCGCTGGTATCCGGCCTCGCTGACCAAGCTGATGACCGCCTATACCGTGTTCCGCGCCATCAAGGCCGGCGAGCTGACGCTGGAAAGCCCGGTCGTCATGAGCAAGCACGCCGCCGCCGAACCGCCGAGCAAGATGTACTTCAAGCCCGGCCAGAAGATGACGCTCGACAGCGCGCTGAAGATCATCCTCGTTAAGTCGGCCAACGACGTCTCCGTCGCCATCGCCGAAGCGGTCTCCGGCTCCGAGCAGGCCTTCGTCGACCGCATGAACGCGGAGGCCGCCCGCATCGGCATGAGCTCCTCGCGCTTCATCAACCCCAACGGCCTGCCCGGCAAGGGACAGTACACGACGGCGCGCGACCTGGCCGTGCTCGCCGTGACGCTGAAGCGCGAATTCCCGCAATATGCCTCCTATTTCGCGCTGGAAGGTTTCACCACCGGCAAGAAGCAATATCCGAACTTCAACATGCTGATCGGCCGCTTCGACGGCGCGGACGGCATGAAGACCGGCTTCATCTGCGCCTCCGGCTTCAACCAGGTGTCCTCTGCCACCCGCAACGGCCGCAGCGTCGTCTCCGTCGTGCTCGGCTCCGACAGCCTCGGCGCGCGCGCGGATATTTCCGCCGGCATGCTGGAAAAGGGCCTGACGAAGCAGGCGGGCAATGTGCCGACACTCGGCCAGTTGCGCCCCTATGGCGAGACGCGCGACATCGTCGCCGACGTTTCGCAGGAGATCTGCTCGAAGCACGCCGCCAAGGTGCGCAGCGAAAGCCGCGACGAAGCCGGGCGCCAGAAGCTCGTCTCGCCCTATATCCATGAGCTGAACCGGCCGTTGAGGCTGGTCTTCGCCGGCCTCATGGGCGGCGACACGGCCAAGCCCGCCGGCAACGAGCAGGTCGCCGTCGGCGATACCGGCGGCCTTGCCAACGTGCCGATCCCGATCCCGCGTCCCACGACCTTCTGATTGGCCCCGTTTGATTGGCCCTGTTTGATTGGAAAGACCATGACCCTTGCTGAGCGGCGCGTGCCGGTTTCCGTGCTGACCGGATTTCTGGGCGCGGGCAAGACGACCCTGCTCAATCGCCTGCTGAAGGACCCGGCGCTCACCGACACGGCCGTCATCATCAACGAATTCGGCGAGGTCGGCATCGATCACCTGCTCGTCGAACAGTCGAGCGACGGCGTCATCGAGCTTTCCGACGGGTGCCTGTGCTGCACGATCCGCGGCGAGCTGGTCGACACGCTCGCCGACCTGATGGACCGCATGCAGACGGGCAGGATCCAGCCGCTGAAGCGCGTGGTGATCGAGACGACCGGCCTTGCCGATCCCGCGCCGGTGCTGCAATCCGTCATGGGCAATCCGGTGCTCAGCCAGTCCTTCAGCCTCGACGGCGTGATCACCGTGGTCGATGCCGTCCATGGCCTATCGACGCTCGCCAACCATCCCGAAGCGGTCAAGCAGGTCGCCGTCGCCGATCGCGTGCTGATCAGCAAGATCTCGCTTGCCGATGCCGCGGCGGTGGAAGCGGTGAAGCGGGAGATCGCCGCGCTCAATCCGCGGGCGAGCGTCTCGGACGTCGATACGCCCGGCCTCGTCGGCCCGGCCCTCCTCGCCAACGGCCTCTACGATCCCGGCAGCAAGATCCCCGACGTCCGCCGCTGGCTGCACGAAGAGGCACACGACCACCATGACCATAGGCACGATCACGTGCATCACCACGATCATGACCACCACCATCACGGCCATGACCACGAACATCATCACCCTCATGCCCACCAGCACGCCCATGACGTGACCCGCCATGACGCGACGATCCGCTCCTTCAGCATCGTGCACGACCGGCCGGTCGATCCGATGGCGCTGGAGATGTTCATCGACCTCCTGCGCTCCGCGCACGGGGAAAAGCTCCTGCGCATGAAGGGCATTGTGCTGATGTCCAACAATCCGGAGCGGCCGCTGGTGCTGCAGGGCGTGCAGAGCGTCTTCCATCCGCCGGAGCGCCTTTCCGCCTGGCCCGACCCGGCCGACCGCCGCACGCGGCTGGTGCTGATCACCAGGGACCTGCCGGAAGCCTTCGTGCGCGATCTCTTCGATGCCTTCACCGGCACGCCGAAGATCGACCGGCCGGACCGTGCCGCGCTGTCCGACAATCCCCTCGCCATTCCGGGCCTGCGCCTCTGATACCGGGCGGGGCAGGCGCTTACGGCACCCGTTGGAAGCGCCTTGCCATGCGCACCGTCGGCGCAGTGGCGCTGCGCAGGCATTCCGCACCGCGGCCGTCGTCGATCGTCAGCATCCTGCCTTCGATGCGATAGGGGCAGGATTTGTAGACGGAGCCGTCGTGCTCGAGCATGTCGACGCTGCCCTTCCTCTCCAGCTGCCAGCTGACCCGAAGGATGGTACGCGTCGGCGCGGCCGCATACACGAAATCGAACTCGCCGTTCTCCCGGAACTCGATCGTCAGGCCCCAGCCATCCTCCGGCGCCCACAGGCCGATCAGCGCCGCGCGGTCCTCCGGCGTCGCGGATGACGAACAGCCGATGAGCGACAGGGCAAGAAGGAGCGCGATGAAGGCGGGTTTCATGGAGAAGATCCCTGAAGATGGCCTCTTGCGCATGACGCTGAACGACGGGCGTTTATTCAACGCCAGAAACGGCAGAGACCCGGATGCAGGGGACATCCGGGCCTTCGGGGAGGTCAGTGGGAAAAGCGCTTACTTGCAGACCTTGATCTTCTTGATGACGACATTGCCGTAGTAGTCGTAGGCCTTGACCTTCTTGATGAAGCAGTGCGGCTTGTAGCCGTAGTAGCCGGCCTGCGAGGGGGCGGCGAAGGAGACGGCGGCAACGAGGGCGATGGTGGCGGAAACGATGATCTTGCGCATGGGTCTCTCCTGATCTCTTTGAAGGATGAGCCTCTCTCATCCGGTGATCAGAAGGTCTCACATTCCCCTGTCCGCCGCTGTTCCGCAGGAAACAGGCAGGTTTGCGCCTCCCCGATGCTCAGAAACGCGCGCCGGCGAAATGGGCGACCTGCGCGCCGAGCTCATAGTAGCCCTCGCGCATCGAGCGGAAGGATTGCGCCTCGGGCGTGCTCACCGGCAAAGGCAGGTCCATCTCGGCGATTTCGCCGGAAATGAGTGCGGCCAGCGTGCGGCCGAAGACCGTGCCCGGCGCGATGCCACGGCCATTGTAGCCGGAAAAGCCGATGACGTTCTCGGCAAGGCGGTGAAAGCGCGGCAGGTTGTCCGTCGTCATGCCGATCTTGCCGTACCATTCCGCCTCGAAGGCGACGTCGCCGATCGCGGGAAAGAGCTTTTTCAGCGCGCGGCGCGCCCAGGCTTTGTGGATGCCGGTGCCCGTGCCGCGCAGCGCGCCGACGCTGCCGAACACCAGCCGGCCGCGCTTGTCGAAGCGGAAGGAGGAGAGCACGTCCTTCGTGTCCCAGGCCCCCTGTCGCTCCGGCAGGATCTTCGCCTGCATCTCGGGCGAAAGCGGCACGGTGGCGAAGTTGAAATAGGGCAGGTGCACCAGCTCGGCGCGCACCTCGTTCCAGGGTGCCACCGTATAGGCATTGGTGGCGACGACCACCCAGTCCGCCGTGACGGAGCCGCGCGCGGTCTGCACCGTCCAGCGTTTTCCCGTCCGCTCCGCGCCCGTCACCGGGCTTGCCGTGAAGACGGCAGCACCGGCCGCAATCGCCGCGCGGGCAAGGCCGCGCGCATAGGCGAGCGGCTGGATCGTGCCGGCACGCAGGTCGAGAAGCGAGCCCGCATAGGCCTCCGTGCCCACCTTCGCCGCCGTCTCGGCCGCGCCCAGCAGGCGCACCGGCGCGCCGCGGCGGGCCCATTGCTCGGCGCGCTGCTTCAGTTCGTCGAGACCGGATTGGCCGACGGCGCAATGCAGCGTGCCGGCCGGGTTGATCTCGCAGTCGATCGCATGCTTCTCGACGAGGTCGAACACGGCACGTGGCGCATTGCCGAGAAGCTCCAGCAGCCGGCTGCCGTACAGGTCGCCGAGCACGCCGGGCAGTTCGTCGGGCATCACCCACATGCCGGCATTGACGAGGCCGACATTGCGGCCCGAGCCGCCATAGCCGATCTCCGCCCCTTCGAGCAGGACGACCCGCGTGCCGCGCTCGGCCAGATGCAGCGCCGTCGAAAAGCCGGTATACCCGCCGCCGACGATGACGACATCCGCCTCCGCCCTGCCGGAAAAGGCGACGGTTTCGGGGGCGGGCGGAGCGGTCATCTCCCAAAGGCCATGGGAGCGCGGATCGTTGAGCATGGCGTCAATCTTTTCCGAGGAAGAGGGTTTCTCGCCGCACAATCGGCCATGCGGCAGGACGACTAAAGCAAAAAATGAGAACGGGGTCATGCCCCCGCCGCATGATCGGCCGCCGAAATGCTATGCCGGGACCTGCTTGGAAATCCAGCTGCGAAATGCCTGGCTCAGCGGGTTTTCGAGCTTTCCTTCCGGCACGACGAGATAATAGCTGTTCTCCGTCTCCATCGGCCGGTCGAAGACGACGGCAAGCCGGCCGCTCGCCAGCTCCTGCTCGATCAGGTAATGCGGCAGCAGCGCGAAGCCGAGCCCCGCGACGGCCGTCTCGATGACCATGGAGAACTGGTCGAAGCGATGGCCGCGATAGGCCGTATCCGCCGAGCCGCCGTTCAGCTCGAACCATTGCGCCCAGAGCTTCGGGCGCGTCGCAAGATGCAGGAGCGGCGCCCGTTCCAGGTCCTTCGGTTCGGCAAGGTTCCAGGATTTCACCAGCTCCGGGCTTGCCGCGGGCAGGATGACCTCACTGCACAGATAGGTGCAGGCAGCCCGCGCCCAGACCGGCTGGCCGTAGTGGATCGCGAGGTCGAAATTCTCCTCGTCGAAATCGAACGGCGCCGAGCGCGAGGCGATGTTGATGATCGTGCCGGGATTTTCCGCGAGAAAGCCGGGAATGCGCGGCGTCAGCCAGCGGCTGCCGAAGGTCGGCAGCGTCGCGATGGAAAGGCTGTGCTCGGAGGAGGCCGACGCCATGGCGCGCAGCATGGTCTCCTCCGTCTGGTGCAGCAGCTTGCGCACTTCCGGCAGGAAACGGCGGCCATCGTCGGAGAGCACCACGCGCTGGCGCACGCGCTCGAACAAGAGCACGCCGAGCTGTTCCTCGAGGTCCTTGATCTGGCGGCTGACGGCGCTCTGGGTGAGGTTCAGCTCATGGGCCGCCTGCGTGAAGCTGCCGTGGCGCGCGGCGCATTCGAACGCCTGCAGCGTGGTGACGTCGGGGATCAGCCTACGACTGAGCTTCATTCTTTCCTCGCATCAACATAGTCAGAACGGTCGCAATCGCGGGAAGAAACGATCCGGTATGATCCGTTTTGAGAATGATCAGGGCCTCCACCCCTTCTAAAGCAATTCCCGGAAAAGTGTGAAGCGGTTTTCCATCCGGAATTGCGCAACACCAGGATGAGACCGCTCCCATGAACGCAAATTCGCACGTTTCCGCTGATAAGATCCGCGCGGATTTCTCCGCCGCGATGTCCGCCATGTACCGCAACGAGGTTCCGGCCTATGGCACGCTGATGTCGCTGGTGGCCGAGGTGAACGCGGAAACGCTCGCCGCCGATCCCATTCTCAAGGGGCGCCTGGAGGCAACCGACACGCTGGAGCGCATCTCCGAGGAACGCCACGGCGCCATCCGCCTCGGCACGCCGGGCGAGCTTTCCATGATGCGCCGCGTCTTCGCCGTCATGGGCATGTTCCCGGTCGGTTACTATGACCTCTCCACCGCCGGCGTTCCCGTGCACTCCACCGCCTTCCGCCCGGTCGGCGCCGAAAGCCTCAGCCGCAACCCCTTCCGCGTCTTCACCTCGCTGCTGCGCCTCGATCTCATCGCCGACGAAAAGCTGCGTGAAGAAGCGGCCGACGTGCTCGCCGCACGAAAGATCTTCACCGACGAGGCCGTCAGGCTCGTCGAGAAGGCCGAGCGTGACGGCGGCCTCGATGAAGCCGATGCCGCCCGTTTCGTCAGCGAAGTGCTGGAAGCCTTCCGCTGGCACGACCAGGCCATCGTCAGCGCCGACATGTACAGGCGCCTGCACGACGCGCATCGCCTGATCGCCGACGTCGTCTCCTTCAAGGGTCCGCACATCAACCACCTGACGCCGCGCACGCTCGACATCGACAAGGTACAGGCCCGCATGCCGGAAGAGGGCATCGCCCCGAAGGCCGTCGTCGAGGGTCCGCCGACCCGCACCTGCCCGATCCTCCTGCGCCAGACCTCGTTCAAGGCGCTGGAGGAGGCCGTCTCCTTCATCGGCGCCGACGGCGCCTGGCAGCAAGGCTCCCACACGGCCCGCTTCGGCGAGATCGAGCAGCGCGGCGTGGCGCTGACGCCGAAGGGCCGTGCGCTCTACGACCGGCTGCTCACCGAGACGCGCGCCCGCGTGCGCCCGGCCGCCGATGGCTCCAACGCCGCCGAATACGAGGCCGCGCTTGCCGACGTCTTCAAGGCCTTTCCGGATGACTGGGACGGCATCCGCAAGGCGGGCCTCGGCTATTTCACCTATTGCCTGACGGAGAAGGGCAAGTCCGTCACCGGCCGCAACGCCGATCTCGAAACGGCGATCGAAGCCGGCCTCATCCGCTTCGACCCGATCGTCTACGAGGATTTCCTGCCGGTCAGCGCCGCGGGCATCTTCCAGTCGAATCTCGGCGACGACGCGACCCAGGACTTCGTCGCCAGCCCGAACCAGGTGATGTTCGAGCGCGATCTCGGCAGTGCCGTCCTCGACGAATTCGCCCACTATGCCGCCATCCAGCGCGCATCGCTTGAAATGTGCCTCGGCATCGTCAACATGGCTGCCGCTGCGGAGTGACGGAAGAGCGCATGATCGAGGCACGCCATATCGAAGCGCTGAAGGGCCTTGCCGGCGAGAAGGGTCTTCTCACCGAAGAAGCCGACATGGCCGCCTACGAGACCGGCGCACGCTACGACAGGGGCCGCGCCGCCTTCGTCGCCCGCCCGGCCACGACGGCAGAGGCCTCCGCCATCGTCTCCTATTGCGTGCGGAACGCCATCGCGCTCGTGCCGCAGTCCGGCAATACCGGCCTCGTTTCCGGCTCGACGCCCGACGGGAGCGGCCGTCAGGGCGTGCTCAGCCTCAACCGCCTGACCGCCCCCTTCGACCTCGACCGGGTGAACCGCTCGGTCAGGGCCGGGGCGGGCCTGCGCCTTTCCGACCTCAACGGCCGGCTGGAAGAGAGCGGCCTGTTCTTCCCCATCGACCTCGGCGCAGACCCGCGCCTCGGCGGCATGATCGCGACGAACACCGGCGGCTCGCGGTTCCTGCGCTACGGCGACGTGCGCCGCAATGTTCTCGGCCTCACCGTGGTGCTCGCCGACGAGGCCGGCACCGTGCTCGACCTTTCCTCGGACCTGCGCAAGAACAATACCGGTGTCGACTGGAAGCAGATCTTCATCGGCACGTCGGGTGCCTTCGGCGTCGTCACCGAATGCGTGCTGAACCTCGAACCCGCCCCGAAACAGTCCGCCACCGCCCTGCTCGTGCCCGCCTCGGCAGACCAGGTCGCGACGCTGCTCGTCGCCATGGAAGACACGCTCGGCAGCTATCTCTCGGCCTTCGAGGGCATGTCCGGCAACGCGGTCGCCGCCGCGCTCGACCATGTGCCGTCGCTGCGCAATCCCTTCCAGGGCGGCGTGGTGCCCGGCTTCGTCATCCTCGCGGAAATCTCCCGCGCCACCCCGCCGCGCGCGGGCGAGCAGCCGCTCGACGCGGTGCTGGAAGAGGTGCTGGCCGCGATCTGGGAGCGCGAGGACGCACCGCTCGCCGACGCCTTCGTCGGCCCGCCGCACGAGATCTGGGCGCTGCGCCATGCGCTCTCGGAGGGCGTGAAGCATCGCGGGCGATTGATCGCCTTCGATCTGTCCTTCCGCCGGGGTGACATCATGCCCTTCCTCGCCCATATGAAGGCGGAAATGCCGGACCATTTCGAGGACGTCACGATCTGCGACTTCGGCCATATCGGCGATGGCGGCGTGCACTTCAACCTGGTCGTCGCGAAGGACGACCCACGGCTTGCCGATCCCGATTTCGAGGCGGACCTGCGCGAATGGGTCTTCACCGTCGCGGTCGAGCAATTCGGCGGCAGCTTCAGCGCGGAACACGCCATTGGCCGCAAGAACCAGGCCTTCTACGACAGATACACCCCGGAAAAGCTCCGCGCGCTTGCGGCCGGGCTGAAAACCATCACCTCGCCGGGCCCGCTCGGCACCATCACATTCTAAAAACAGACAGGGAGACACCCCATGACGAAAGTCGACGTGAAACAGGAAACCGAAACCCTTCTCGACAAGCTCGGCGTCGCACGCGGCGCCTGGCAGGGCGGCGACATGGCCTCCTACAGCCCGGTCACCGGCGAGGAGATCGGCAAGCTGAAGACCGTTTCGGCCACTGATACCGACAAGGCGATAGACGCCGCCCACGAAGCCTTCAAGGCCTGGCGCCTGGTACCCGCGCCGAAGCGCGGCGAACTCGTTCGCCTTCTCGGCGAGGAACTGCGCGCCGCCAAGGCCGATCTCGGCCGCCTCGTCTCCATCGAGGCCGGCAAGATCACCTCCGAGGGTCTTGGCGAAGTGCAGGAAATGATCGACATCTGCGATTTCGCCGTCGGCCTCTCCCGCCAGCTCTACGGCCTGACGATCGCCACCGAGCGCCCCGGCCACCGCATGATGGAGACCTGGCACCCGCTCGGCGTCGTCGGCATCATCTCGGCCTTCAACTTCCCGGTCGCGGTCTGGTCGTGGAACGCCGCGCTCGCCATCGTCGCCGGCAATTCCATCGTCTGGAAACCCTCCGAAAAGACCCCGCTGACCGCCCTTGCATCGCAGGCGATCTTCGAGCGCGCCCTTTCTCGCTTCGGCGACGCCCCGGCGAACCTGTCGCAGGTCCTCATCGGCGACCGCGCCATCGGCGAAGCCCTTGTCGACAACCGCAAGGTCGCGCTCGTCTCGGCCACCGGCTCCACCCGCATGGGCAAGGAAGTCGGCCCGCGTCTTGCCAAGCGCTTCGCCCGCTCGATCCTCGAGCTCGGCGGCAACAATGCTGGCATCGTCTGCCCTTCGGCCGACCTCGACATGGCGCTGCGCGCGATTGCCTTCGGCGCCATGGGCACCGCCGGCCAGCGCTGCACGACGCTGCGCCGCCTCTTCGTGCATGACAGCGTCTACGACCAGCTCGTGCCGCGCCTGAAGAAGGCCTATACCAGCGTTTCCGTCGGCAACCCGCTGGAAACCTCGGCACTCGTCGGCCCGCTCGTCGACAAGCAGGCCTTCGACGGCATGCAGAAGGCGTTGGCAGCCGCCAAGGCCGAAGGCGGCACCGTCACCGGCGGCGAACGCGTTGCCGAAGCCGGCAAGGAAACGGCCTATTACGTCAAGCCCGCCATCGTCGAAATGCCGAAGCAGGCCGGCCCGGTTCTCGAAGAAACCTTTGCGCCGATCCTCTATGTCATGAAGTATTCCGACTTCGACAAGGCGCTGGAAGACCACAATGCCGTCGCCGCTGGCCTCTCCTCGTCGATCTTCACGCTGAACATGCAGGAAGCCGAGCGCTTCCTCGCCGCCGACGGCTCGGATTGCGGCATCGCCAATGTCAACATCGGCACCTCGGGCGCGGAAATCGGCGGTGCCTTCGGCGGCGAGAAGGAAACCGGCGGCGGCCGCGAGAGCGGCTCCGACGCATGGAAGGCCTATATGCGCCGCGCCACCAACACGGTGAACTATTCGAAGGCCCTGCCGCTCGCCCAGGGCGTCTCCTTCGACATCGAGTAGGCCGTGATGGACAACCGGACCAAGACAGAGGAGGCGGGCTTTACGCCCGCCTCGCGCATCGCCGCCATCGGCGTCTCGAAAATCCTGCAGATCGGCGCCCGCGCCGCTGCCATGAAGAAGGACGGCCTGCCGGTCATCATCCTCGGCGCCGGCGAGCCGGACTTCGACACGCCGGACAATGTCAAGGCCGCCGCCAAGGCCGCCATCGACCGCGGCGAGACGAAATACACCGCGCTCGACGGCACGCCGGAGCTGAAGAAGGCGATCTCCGAAAAATTCCGCCGCGAGAACAACGTCGACTATGCAATCGACGAGATCACCGTCGCGACGGGCGCCAAGCAGATCCTCTTCAACGCCTTCATGGCGACGATCGATCCGGGCGACGAGGTGATCATCCCGACGCCCTACTGGACCTCCTATTCCGACATCGTGGAGATCTGCGGCGGCGTGCCGGTGCTGATCCCCTGCGACGGCGAGGCCGGTTTCCGCCTGAAGGCCGAGCAGCTGGAAAAGGCGATCACGCCGAAGACCCGCTGGGTGCTGTTCAACTCGCCGTCCAACCCGTCCGGCGCCGCCTATGGCGAGGCCGACTACCGTCCGCTCCTCGACGTGCTGCTGAGGCATCCGCATGTCTGGCTGATGGTCGACGACATGTACGAACACATCGTCTACGATGGATTCAGGTTCGTCACCCCCGTCGCCATCGAACCGCGCCTGAAGAGCCGCGCCCTGACGATCAACGGCGTCTCCAAGGCCTATGCCATGACCGGCTGGCGCATCGGCTATGCCGGCGGCCCGAAGGCGCTGATCAAGGCGATGGCCGTGATCCAGAGCCAGGCGACCTCCTGCCCGTCCTCGGTCAGCCAAGCCGCCTCGGTCGAGGCGCTGAACGGCCCGCAGGATTTCCTGAAGGAGCGGCAGGCAAGCTTCAAGCACCGCCGCGACCTCGTCGTCTCGGCGCTGAACGCCATCCCCGGCCTCACCTGCCGCACCCCGGAAGGCGCCTTCTACACCTTCGCCGGCTGCGCGGGCGTGATCGGCAAGGTCACGCCGAAGGGCAAGCGTATCGAGGCCGACAGCGACTTCACGGACTATCTCCTGGAAGACGCCCACGTCGCCGTCGTGCCCGGCTCGGCCTTCGGCCTCTCCCCCTATTTCCGCATCTCCTACGCCACGTCGGAAGCGGAACTATCGGAAGCGCTGAAGCGCATCGCGGACGCCTGCGCACGGCTTTCCTGAGCCACGCCCGGTAACCCGCAAAAGAAAAGGGGCCTCGCAAGAGGCCCCATTTTTATGGTCCGCGCCTTTCCGGCGTTCTCTTCTTCCCCGCGGCTGGGCCACAGATGCGAAAACGCCCCGGCATTGCACCGAGGCGTTTGAAGGGTCTGGAAGATCAGGCGGCGCGGGCGCCGTGGTTCTCCTGGGCGTAGTAGTGGCCGAAACGGTTTGCAAGGAAGGTGTCGAGGGCGATTTCCTCCTGGCGAACGAAACCCTCGGCGCGCAGCGAACCGTCGGCGAGCATGTCGAGCACGGCGCAGATAGAGCCGGCCGTCGTGATCTGGATGGCGGAATGCAGGCTGCCGGCGACCGGGGCGCTGTAGACCTTGTTGGCGTAGGTTTCCTGGATCAGGCGGCCGCCCTTGCGGCCCGAGACGGTCACGAAGATGATGACGACGTCCTGCGTGGTGGTCGGCAGGGCGTTTTCGAAGATGTCCTTCAGGACTTCGCGGCGGTGGCGCAGGCCGAGGTCGTTCAAGAGCGCCTTCATGATGGCGGCATGGCCGGGATAGCGGATCGTCTTGTAGTTCAGCGTGCGCACCTTGCCCTTCAGCGTATCGCAGAGCGTGCCGAGGCCGCCCGAGGTGTTGAAGGCCTCGTAGGTCACGCCGTCGAGCGAGAATTCCTCGCGCTCTTCGAGAGCCGGAACCTCGATCAGCGCGCTTTCGACGATGGCTTCGCAGGGCTCGATGTATTCGTTGATGACGCCGTCCGTGCTCCAGGTGAGGTTGTAGTTGAGCGCATTGGACGGGTACTGCGGCAGGGCGCCGACGCGCATGCGCACGCTTTCGAGCGAATCGAAGCGGCTGGCAAGGTCGTTGGCGACGATCGAGATGAAGCCCGGTGCAAGGCCGCACTGCGGGATGAAGGCCGTCTTCGCGTTTTCCGCGATGCGCTTGACCTGGCGGGTGGATTCGACGTCTTCCGTAAGATCGAGATAGTGCAGGCCCGCATCGGCGGCGGCTTCCGCGATGGCAACGGTCAGGTGGTAGGGCGCGGCGGAGAGAACGGCGAACTTGCCGGCGAGAAGGGCGCGGAGCGCGGCACCGTCGGCAATGTCGACGACGGCGGTCGAAACGGCAGCATGGCGCTCGATGGCAGCAAGCTGCTCGTCCGAACGGTCGGCGACGGTGACGCGGTAATCCCCGCTGTGAGCCAGCATGCGGGCGATGGTCGAGCCGATCTTGCCTGCGCCGATGACGACGATGTCCTTCATGTGATTTCCCTCCGGCATGAATTGATGTTGATATTTTGAGGGTGAAGGCTGTCGATTTAAAGCGCCACATCTGGCATAATACATTATCGATATCGGCAGAATGACGGTAGAAATGAGCATTTCGACGCTAGGCGCCAAGGATCGCGAGCTGCTTGCCATCCTCAGCGAGAACGCCCGCGAGCAGACCGCGACGATCGCCCGCAAACTGGGCCTGTCGCGCACGACCGTGCAGGCGAAGATCGACCGGCTGGAGCGGGACGGCGTGATCGCCGGCTATGGCGTCAAGCTTTCGGACGCCTATGAGAGCGGCATGGTGAAGGCGCATGTGCTGATCACCATCGCGCCGAAGACCTTGGCGCGCATCACGACGGAACTGCACGCCATCTCGGCCGTGCGCACGCTGCATTCGGTCAGCGGCAGTTTCGACCTGATCGCCGTGGTCGAGGCGGCATCGATCGCCGAACTCGACCACCTGATCGACCGCATCGGCGCGATCGACGGCGTGGAGCGCACGCTGTCGTCGATCATTCTGTCGACGCGAATTAGGCGTTAAGAAGTCGCTCGGAACTAAGGATCGCCAATCAAAGCCGGCCAACAAGGCCCGACCCCTCTCCTCTGTCATCCTCGGGCTTGACCCGAGGATGACGGAGGGTGGGGTGAGCGCGGTGGGTGATGGCGACCGATGGGATCAGGCTGGGCGACACTCCTCGCTCCAACGACGCTTTGATACCACGCAATCGCTTTCACGCGATGAACCGCTCCGGCCGATACGGCCCGATATTGATCACCGTCCGCTCGCCCAGCATCTTTTCCGCCAGCACGCGGCCGGTGATCGGGCCCAGCGTCATGCCGTGATGGGCGTGGCCGAAGGCGAACCAGAGGCCGGCATGGCGCGGGGCCTTGCCGATGATCGGCATCATGTCCGGCGTGCAGGGGCGGGCGCCCATCCAGGGCTCCTCGTCACGCCGTTCGGCGAGCGGGAAGAATTCGCGCGCCACCTTCTCCGCCCGGCGCAGCTGGACGGGGGTCTTGCGCGTGTCGCGCTTCGCGAATTCGGCTCCCGTCGTCAGGCGGATGCCGCGCAGCATGGGCGCGAGGAAATAGCCGCGCTCGGCATCAAGCACCCAGTTGTTGAGCCTCGCGCCTTCTTCCGTGCCGTAATGCATGTGATAGCCGCGCTTGACGGCAAGCGGGAACCGGTAGCCGAGCTTGCGCGTCACCGTATCGGCCCAGGGGCCGAGCGCGACCACGACTTCCTTGCCCTCGAGCGGGCCTTCAGGGGTGGCGATGCGCCATCCCTCGCCTTCGAGAACATGTTCGATGGTCGCCGCATCGCCCGATTTCAGCTGGCCGCCGAGCGACTCGAAATAGGCGAGGTAACGTCTCAACAGGCTCTGCGGATCGAGGATCGACCACGGGTCGGTCCAGCGCAGGCCCCCGGTGAGCTCGGCGCGGATGGAGGGTTCGGCCTCCGCCACCTCCCGCGTCGTCAGCTTCTGATGGTTGACGCCGAAATTGGCGGACAATTTCTCCGCATCCGCATAGGCCTTGTCCCTCTCCTTCTCCGTGCGGAAAACCTTCATCCAGCCGTCCTTGCGGATAAGCTCCTCCGCGCCGGAGGCGGCGATGAGGTCCGCATGTTCGGAAATCGAGTTCTCGATGAGCGGCGCATAGAGATGGGCGATGCTCTGGTGCTGGCGGAAGCCGGAATGCCACCAGTAGCGGGCAAGGAACGGAATGATGCCGGGGATCGCCGAAGGGTGATAGTGGGCGTCGATCGTGTTGTTCAGCGCATAGCGGAAGAGCGCGCCGAAATCGTGTGGGAAGCCATAGGGAAAGACGCCCTCGCGCTGGATGAGGCCGGCATTGCCGTAGGAGGTTTCTTCCGCCGCCCCGCGCCGGTCGACGAGCACGACCGATTTGCCGCGCCGGACGAGATGGATCGCGGTCGAGATGCCGACCACCCCCGCGCCGAGAACAATGACATCCGTCTTCATCTGCCTGCCCCACATCCATAGTCACATGCCCTGATCCATTGCATGGGCCGAATGCGTGATGCAAGCCGCTTGGCTGCATCGCGGAAGCATGGGCAGGGAGAGGTCGACACGAGCAGCATGGAGCGATAGCGTCAGGACAGGACGAGACCTTCGAAAGGAAGCGGGATGCGGCTTGGCGTGGCAAGCGAACTCTGGCGTTATCCGGTCAGCTCTCTGACCGGCGAGCGGCTCGAAACCGTCGATATCGACGACACCGGCGTTGTCGGAGACCGGCAATGGGGTCTTTTCGAAGCGGACGGCGCAGCCGTCGCGGCGCCGGAAAAGGAAAAGCGCTGGAGACCTGTCCCGGCGCTTCGCTCCCGGCTGGAAGCCGACAGGCCGGAGATAAGCCTCGACGCCATGACATGGCATGGCGTTCCCTCGCCGTCGGCCGACAGGGTTGCCTCGGATCATCTCGGATTTCCCGTCCGGTTCCTGTGTTTCGGCGCGGCGGATGCCGCGCCGCGCTACGATCGCGGGCACCTGCACATCCTGACCACGTCTTCGCTGGCACGCCTGCAAGCGCTGCTGCCGGACGCCGTCATCGATACCAGGCGCTTTCGGCCGAACATCCTGATCGGCACCGATGACGGCGATGCCGATTTCGTCGAGCAGCGTCTCGTCGGCCGAAGGCTCGGCATCGGCGAGACGGTCGTCGAGATCACCGAGCCCTGCCCGCGCTGCGCCTTCACCGCCCTTGGACAGCCGGGCATCCCCTTCGACAAGGATGTGCTGCATGCGATTGCTAAACACGGCGGCGGCGGCTTCGGCGTGCTGGCAAAGGTCGTCGCGCCGGGCAAGGTGTCTTGCGGCGACACGGTGAGCGTGAACTAGGCTACTGCCCGGCGAGCCGCAGCAGGTTCTCGATCGCCGCCCGCTCGAAACCGCCGATGCCTTCGGAAATATCGGCCTTGATCGCCGCCGCGACGGCGTCCTCGTCGCGCTTGCGCAGCGCGGCGATGGCCTCCTGGTGGCGATCGACGAAATAGAGCTGGGCGACATGCTCCATGGCGATGCCGAGGAAGGGGCCGAGCTGGAGCCAGATGCTCTCCACCATCGGCAGGATAACCTGCTCGGGATTGGCGGTGTAGAGCGCACGATGGAATTCCTGGTTCAGCAGCAGCGCGTTGGCATTGTCCTTGCGGGCGATCGCCTCGTCCTGCGCCCTGTCGATCTCTTCCAGCCGGTCGATCCGGCGCTCCGTGATGTGCGGCACCGCCCGGCGGGCGGCGTGCTGCTCCAGCACCGAGCGCAGCGAGACGAGCTCGCTGAACCGGTCCGCCGTCATGCGCGGCACCATGATGCGCCTGTTGTCGAGCACGCGCAGCGCGCCTTCGGAGGAAAGGCGGCGCAGCGCCTCGCGCACCGGCGTCGGGCTACTCTCCATCGCCTCGGCGATGCCGCGGATCGTCAGCGATTCCCCCGGCCGGATCGAGCCGACCATGATGGCCTGGCGCAGGCGCCGATGCGCATATTCATGCGTCGTCATGCCTTCCGGCCGGTCCAGCGGCTCAAGCGCCAAGTTGCCCAATCCATCCCTCCACGAAAGGCTGCCAGATGCTATCCTATGCTTTGTGACAGGTTCTAGCAGCTTGACCCCCGACAAGAAAGTGTGCATATTTTGAAAATGTGATCACAAAAATAATTATGTGATACGGAAGGGAACCATGACTCCGAACGACGATGCCAATTGGCTGATCAATGCCGACGGCGTGGAGAGCATCCAGGCCGTGGTCTGCGACCTGAACGGCATCCTGCGCGGCAAGCGCGTGCCCGTCGGGCAGGCGGAAAAGGTGCTGAAGGGCGGCATCCGCATGCCGCTGTCCATCGTGGGCGTGGACGTGTGGGGCGAGGATATCGTCGGCTCCAGCCATGTCTTCGCCTCGGGCGACATGGACGGCATCTGCAGCCCGACCGGCCGCGGCGCGCTGCCCGTCAACTGGACGCTGAAGCCGTCGGCCGTCGTGCCGCTCTGGCTGTTCAAGGAGGACGGCACCCCCTTCCTCGCCGATCCGCGCCAGGCGCTCGCCAACATCGTCCGGCAGTACCACGAACTGGGCCTGCGCCCCGTCGTCGCCTCGGAAATGGAATTCTACCTGATCGACGCCGAGCCCGACCATGCCGAGCCGCCGATCTCGCCCTATACCGGCAAGCGGCTCGATTCCGACGCCATCCTCTCGATCGACGAGCTCGACGATTTCGGCCAGTTCTTCTCCGATGTCTATGCGGAATGCGAGCGGCAGAACGTGCCGGCGGATTCGGCCGTCGCGGAAAACGGCATCGGCCAGTTCGAAATCAACCTGATGCATTCCGACGACCCGTTGAAGGCCGCCGACGACGCGCTGTTCTTCAAGCGCATCATCAAGGGCGTCGCGCGCAAGCACGGCTTTGCCGCCACCTTCATGGCAAAACCCTACGGCATGCGCTCGGGCAGCGGCATGCACATGCATTTCAGCCTGATCGACGAAGACGGCAACAACGTCTTCGACAACGGCACGCCCGAAGGCTCCGACATCATGAAACACGCCGTCGCGGGCCTGACGCGCGGCATGGCGGAATCGACGCTGCTCTTCGCGCCGCACTTCAACTCCTACCGCCGCCTGCGCCCCGACACGCACGCGCCGACCTCCGTCTCCTGGGGCTACGAGAACCGCACCGCCGCCATCCGCATTCCCGGCGGCAGCAACAAGGCGCGGCGCATCGAGCACCGCGTCGCCGGCGCGGACGCCAACCCCTACCTCGTCATGGCCGGCATTCTCGGCGCCGCCCTCGTCGGCATCCGCAACACCTGGGAGCCGCCGGCGCCAGTTTCGGGTCGCGCCTATCAATCGCAGCTGCCGCGCATTCCCTCGGAATGGGGTTCGGCCGTCACCGCCTTCGAGAACGGCTCGATCGTCTCCGAGATCTTCGACGCGGACCTCCGCTCCATGCTGATCGCCTGCAAACGGCAGGAAATCGCCGGTTTCGCCGAACAGGTGACCGACTTCGAATTCAGCGCCTATCTGGAAATCGTCTGATGGCCAACAATGCCTCCTATGCCGGCAACGGCGCCTATCCCGACAGCTACTACGCCGCCTCCCGCAATATCATCCGCACGCCGAAGGTGCTGGAGGGCGCGGTCACGGCCGATGTCGCCGTGCTCGGCGCCGGCTATTCCGGCCTTTCCACCGCCATCCACCTTGCCGAAAAGGGCTACAAGGTGGTGATGGTCGAGGGGGCGGGCATCGGCTGGGGCGCTTCGGGGCGCAATGGCGGCCAGATCGTCAACGGCCTCAATGCCAGTCTCGACACGATCAAGCGCCGCTACGGCGATCAGGCCGGCGCCTTCGTCGGCGGCCTCGTGCAGGAGGGCGGCAGGATCATCCGCCGCCTGGTCTCGCAGTATGATATCGATTGTGACCTAAAGGACGGCAACATCTACGCCGCTTACACGCCTGCCCACATGAAGGACCTCGAGCACAAGAAGGCGCTGTGGAAGAGCTACGGCATGGACGACCACCAGATGCTCGACAAGGCGGCGATGCGAAAGCTCGTCAACACCGACGCCTATATCGGCGGCATGCTGGATACGACCGGCGGCCACATGCACCCGCTCAACCTCACGCTTGGCGAGGCCAGGGCGCTGGAGACGCTCGGCGGCGTGATCTACGAGCAGTCGCCCGTCACCCGCGTCGAGCACGAGGCGGAAAAGCCCGTCATCCACACGACGAAGGGCAGCGTCACGGCAAATGTCGCCGTCATCTGCGGCAATGCCTATCTCGGCCATGTCGTGCCGAAGCTGGTTTCGCGCGTCATGCCGGTCTCCACCCAGATGATCGCCACCGAGCCGCTCGGCGCCGAGCGCGCCGATGCGCTGATCCCGAGCGACATGTGCGTGGAGGACGTGCGCTACATCCTCGATTATTTCCGCCTGTCGGCCGACAAGCGCATGATCTTCGGCGGCGGCACCGTCTACGGCGGCACGGACCCGGCCGACGTCAGGGCTAAGATTCGCCCGAACCTCGAAAAGGTCTTCCCCTCGTTGAAGGGCTTGAAGATCGATTATGCCTGGAGCGGCAATTTCGCCCTCTCCTTCTCGCGCGTGCCGCAGATGGGCAAGATCGGCAAGAACACCTATTTCGCCCATGGCTACAGCGGCCACGGCGTCACCGGCTCGCATCTCTTCGGCCGCATCCTCAGCGAGGCGATCGACGGCGACCTCTCGCGTTTCAGCCAGTTCGAGAAACTGCCCTGGATCCCCTTCCCGGGCGGGCGCATGTTCCGCGCGCAATATTCCACCATCGGCTCCTGGTGGTACCAGTTCAAGGACGCCTTCGGCCTTTGAGGCCGAATGGACAAGTCGCGCTTGCGCGAGCCCTAGGATTATTGGCGAAGTCCGCCAACCTCTCCTCCGTCATGGTCGGGCCTGACCCGACCATCCACAGTCGCGGATGACGCATGGATCCTCGGGTTAAACCCGAGGATGACGACAGAAGGCGGGGTGATGTGTGTCATCGAACCAAGCCTGGCGCCAGCACCGGCCTTCCGCTTGCCCCTTGCGCGCCGCCTCGCGCAGGATTATGCCTTGCCTTGCTCTAACGGGGTGCCCGGGGTTCTTTCCTCCGGCTGAGAGGCGGTTTCGCCAACCCGAAGAACCTGATCCGGCTCGTACCGGCGGAGGGATTAGACGGCACATCCAGCGCCCTACTCCCGTTTTGTGAACAGCAAGGAGGCGCGGATGCGCAAGACTTCTCTTTCCACCATCGCGGCACTCGCCGTTTCCCTCGCCTTTCCCGCGCTCGCGCAGGAAAAGACGCTGACCGTCTACACCTATGAGAGCTTCGTCGCCGAATGGGGCCCCGGCCCCAAGGTCAAGGAAGCCTTCGAGAAGACCTGCGGCTGCACCGTCGAGTGGGTCGGCGTCGCCGACGGCGTCGAACTTTTGACGCGCCTGAAACTCGAAGGCGAGGGCACGAAGGCCGACCTGGTGCTCGGCCTCGACACCAACCTGATCACCGAGGCCAAGGCGACCGGCCTCTTCGAGGTGCACGGCCTTTCGCCGGCGGACCTCACCGTGCCCGGCGGTTTCTCCGATGATACGTTCCTGCCCTACGACTACGGCCATTTCGCCGTCGTCTATGACAGCGAGACGCTCAAGAACCCGCCGGCGAGCCTGAAGGAGCTGGTCGAGGGCGATCCCTCGCAGAAGATCGTCATCGAGGATCCGCGCACCTCGACGCCGGGTCTCGGCCTCCTGCTCTGGGTGAAGTCGGTCTATGGCGACAAGGCGGGCGAGGCGTGGGGCAAGCTGAAGGACCGCGTGCTGACCGTCACGCCCGGCTGGTCGGAAGCCTACGGCCTCTTCACCAAGGGCGAGGCGCCGATGGTGCTGTCCTACACGACCTCGCCGGCCTACCACGTCATCGCGGAACAGAGCGAGCGCTACAAGGCCGCCGCCTTCTCCGAGGGCCACTACGTGCAGATCGAGGTCGCCGGCCTGACGCGCACCGCCGACGACAAGGACCTTGCCCGCCAATTCCTGACCTTCATGACCGGCCCGGACTTCCAGTCGATCATCCCGGAGACCAACTGGATGATGCCGGCCGCGAAGACGAAGAACCCGCTGCCGGCCGCCTTCGACGCGCTGGTGAAGCCGGAAAAGACCTTCCTGATGCCGTCGGACGAGGTCGCGGCCAACCGCAAGGCCTGGATCGACGAATGGCTGGCGGCGATGAGCGCCAGGTAGCGTGATCTTCGCCCGCACTGAGCGACGGACGCTGCGTGTCGCCGGGGGCCTCGCCCTCGGCACCGTGCTCGCCTTCGTCGGCGCGGCGACGGCCGTGCTTCTCGCCCATGCCGGCCCCGGCGCCGGCGCGCCGCTCCTCGATGCCTATATCGGACGCGTCGCGCGGTTCACGCTGCTGCAGGCGACGCTCTCCACGCTGCTGTCCGTCCTCCTCGCCATTCCCGTCGCCCGGGCGCTCGCCCGGCAGCGGGATTTTCCGGGTCGCGTCTGGATCATCCGGCTGTCCGTCGTACCGCTCGGCCTGCCGGCGCTGGTCGCCGCGCTCGGCGTCATCGAGATCTGGGGCCGGCAGGGCGTCGTCAACGACCTGCTCGGGCTTGCCGGGCTGCAGAGCCCGTTCAGCGTCTACGGGCTTGCCGGCATCCTGATCGCCCACGTCTTCTTCAACCTGCCGCTCGCCGCGCGCTTCCTGCTGGCGGCCCTCGACCGCATTCCGGCGGAATACTGGCTGACCTCCGCCAATCTCGGCATGGGCGGCGGCGCGGTGTTCCGGCTCATCGAATGGCCGGTGATCCGGCGGGTCCTGCCGGGCATCGCCGGCCTCGTCTTCATGCTCTGCGCGACGAGCTTCACCATCGTGCTGACGCTCGGCGGCGGACCGGCGGCGACCACGATCGAAGTGGCGATCTACCAGGCGCTGCGCTTCGATTTCGACCCCGAGCGCGCCGTGCTGCTCGCCTTCCTGCAAATCCTCGTCACGGCAAGCCTGCTCTGGCTGATCTCGCTGTTCGGCCGCCCGCCCGAGGAAGGCATGACGGCGGGCCGCGCCATCCGCCGTTTCGACGGCCGCGGGCGCCGCCTCCCCGATGGCCTTGTCATCCTTCTCTTCACCCTCTTCACCGCCGCCCCGCTCGCCGCCACCCTCGTCTCGGGCCTTTCCGCCGATCTCGTCCGACTGGCGCTCGATCCGCTGCTGCACCGGGCGCTCCTTACCAGCCTCGCCATTTCCTTCGCCTCGGCCTGCCTCAGCCTCGCGATCGCGCTGCCCATCGTGCTCGTGCCGCGACTTGCCGAAACGGGCGAGGCGGGCATCGCGACGCGGCTGATGGGCCGCGCACTGCCGGCAGTCGGCTCGCTCATCCTGCTCGTGCCGCCGGTCGTCGTCGCCACGGGCTGGTTCCTCGTGCTGAGGACTTTCGGCGAGACCGGGCGCTTCGCCCCCGCCGTCGTCACCGTCCTCAACGCGCTGATGGCGCTGCCCTTCGTCGTGCGCGTGCTGGAGCCGGCCTATCGCACCCATCTTGCGCGCACCGCGCGGCTCGCGCTCAGCCTCGGCGTCACCGGATTGCATCGCCTGCGATGGATCGACCTGCCGGCCCTGAAGAAGCCGCTGCTAACGGCCTTCGCCTTCGCCATGGCGCTGTCGCTCGGCGATCTCGGCGCCGTCGCCATTTTCGGCGCGGAAGGCTTCGTCACCCTGCCCTGGCTGCTTTTCTCCCGCATGGCGAGCTATCGCACGGCGGACGCCGCCGGCATCGCGCTGCTGCTCGGCGTGATATGCCTTCTCCTGACGCTACCCTCGACCACGGCGGAGCGCCCGACCGAAAGCCAAAGCGCCGATGCCTGACCTTGCCATCCGCCTCACCGACGTCACCGTGCGCTTCGAGGAGAAGCGGCTTTCCTTCGACTGCGCCATTCCCGCCGGCGCCGCAGTCGCCGTAGCAGGCCCCTCGGGCGCGGGAAAATCGACGCTGTTCAACGTGATCGCCGGCTTCCAGGCGCCAGCTTCGGGCGATGTCCGGCTGCTCGGCGAAGACATGGCAGGGCGGGACCCCGCGGAACGGCCGGTCTCGATCATCTTCCAGGACAACAACCTCTTTGCGCACCTGACGATCGCCGACAATGTCGGCCTCGGCATCGATCCAGCGCTGCGGCTGGACGCGCCGGCGCGCCAGCGCGTGTTCACGGCGCTCGCGCGCGTCGGCCTCGGCGGCTACGAGCGGCGCCTGCCGGGCTCGCTCTCCGGCGGGGAGCGGCAGCGCGTGGCGCTCGCCCGCGCCCTCGTGCGGCGCCGGCCGATCCTGCTGCTCGATGAACCCTTCGCCGCGCTCGATCCGGCCATGCGGGCGGAGATGGCGAAACTTCTGGCGGAACTGCGCGACGAAACGAAGAGCACGATGCTTTTCATCACGCATCAGCCGGAAGACATCCGCCGGCTGGCCGACCGGGTGATGTTTCTGGAGGCGGGCGCGATCCTTCTCGATGAGCCCGCCGGCGATTTCCTCTCGCGGCGCGAACCGCCGGCCGTTGCAAAATTCCTCGGTCATTCCGCGCTTTAGCAGCACGGCCGGCAGGGCATCCCGGCGGCACGCCACAATTTGGACGCCCCCCTGTGTCACCGGAGCCACAAGGGAAGCGTTTGTCGAATCGGGAGTTGCCGGCCAGGTATGGTGCGTCTATCTCATCCATTCGAGGACCCGGTTCGGGCTGTGGGCAAGAGATATGGCGAGAGCAACGCAGGAAGCTGCAATGGTATGCGGACGCGGGGTTTTGAAGCCCCTTGCGGCGTTGATGCTTGCCGGCACGCTGCTGTCAGGCTGCCAGTCGATCATCGAGCAGACCTATGAGCCGACGATCTCGCCCTCGTCCAATCCGCAGATCGTCGAAGAGGTGCAGAAGAACGACCCGCGCGCCCAGATGGGCGCCCGCGAGCACCCGCGCATCGTGGCGAGCTACGGCGGCGAATACAAGGACGCCAAGACCGAGCGGCTCGTCGCCCGCATTGCCGGCGCGCTGACGCTCGTTTCGGAAAACCCGAACCAGTCCTACCGCATCACCATCCTGAATTCTCCCGCGATCAACGCCTTCGCGCTGCCGGGCGGCTATCTCTACGTCACCCGCGGCCTGCTGGCGCTCGCCAACGACGCCTCGGAGGTCGCCGCCGTGCTCTCGCACGAAATGGCGCACGTCACCGCCAACCACGGCATCGAGCGCCAGAAGAAGGAAGAGGCCGAGGTCATCGCCAGCCGCGTCGTGGCCGAGGTGCTTTCCAGCAACATCGCCGGCAAGCAGGCCCTGGCGCGCGGAAAGCTGCGCCTTGCCGCCTTCTCGCGCAACCAGGAACTCCAGGCGGACGTCATCGGCGTGCGCATGCTTGGCGAAGCGGGCTACGATCCCTATGCCGCCGCGCGCTTCCTCGATTCCATGGCGGCCTATGCCCGCTTCACCGCGGTCGATCCCGATTCCGACCAGAGCCTCGACTTCCTGTCGAGCCACCCGAACGCGCCGCAGCGCGTGGAGCTGGCGCGCCTGCATGCCCGGGCCTTCGGCGCAGAAGGCTCGATCGGCGACCGCGGCCGCGACTACTACCTCGCCGGCATCGACGGCCTGCTCTACGGCGATGCGCCGGAAGAGGGCTATGTGCGCGGCCAGACCTTCCTGCACGGCAAGCTCGGCATCCGCTTCGACGTGCCGGCCGGCTTCCAGATCGACAACAAGGCTGATGCGGTGCTGGCGACGGGTCCCGGGGATGTCGCGATCCGCTTCGACGGCGTCGCCGACAGCCGCAAGCAGAACCTCGTCAATTATATTTCGAGCGGCTGGGTGACCGGCCTTCGGCCGGAGACGATCCAGCCCATCACGATCAACGGGCTGGAGGCGGCGACGGCCAAGGCGGCGGCCGACCGCTGGGAATTCGACGTCACGGTCGTGCGCATCGACAACCAGATCTACCGCTTCCTGACCGCGGTACCGGTGGGCTCGAAGGCGCTGGAGCCGACCGCGGCGATCCTCAGGGCCTCGTTCCGCAAGCTGACGCCGCCCGAAGTCGCCTCGCTGAAGCCGCTGCGCGTGCGCGTCGTCACGGCGCGGGCGGGCGACACCGTCGCCTCGCTCGCCGGGCGGATGATGGGCACGGACCGCAAGCTCGACCTCTTCCGCCTGATCAACGCGATGACGGCGGCAAGCACCGTCCGCCCCGGCGAAAAGTTCAAGATCATCAGCGAATAGGCATCTTGCCAAACAGAAACCCCGCCGGAAACGGCGGGGTTTCTGTTTGTTTACGTACCTCGCCTCACCCCCGACGTCATCTTCGGCCTTGAGCCGAGGATCCACCGGCGTGCCCCGGATCGTGGATGGTCGGGTCAAGCCCGACCATGACGGAGGAGAGGTTTGGCGGACTGTCTCTCTTCGAAGTGAGACCCCGCCGTCTCCGGCGGGGTTCTTTCATTCAGCCATCCATCCGGCTTGGCGTTACTCGCGGTTGCCGAGGAAGCGCAGCAGGAACAGGAAGAGGTTGATGAAGTCGAGGTAGAGCGTCAGCGCGCCCATGATGGCCTTGCGGCCGGCCACGGCGACGTCGTCGGCTTCAAAATACATTTCCTTGATCTTCTGCGTGTCCCAGGCCGTCAGGCCTGCGAAGACCAGGACGCCGATCGCGGAGATCGCGAAGTCGAGCGCCGAGGACTGCAGGAACAGGTTGACGAGCGAGGCGATGATCAGGCCGAACAGGCCCATGATCAGGAACGAGCCGATCGCGGACAGGTCCCGCTTCGTCGTGTAGCCGAACAGCGACAGCGCGCCGAAGGCGGCGGCGGAGACGAAGAAGGTCTGCGCGATGCTCGCGCCGGTATAGATCAGGAAGATCGACGACAGCGACAGGCCCATCAGGCCGGCATAGACCCAAAAGGTCGTCTGCGCGGCTGAAACGCTCATCGTATGGATGCGGAAGCTCAGGAAGAAGACCAGCGCCAGCGGGGCGAGCATCACGACCCACTTCAGCGGGCTCACATAGATCGCATAACCGAAGCTCGTGAGCTGGCCACCGGCAAAGGCGGCCTGCGAGGCGAAATACGCCACGACACCGGTGATCGCGAGACCCAGGGCCATCAGGTTGTAGACCCGGAGCATATAGGCGCGCAGGCCCTCGTCGATGACGGCACCGGCCTGAGCGCCGGCATTGGCCGTTCGGGTCTGGTAGTTGCGGAGATCAGCCATGTTTTCCTCTCGTAAAGCCCCCTCGTGGTGACGGTGTCGGGTTCCCGTTTATTCGCCGAGGGTCCGGCGCAAGGGATCCGGGCAGCCGCTGCGGGGCTCCAGCTTGCCTGCACTCAATATGCGCATGAATTGTGTCTCGTACAAGACCCGCGCGCCCTGCGGGAGCCCGGATCCTGCCGATGTCAGAGCTCGCGCAGCACGGGCGCGGCCTTCTGCCCCAGGATGCGCCAGGTCCCGGCAAGGCCGATGCCGACGGTCATGACGAGCGCCGTGACGACCGTCATGACGGCCACGTCCGGCAGGAAGCTCGACGGCAGCGTCATGATGCGGCTCACAACGAACCAGGCCGCCACCCCGCCGGCGAAGAGCGCGAAGACCGCCGTCGCCAGCCCGAGCATCAGATATTCGTAGCTGAAGGCGCGGATCAGCGTGGCGCGCGTCGCACCCAGCGTCTTGAGGACCACCGCATCGTGCACGCGCGCCCGGTTGCCGGCGGCGAGCGCCCCGGCGAGCACGAGGATCGAGGCGATGAGCGCGACGGCAGCCGCCGCCCGGATCGCGGTGGCGAGCTGGCCGACCAGCTCGTTGACCACGTCGAGCGCATCCTTGACGCGCACGCTGGTGATCGTCGGGAAGGCATTGGTGACGGCCTTCAAGGTCGCCGCCTCCTGCCCGGCCGTCGCCTGCGGGTCGATCACCGTCGCCAGCCAAGCATGCGGCGCGCCGGCAAAGGTGTTCGGCGAGAAGACCATGACGAAGTTGATCGACAGCGATTCCCATTCGACATTGCGGAAGTTCGCGATGCGCGCCGTGATGTTGCGGCCGAGCACGTTGACCGTCACGCTGTCGCCGATCTTGAGGCCGAGCTCGCGGCCCTCCTCGGCGGCGAAGGAGACGAGCGGCTCGCCGGAATAATCCTCCGGCCACCATTCGCCCTCGGCAAGCGTGGAGTTTTTCGGCGTGCGCTTGGCATAGGTGATGCCGCGGTCGCCGCGCAGCACCCATTGCCCCTCCGGCGGCACCTTGACCTTCGAGACCTCGACGCCGTTCAGCTCCATGACGCGGCCGCGCAGCATGGGCACCTCGATGATCTTGCCGTCGGGCATGTTCGCCTGCAGCACGGTGCGGAACCCGTCGAGCTCGCTGCCCTGGATATCGACGAAGAAGAAGTTCGGCGCGCGCTCCGGCAGGTTGCCGGTCAGTTCTCGCCGCAGGTTGCCGTCGATCAGCGTCAGCGTGACGAGAAGCGCAAGGCCGAGGCCGAGCGACAGCACGACGGACGCGGTAAGCGCGCCCGGCCGGTGGATATTGCCGACCGCCAGCCGCAAGGCGGGCGAATTGACGCGCGGGCTGCGTTTCGCGACCGCGGTGATCAGCATGGCGACGACGCGCAACACGACGAAGGCGAAGGCGATCGCCCCGAGGAAGACGACGGCGATGTAGCGGTCATAGGCCGTGGCGATGGCAAGCCCGGCCAGCGCCGCAAGAAGCAGCGCCGCGCCCGCGACATAGGGCCAGCTCGGCAGGCGGCCGGCCTCGAAACCCTGCTCGCGGAAGAGCGCCGTCGCCGGCACCTCGCGGGCATGGCCGAGCGGCATGATGGCGAAGGCCAGCGCCGTCAGGAGGCCGAAGACGGCGGCAAGCAACAGGGCCGGGGGATAGATCGTCGCCTCCGCCGGCACCGGCAGCACGTCGTCGAGGAAGCCCATCGCCACCACGGGCATCAGCGCGCCCGCCACGAGGCCGATCAGGATGCCGACCGCGGCGATCAGCGCGATCTGCGCAAGATAGACCAGCGCCACCAGCGAGGCCGGCGCGCCGAGGCACTTGAAGGTGGCGATGACGGAGCGCTTGGAATCGAGATAGGCGCGCACCGCATTGGCAACGCCGACGCCGCCGACGATCAGCGCCGTCAGGCCGACCAGCGTCAGGAACTGCGAGAAGCGCGTGATGTTGTTGGTGAGCGAAGGCGCCGCGCTGTTGGAGGTGCGGATCGACCAGCCGGCCTGCGGGAAGGCTTTCGTGGCGTCCGCCCGCACCCTGGACAGCGATATGCCGGCATCGGCAAGCCGGATGCGATAGGCGTTCTCCACGAGGCTGCCGGTCTGCACGAGACCGCTCGCCTGCATGGCCTCTTCCGAGATCATCAGCCGCGGCGCGAAGCCAAACCCTTCCGAAACCGCGTCGGGCTCGCGCACCAGCGTCGCCGTCACCTTCAGCCGGGCCGTGCCGAGCAGGATCTCGTCGCCGACGGCAATGCCGAGACGGTCGAGCAGCAGCGGCGCGACGACCGCGCCGTAGCTCTCCCCCTCCCTGGCGAAGAGCGCGGCGGACGGCTGCTGCGGGCTGGTCTCCAGCGTGCCGTAGAGCGGATAGGCTCCGTCGACGCCTTTCGCCTCGACCAGCGTCTGGTCGGACCCGTCGGGCAGGCGCGCCATGGAGCGCAGGCTGGAGGAGAGGGAAACATCGCCCAGCCCCTGGAAGTGCTTCAGCTCTTCCGGGGTCGCGAAGCGGTTGTTGAATTCGAAGCGCACGTCGCCCGCAAGCAGGCTCTGCCCCTGCGAGGCGATCGCCTGGGCGATGGCGCTCGACACCGAGTTGACGCCCGCGATCGCCGCCGTTCCGAGCGCGATGCAGGCGAGGAAGATGTAGAACCCCTTGAGGCCGCCGCGCATTTCGCGCAGTGCCAAGCGAAGCGCCAGCGGAAACTGTCTCAGGACCGTGCCGATCCTCATGCCGGCACCGCCTCGGCCAGCGTCGCCTTGATCGGCGCCGCGCCGGAAACGATCTCGCCGGAGCGCATGGCGACCTGCCGGCTGCACCGGGCGGCGAGCGAGGGATCATGCGTCACAAGCACCAGCGTCATGCCGCGCTCGGCCTGCTTGGCGAAGAGAAGATCGGCGATCTGCCGGCCGGTCTCGGTGTCGAGGTTGCCGGTCGGCTCGTCGGCGATCAGCAGTTTCGGCGAGGGCGCGAGCGCCCGGGCGATCGCCACGCGCTGCTGCTCGCCGCCCGAAAGCTGGCCGGGATAGTGCGACAGGCGCTCGCCGAGGCCGACCGCCGTCAGTTCCCGCCGGGCGATCTCGAAGGCGTCCCGCACATTGGCGAGCTCCAGCGGCACAGCGACGTTTTCCAGCGCCGTCATGTTGGGAATGAGGTGGAAGGACTGGAAGACGATGCCGATATTGCGGCCGCGGAAA
Source organism: Shinella yambaruensis (assembly GCF_050859155.1). Lineage (NCBI taxonomy): Bacteria > Pseudomonadati > Pseudomonadota > Alphaproteobacteria > Hyphomicrobiales > Rhizobiaceae > Shinella > Shinella yambaruensis. Next base: position 4,072,521 of record NZ_CP150638.1, read on the forward strand.
TCGGCCACCTGGTCCTCGGTCATGCCGTGCAGGCCTGCGCCGTCGATATGGATCTCACCGCTGTCCAGCCGTTCGAGCCCGGCCAGCACCATCAGGAGCGTCGACTTGCCGGAGCCGGACGGGCCGACGATGCCGACCGATTCGCCCCCCTCGATCGAAAGGTCGATCCCCTTCAGCACATGAACGGAGGCGGCCGCCCGGCCGAGGGTGAGATCGGCTTTTTTGAGATCGATGATGGTTTTGGCCAAGGAATTCTGCCCTATATGTCTTGAAGCAACTGGAATGCCAGCAATCTAGGATCAGCGACATGTCGTTTAAAGCGGCGCTTGGATTTTTCGCCTCACTTGCAATCACAGCTTTGTTATCCGTGAATGCCGCCCGGGCGGAGCCCGTGAAGCTCGTCGGCTTCGGCGACAGCCTGATGGCCGGCTACCAGCTACCCGCGACGGACGCCTTTCCGGTGAAGCTGGAGAAGGCGCTGCGCGAAAAGGGCTACGAGGTCGAGATCGCCAATGCCGGCGTTTCCGGCGACACGAGCTCCGGCGGCCTTGCCCGGCTCGACTGGTCGATCCCCGAGGGCACGCAAGGCGTGATTCTGGAACTCGGCGCCAATGACGCGCTGCGCGGCATTCCGCCGGAACAGACGGAGAAGAACCTCGACGCCATGCTGACGCGCCTCAAGGAGCGCGGCATCGCGGTGCTGCTTGCCGGCATGCTGGCTCCGCCGAACATGGGCCCCGACTACGGCGAGCGCTTCAACGGCATCTACCGGCGCATGGCGGAAAAGCATGGCGCCGCGCTCTATCCGTTCTTCCTCGACGGGGTCGTCACCAAGGCGAACCTGCAGCTCGACGACGGCATGCATCCGAATTCCGAGGGGGTGGACGTGATGGTCGCGACGATGCTTCCGGCCGCCGAAGCGTTCATCAAATCGATACCGGCGAAGGAGTAGTTTTCGCGGGTGCGAAATAAGGGTTGCGCAAAAATCCATTGCGTGATTCGCTGACAGTACATTCCAGCAGGGAGAAGTCGCCATGCCGAGACTTTTCGTCGCCCTCGAAGTGCCGCGCAATGCTGCCATGAGCCTCTCCTTGCTGAGAGGCGGACTTCCCGGAGCCCGCTGGATCGATGTCGAGAACTTCCACATTACCTTGCGTTTCATCGGCGATATCGACGGCCGCACCGCCGACGAGGTGGTCGACAAGCTCGACCGCATCGAGCGCCCGGAATTCCAGCTCGCCCTGTCGGGCCTAGGCTCCTTCGGCTCGAAGAAGCCGCATTCCGTCTTCGCCGGCGTGACGCAGGCGCCGGAAATGTACGCCCTCCAGGGCGAAATCGAGCGCATCTGCCAGCGCCTGGGCCTTCCCGCCGATCCGCGAAAGTTCACGCCCCACGTCACGCTCGCCCGCCTGCGCAACGCCCGCATCGAGGACGTCGCCCACTACCTTTCCGGTCGCGGCAATTTCCACACCGCCCCCTTCACGGTGAACCGCTTCGTGCTGATGTCCTCGAAGGAATCCGTCGGCGGCGGGCCATACCTCACGGAAGAGGTTTTCCCGCTTTACGAGTCCGGCGGCGGCTGGGACGGCGCGGACCTGCGCGACCATCCGGTTTGACCGGCGATACGGCGCACATCTCCAGGAGAGGACCGCCCTAACCGGGCAGCGGCGGCAAATCGGGTGCGTTCAGTCCCTGAAAGGGATCGCGCCACGCATCCAACTTTTCGAGCCGCTCGTTCCAGCGTTCTATCGCGGGATATTCGGTAAGCGGCAGCCGGGCGGCGTCGTTGAACGGCAGAAACGTCGCCATGCGGAAATCCGCAAAGGAAACCGCATCGCCGACGAGCCATGCACGGTTTGCCAGTTCGCTCTCCAGCATGGCGGCGGCCTTGTGAAACTGCTGCAGTCCCTCTTCAACCATCCGCTCGTCGCAAGGGCCGAAGCCGTAACGCTGTTTCGTGCCGCGCTCCCAATGCACGATGTCGCATGCCTTGACGAAGTTTTCCTTCGCCCAACTGATCCAGCGGATCATGTCCGGTTCCTCGTCGTCCGTCCGCCAGAAGTTCGAACCGGTGCTGCGGGAGAGCCAGCAGACGATGGCATCGCTCTCCCACAATGTCCGGCCGGGCAATTCCAGAATTGGCAACAGCAGGTTCGGATTGAGTGAAATGTAACGCTCCGCCTGGCCCGGGGCACGGGGAGCGGCGAACTCGAATTCGACGTCGGCGTCCAAGAACCGGGCCGCAGCGACCGTCAGGCGAGGGTTGGGATTACGGCTGAAATGGATCTTCATCTGGCTTGTCTCCGCTTGTCACGCCTCAAGGACGAACGAAGCGGTCACGGTCCGACACGGGAAGATGGAATCATGGCCGCTCGCGACTTCGCTTCGCGCCGGTCGGCCCATCAGGGCGCAGCCGCATCGCGCTTAATCCTTGATGCGATTCGGTATTTCGTGGCGCCGCAGCCAACCCCGCCAGTCCATTGTGGTGAACAAACCCTGAATCATCCCATGTCAGCGATTCGTCTCCGATTTGTTCGCAGACTGTTCCAGGCGCCGTTCAATGCTGGAGAAAAGCGGCGCTTTTCGCCTTGCCCCTTGCCATTGTCCGCCTCGATGGGCATCTGTTGCCTGCCGGATGCGTCCGGCGAGAGTTGAAACCTGCCGGGGCGTGACTTGTCGCAAGCACCCATGATCTTGAGCGGCCGCGGGGTCACCGCGGTGCTCGGCCCGACCAATACGGGCAAGACCCACTACGCAATCGAACGCATGGTGGCACATGAGACGGGCATCATCGGCCTGCCTCTGCGCCTCTTGGCGCGCGAGGTCTATACGCGCCTCGTCGACAGGGTCGGCCAGCACAATGTGGCGCTCGTCACCGGCGAGGAGAAGATCACGCCGCACATGGCGCGCTATTCGGTCTGCACGGTGGAGGCGATGCCGCGCGAGACGCGCGCCTCCTTCGTCGCGATCGACGAGGTGCAGCTTGCCGGCGATCTCGAACGCGGCCACATTTTCACCGACCGGGTGCTGCATCTGCGCGGCCGCGACGAGACGCTGCTGCTTGGCGCCGCCACCATGAAGCCGATCCTCGAACAGTTGCTGCCGGGCCTCAACGTCGTCGAGCGCCCGCGGCTTTCCCAGCTCTTCTATTCCGGCTCCAAGAAGATCACCCGCCTGCCCCAGCGCACGGCTATCGTCGCCTTCTCGGCCGACGAGGTCTACGCGATCGCCGAACTGATCCGCCGCCAGCGGGGCGGGGCGGCGGTGGTGCTCGGCGCACTTAGCCCCCGCACCCGCAACGCTCAGGTCGCGCTCTACCAGGAGGGCGACGTCGAATATCTCGTCGCAACCGATGCGATCGGCATGGGCCTCAACCTCGACGTCGACCATGTCGCCTTCGCCCAGGACCGCAAGTTCGACGGCTACCAGTTCCGCAACCTCAATCCCGCCGAGCTCGCCCAGATCGCCGGCCGCGCCGGCCGGCACCTGCGCGACGGCACCTTCGGCGTGACGGGCCGCGTCGATCCCTTCGACGACGAGCTGGTCAAGCGCATCGAGACGCACCAGTTCGACCCGGTGCGCGTCCTGCAATGGCGCACGCCCCGCTTCGACTATTCGTCTCTTGCAAACCTGCGCAAGTCGCTCGATGCGCCGCCGCCGATAGGCGGGCTGACGCGGGCGCTGCCGGCCGTCGACCAGCAGGCGCTGGAGCACCTGTCACGCTACCCTGACGTCCGTGATCTCGCGACGACGCCGGAACGTGTCGAAAAGCTCTGGGAGGCCTGCGCGCTTCCCGACTACCGCCGCATCACCCCCGCCCAGCACGCCGACCTCATCTCGACGCTCTATGCGGACCTCATAAAACGCGGCACGGTTAACGAAGACTTCATGGCCGACCAGGTGCGCCGCGCCGATAGAACCGATGGCGAGATCGACACGCTTTCGGCACGAATCGCACAGATAAGGACATGGACCTATGTGTCGAATCGGCCCGGATGGCTTGCCGATCCGACACACTGGCAGGAAAAGACGCGGGAAATCGAAGACCGATTGTCCGATGCGCTACATGAACGGTTGACGAAACGCTTTGTTGATCGCAGGACATCTGTGCTCATGAAGCGCCTGAGAGAGAATGCGATGCTGGAAGCTGAAATCAGTGTGAATGGCGATGTCTTCGTAGAGGGACATCATGTCGGGCAGTTGGCCGGTTTCCGGTTTACGCTGGCCTCCGGAACGGAAGGTCCCGATGCGAAGGCCGTGCAGGCGGCTGCGCAGAAGGCGCTCGCGCTGGAGTTCGAAGCCCGCGCCGCACGCCTGCACGCCGCCGGCAACAGCGATCTCGCGCTCGGCTCCGACGGCACCGTACGCTGGCTCGGCGATCCCGTCGCGCGCCTGGCGGCAAGCGACCACGTCATGCGCCCGCGCGTCATCCTGCTCTCCGACGAGCAGCTGACCGGCAATGCGCGCGACCACGTCGCCGCCCGCATCGAGCGTTTCGTGAACCATCACATCGCGACCGTGCTGAAGCCGCTCGACGACCTTTCGCGCGCCGAAGACCTGCAGGGCCTCGCCAAGGGCCTCGCCTTCCAGCTCGTCGAAAACCTCGGCGTGCTCTTCCGCCGCGACGTGGCGGAGGACGTGAAGTCGCTCGACCAGGAAGCCCGCGCCTCGATCCGCAAGCACGGCATCCGCTTCGGCGCCTACCACATCTTCATGCCCGCGCTCCTGAAGCCGGCCCCGGCCGAGCTCATCACCCTGCTCTGGGCGCTGAAGAACGACGGCCTCGACAAGCCGGGTTACGGCGACCTCATCCCGGTGCTCGCCGCCGGCCGCACCTCCGTCGTCACCGATCCGAGCTTCGAGCGCGCCTTCTACAAGCTCGCCGGCTTCCGCTTCCTCGGCAAGCGGGCCGTGCGCATCGACATCCTGGAGCGCCTTGCCGACCTCATCCGCCCGCTGCTGCAGTGGAAGCCGGGCACGCCGCGCCCCGAGGGCGCCTATGACGGCCGCCGCTTCATGGCGACGACCGCCATGCTCTCCATCCTCGGCGCGACGCCGGACGACATGGAAGAGATCCTCAAGGGTCTCGGCTACCGTGCCGACAGCGTGAAGGCCGAGGAGGTCGCCGCCCATCTTGCCGCCGCGACCCCGGCTCCGGCCGATGCCGCCGCCGCAGCGCCCGCCGAAGCAAATACGGAAGTGTCCGACGAACACGACGCCGATGCGGCGGAGGGCGAAACCGAGGCCCCGGCCGTCGCCGCAGAGGCATCGGCCGCCCCGGCCGAAGCCCCGGCCACCGAGACCGCCGAAACCGCGGAAGCACCGGCAGCGGCGGAAGCCGCCGCCGAAGGCGAGCCGGCCGAAGCCAAGCCGGTGCTGCTCTGGCGTCCGGGCTCGCGCCATGACAACCAGCGCCAGGGCCACCGCCACGGCGGGGAACGGCAGGGCGATCGCCAGGGCCAGGGGGCGCGTCGTGGCGGCGAGCGCCATCGTGGCCAGCCGGCCGGGGAGCGCGGCGAGCGGCGCGACGGCGGCCGCGGCCGTCCGGACCAGGCCAAGGGCCGCGACGGAAAGCCGCAGGGCGGCAATCGCCCCGATCGCAATGAGCATCGCCCCGATCGCAACGATCGCGGCGGCAAGCCGCAGCAGGCGAAATTCGAGGCCCGGCCGCCCCGCAAGGAAAAGCCGATCGACCCGGATTCGCCCTTCGCCAAGCTTGCGGCGCTCAAGGAGCAGCTGAAGAAGTAAGCCGATGGCGCGCGACGAGGAACAGCCGGCAGGTCAGGCGCGACAGCGCATCGACAAATGGCTGTTCTTCGCGCGGCTGCGCAAGTCGCGCTCGCTGGCGGCGAAATCCGTGGAAGCGGGCGATGTCAGCGTCAACGGCCAGAACATCCGCCAGCCATCGCATATGGTGCGCCCCGGCGATGTCGTGGTGCTCTCGCTCGACCGGCACGACATGGTGGTGAAGGTGCTGCAGGCCGGCGAACGCCGCGGGCCCTACGAGGAAGCCCGCCTTCTCTACAGCGACATGACGCCGCCCCCGCCGCCGCGCGAGGAGCGCTCGCTCTTCGAGCAGGCGACACGCGAGCGCGGCGCCGGCCGGCCCACCAAGCGGGAACGCCGCGAAACCGACCGCCTGCACGGTTTTCCCGGCGACGACGAGGATTAGAATTCTATACCTCGCATGCGCCCGGCAGCGCATGTATTACGCTTGCAAACCGCCCGCAAAGCCTTTACCTCAGCCACCGGACGGCCCTCGATGCGCGCGGCCTCTCCTGTCCGGCAAGCCGGTCGCGTAACGGGTTCTGTGGTGACGGACGGCCTCGTCCGCGCCCGCCTTATGACGTTTCTGGAGTTCCTCATGACGTATGTCGTGACCGACAACTGCATTCGCTGCAAGTACACGGACTGTGTGGAAGTGTGCCCCGTCGACTGTTTCTACGAGGGGGAGAATTTCCTCGTCATCCACCCCGACGAATGCATCGATTGCGGTGTCTGCGAACCGGAATGTCCCGCCGAGGCGATCAAGCCGGATACCGAGCCGGGCCTCGACAAGTGGCTGCAGATCAATGCGGAATTCGCATCCGTCTGGCCGAACATCACGGTCAAGCGGGACGCGATGCCGGAAGCGAAGGAAATGGACGGCGAGGAAGGCAAGTACGAGAAGTACTTCTCTCCCAATCCGGGCCAGGGCGATTGATCGCCGCGCAGGGCGGCAACCGAAGCTGGGGAAAAAGACCTGCTCCCGCCAAAAGGCGATGGGACAGGCTTGATGACCCATGCGAAGCAAATTATTGATTTCGGCACTTTTTTGTGGTAGGGTCCCGATACTGATCCACATCGCGGCATTTTGCGTGCCCGAACACCACCACGAAAGCAAACGATCCCTCAACGCCGCTCACCTCCCATAGGCAGCCCCGGTTGCTCAAATGTGAACGCGTCGCAGTGGACCTTTTTGCGCATGGCGGACGGACCAGAGTGGTGACACCGCAACGGTGCCCCCCGTCTTTCCCGGGTCCCCGGACCCACCCGGCCATGCCGGGAGCGTAACAGGGAGTATTTGAACAGAATGACGACCCAGCAGAAGAAATCTTCCACGCGCCAGGGCTTCAAGACCGGTGAATCGATCGTCTATCCCGCTCACGGCGTCGGCCAGATCGTCGCCATCGAGGAGCAGGAAGTCGCCGGCATGAAGCTTGAGCTTTTTGTCATCGATTTCGAAAAGGACAAGATGCGTCTCAAGGTGCCGGTTGCCAAGGCCGTTTCGATCGGCATGCGCAAACTGTCGGAGACCGATTTCGTCGACCGCGCGCTGAAGGTTGTCCAGGGCAAGGCCCGCGTGAAGCGTACCATGTGGTCGCGCCGCGCGCAGGAATATGATGCCAAGATCAATTCGGGCGACCTGATCTCGATCGCCGAAGTGGTCCGCGACCTCTACCGTGCGGAAAACCAGCCGGAACAGTCCTATTCCGAGCGCCAGCTCTACGAAGCCGCGCTCGACCGCATGGCCCGGGAAATCGCCGCCGTCAACAAGATGTCGGAAACCGAGGCCGTCCGCCTCGTCGAGACGAACCTTGCCAAGGGCCCCAAGCGCGGCAAGGCGATCGAAGAGGACGACTCGCAGGACGAAGCCGCCTGATCTAGGGCAGCGCTTCCGATTTTAAAGCCCGGCTGGCAACAGCCGGGTTTTTTATTGGAACTTTTCCGGCGGCAGGCCGTTTGGCGATCGAGGACGATCCGGCTTCGGGCGGCCGGCGGGGTGGCTTGGTCACTTTATTTTCTCGAAAACCGTTTTCGAGTGATCCGTTGGTCTTTCCGAAACGTCATCGTCAAGCAGGGCGCAAGGCCAGGAGCAGGAATGGGCCTGCTTGCGCCGGTTCGGTTTACGTGGAGAGACCCGCCATGGCTACGACGACCGCAGACCGCCGCATGATCAAGCTCGCAATGTCCGCGCCCTATCTCGAACGGGACGAGGAGCAGGCGCTGGCCCAGGCCTGGAAGAACAACAAGGACCAGGAAGCCCGCAACCGCATCGCCATGGCCCATATGCGGCTGGTGGTCTCGATGGCCGGAAAGTTCAGGAACTTCGGCCTTCCGCTCGGTGATCTCGTGCAGGAGGGCTATATCGGTCTCTTGGAAGCCGCCGCCCGTTTCGAGCCGGAACGGCAGGTGCGCTTTTCCACCTATGCCAGCTGGTGGATCCGCGCCTCGATCCAGGACTACGTGCTGCGCAACTGGTCGATCGTGCGCGGCGGCACCAGTTCGGCGCAGAAGGCGCTCTTCTTCAACCTCAGGCGCCTGCGCGCCCGGCTTGCCCGCGGCGACATCCATCTGACCGCCGAGGCGATGCACCAGGAGATCGCGGCCGCGCTCGGCGTCAGTACCGCCGACGTGCGCACCATGGATGCCCGTCTTTCCTCCTCCGATGTCTCGCTTCAGGCGCCGATCTCCTCCGCCGAGGGTGAGGGCTCGAACCGGCTCGACTTTCTCACCAGCGACGCCCCCCTTCCCGACGAACAGGCGGAAGGCAGCATCGACGGCGAACGCCGCCATCACTGGCTGCATGCCGCGCTCGGCCAGCTCAACGAACGCGAGATGAAGATCATCCGTGCCCGGCGGCTGGCGGAAAACGGTGCGACGCTCGAGGAACTCGGCGCCGTGCTCGGCATTTCCAAGGAGCGTGTACGCCAGATCGAGAATCGCGCGCTGGAGAAGCTGCGCGCCGTGCTGGTCAGCAAGACCACGGATTTCGCCTACGCCTGACGGCAAGGCTGACCTCAGGGTCCCGGGACGGCCACGGGACCCACGCTGCAAGATCGCGCCGTTTCGCCCGGCAATCAAACGTGATCATCCCCGTTCATTGACGTTCCTGCCGATTCATGCGCATTGCTACGCAATCGTGCATGTTTGGATTCGACGATGTCGGGACAAGACCTTCTTCTGCTCGGGGAACGGCAAGACCTGATCCGCGCGCGGCTCGACCTTTCGGGGCGGGTGATCGCGGCGGAACTGGCACAGGAGCTCGGCGTGTCGGAAGACACGATCCGGCGGGACCTGCGTGAAATGGCGGCCTCCGGCCTCTGCCGCCGGGTCTATGGCGGGGCCCTGCGCATGACGCACGCTTCCACCACGATGAACGAGCGCATGGCGATTGCCGGCGCGCGCAAGGCGGCGCTCGCCCGCGCGGCCGCCGGGCTCATCCCTGCCGGCACCACCGTCTTCCTCGATGCCGGCAGCACCAATGTCGCGCTCGCCCGCGCCTTGCCGACGGCCTCCGGCCTCACCGTCGCCACCAACGGGCCGGCCATCGCCGCGGCGCTTCTCGAGCGCGACATCGCGACGATCCAGCTCGGCGGGCTGATCGATGCGCGCTCGGGCGCGGCGATCGGCGCCAAGGCGATGCGCGATGCGGAGGCCCTTCGGCCTGACATCCTGGTGCTCGGCGTCTGCGGCATCGATCCGGAGGCCGGCGTCACCGCCGACAGTTTCGAGGAGGCGGAATTCAAACGCTTCGTCGCCTCGCGCAGCCGGACGGTGATCGTCATCGTCACCAACGACAAGCTTTTCACCGCAGCCCCCTATTCGGTCGCCCCCCTTGCCCGCGTGGCAAGCGCCGTGATCGAAGCGGATGCGGGCGAGGCCGAGGCGGCAGCGCTCGCCGCCGCCGGCATCGACATCCTGCAGGCCGGATAGGCGCCCCTCCCAGAATCCTGAAACGGACCTCCCATGACGACGCCCGAAAATGCCATCAAAGGCACCGCCTTCGCGAGAACCCATTTTCCCCCGACACGGCTGGCCGTCTCCGGCCTTTTCCTGCTGAACGGCACCTTCGCCGGCGCCTGGGCGCCGAAAATCCCGGAGTTCGCCAGCCGCCTGTCGCTCTCCGAATCCGGCCTCGGCCTGATGATCATGTGCTTCGGCATCGGCTCGCTCGTGCTGATGCCGATCGCCGGCATCCTGATCGCCCATTACGGCACGACGCGCACGGTCAAGGGCGCTGCGGTCCTCTTCCTGTCCACCCTCATCCTGCTTTCCCTTGCTCCGACCGTCCTGCTCGGCGCGCTCGCCATCTTCCTCTTCGGCGGCCTGATGGGCGCGATGGACGTGGCGATGAACGGCAATGCGGTCGAGGTCGAAAAAACCATGCGGCGGGCGATCATGTCGTCCTGCCACGCCTTCTGGAGCCTCGGCGCCTTCATCGGCGCCACGACCGGCGGTTTCCTGATCGAGACGCTCGGCGTGACGGGCCATGCGGCGCTGCTCACCGCGCTCGGCGCCGTCGCGCTCGGCCTTGCCTGGCCCTTCGTGCTGCACGACGCGCCGCACCCGAACGAGGAGCGCCAGAAGGTGCGCCTGCCGATGACGCTCCTGCCCTGGCTGATCGGCCTCATGGCGCTGTTCTCCATGGTGCCGGAAGGCGCGATCCTCGACTGGGGCGCGCTCTACATGCGCGACGAGCTCGGCGCCTCGCTGGCAGTCTCCGGCTTCGCCTTCGGTGCCTTCTCGCTCACCATGGCCGCCATGCGCTTTGCCGGCGACCATGTGCGCGACCGTCTCGGCGCGGTGAAGACGCTGCGGTTCTGCACCGTCATGGCGATGATCGGCATGGTGGTATCGGGCATGGCGCCGAATGCCTATGTGGCGGTCCTCGGCTTCGCCATCTGCGGCATCGGCATTTCCAACATGGTGCCGATCGCCTTTTCCGCCGCCGGCAACCTGCCGGGCTTCGCGCAGGGCGTGGCGCTCTCCGTCGCGACGGTCATGGGCTATTCGGGCTCGCTCTTCGCACCCTCCGTCATCGGCTTCATCGCCGAGCATACGGGCTTCTCCATCATCTTCGCCCTGCTGCCGGTGCTCTTCGTCGTCGTGCTGCTGCTCTCGCACCATGCCGTGCATGCGGACGTGCGCGAACGGCCTTGAGCGCGCAACGCGCGGCGATCAAATCGTCGCGCGTTCCGGCCCCGGCGGTTGACAAGCCCCGTTTCCTGATCCACCTGAGGGCAAAGGCTGCACGAGCGATGCCGCGTGCGGCCGGTTTTCGAGCAAGAGGCTCCAGAATGTCCTTCTCCTTCGACTTTGAACCGAAGCCGCGGCGCCGGTCCGTCGGCGTCGATGTCGGCGGCGTGCTTGTCGGCGGCGGTGCGCCGGTCGTCGTGCAGTCGATGACCAATACGGATACGGCCGATATCGACGGGACGGTGGCGCAGGTCGCCGCCCTCCACCGCGCCGGCTCGGAGATCGTGCGCATCACGGTCGACCGCGACGAGAGCGCGGCGGCGGTGCCGAAGATCCGCGAACGCCTCCTGCGTCTCGGCATGGACGTGCCGCTCGTCGGCGACTTCCACTATATCGGCCACAAGCTGCTCGCCGACCATCCGGCCTGCGCCGAGGCGCTGGCGAAATACCGCATCAATCCCGGCAATGTCGGCTTCAAGGACAAGAAGGACAGGCAGTTCGCCGCCATCGTCGAGACGGCGATCCGCCACGACAAGCCGGTGCGCATCGGTGTCAACTGGGGCTCGCTCGACCAGGAGCTCCTGACCCGGCTGATGGACGAGAACCAGGACAAGGGCTTTCCGCTTACCGCCCAGCAGGTGATGCGCGAGGCGATCTGCCAGTCGGCGCTGCTGTCCGCCGAGCTTGCCGAGGAGATCGGCCTGCCGCGCGACCACATCATCCTCTCGGCGAAGGTCTCCAACGTGCAGGACCTCATCGCCGTCTATGCGATGCTCTCGGCACGCTCCGACCATGCACTGCATCTCGGCCTGACGGAAGCCGGCATGGGCACGAAGGGCGTCGTCGCCTCCTCCGCCTCGCTCGGCATCCTCATGCAGCAAGGCATCGGCGACACGATCCGCATCTCGCTGACCCCGGAGCCCGGTGGCGACCGCACCCGCGAGGTGCAGGTGGCGCAGGAACTGCTGCAGGTCATGGGCTTCCGCCAGTTCATACCCGTCGTCGCCGCCTGTCCGGGCTGCGGGCGCACCACCTCCACGGTCTTCCAGGAACTCGCCCAGAAGATCCAGGACGACATCCGCAAGAACATGCCGGTCTGGCGGGAAAAATATCCCGGCGTCGAGGGATTGAAGGTCGCGGTCATGGGCTGCATCGTCAACGGCCCGGGCGAGAGCAAGCATGCCGATATCGGCATCTCGCTGCCCGGCACCGGCGAATTGCCGATCGCTCCCGTCTATGTCGACGGCAAGAAGGCCCTGACGCTGCGCGGCACCAACATCGCCGGTGAATTCGAGACGCTCGTCAACGACTATATCGAGAAGCGCTACGGCCAGGGCCAGGCGGCCGCCGAGTAGGCGGCGGTCCTGGAGGATTTGTCGCATTTCCAGGAAAACCGGTATCCGCTTTTCCTGGAAGTGCTCCAAACCTCAGACGATCTCCTCGACAGCCGCGATCAGCCGGTCGCATTCCTCGGGCGTGCCGATGGTGATGCGCAGGAAATCGGAGATGCGCGGCTTGGCGAAATGGCGCACCAGCACGGCGCGCTCGCGCAGGCCCCTCGCCAGCGCCTCGCCGCTCACGGCCGGATGGCGGGCGAAGACGAAATTCGCCTGCGAGGGCAGCACCTCGAAGCCGCGCTGACGGAGCGCGCCTGTGACGCGCTCGCGCGTGTCGATGACCTTGCCCCGCATCTCGTCGAACCATTCGCGATCGTCGATGGCGGCCGCGGCGCCGGCCTGCGCGATGCGGTCGAGCGGATAGGAGTTGAAACTGTCCTTCACGCGCTCCAGCGCGTCGATCAGCGGGCGCTGGCCGATGGCATAGCCGACGCGCAGGCCCGCCAGCGAGCGGGACTTCGACAGCGTGTGCACGACCAGCAGGTTGTCGTATTTCCTGGTCAGCGGGATCGCGCTTTCACCGCCGAAGTCGATATAGGCCTCGTCGACCACCACCGGCTGGTCCGGGTGTGCGGCAACCAGCGCCTCGATGGCGGCAAGCGGCAGGCCGATGCCGGTGGGGGCGTTCGGATTCGGCAGGATGATGGCGCCGCAGGGCCGATCGTAGTCAGCAAGATCGATGGTGAAGTCGTCCTTCAGCGCAATCTCCTCCGCCTGAATGCCGAAGAGCCGGCAATAGGTCGGGTAGAAGCTGTAGGTGATATCAGGATAGACGAGCGGCTTGTCGTGCTTGAGGAGCGCGACGAAGGCGTGCGCCAAGACTTCGTCCGAACCGTTTCCGACAAAGACCTCATCCACGTCCACGCCGTGGAAACGGGCGATCGACTGGCGCAGCGCCAGCGCGCTCGGATCCGGATAGAGCTTCAGGCTGTCGGCGACGGCGGCCTGCATGGCGGCGATCGCCTTCGGCGACGGGCCGTAGGGGTTTTCGTTGGTGTTGAGCTTGATGAGGTTTTGAATGCGCGGCTGTTCGCCAGCGACATAGGGCTTGAGCGTGGCGACGATCGGCGACCAGAATTTGCTCATGACGTCAATTCCTGCGATTGGCAATGAAATGGGCGGTTTCGATCAGGATGCCGGCGCGATGGCTGAACGGCGCAAGAAGCGCCTCGGCCTCCGCCACGAGTTCCCGAAGACGGTTTTCCGCCCAGGCCTGGCCGCGCCGGGCGACGAGCGTCGCCTTGCCGCGATCGGCATCCTTGCCGGTCGCCTTGCCCATGGTCGCGGCATCGGCGGTGAGGTCGAGCAGGTCGTCGGCGATCTGGAAGGCAAGGCCGACCGTCTCCCCGTAGCGGCGCAGCGTCTGCCGGTCCCCCGCCGAGGCCCCCGCGACGATGGCGCCGGCCTCGCAGGCGAAGCGCAGGAGCGCGCCGGTCTTCATCTTCTGCAGCGTCACGATGCCCGCCTCGTCCGGCGCATCGGTCTCTGCCGCAAGGTCGAGCGCCTGGCCGCCGGCCATGCCGCCGATGCCGGCGGCGCGGGCGAGCGCCAGCACCAGCGCCGTCTTGGTGGCATCGGGCAGACGCGTTTCGGGCGCCGCAACGATATCGAAGGCCAGCGTCAGCAGGCTGTCGCCGGCAAGGATCGCCGCCGCCTCGTCGAAGGCGATATGCACGGTCGGCTGGCCGCGGCGCAGGTCGTCGTCGTCCATGGCCGGCAGGTCGTCATGCACGAGCGAATAGCAGTGGATGCATTCGAGCGCGGCGCCGACGCGCAGCGCCGCCGTGCGCTCCACGCCCGGAAAGAGCGCGGCGGATTCGATGACGAGGAAGGGCCGCAGCCGCTTGCCGCCGTTGAGCACGCCGTGGCGCATGGCGGCGAGCAGCCGTTCGGGGCGGGCGATCTCGTCCGCCGAGACGCTGCCCGACAGCAGCGTTGCCAGCAGTGCCTCCACCGCCTCGGCATTGCCCTTCAGCAGGGACTGGAATTCCTGGTAACGTTCGCTCATGGCCGCTCTTTGGCATGGGCTCCGGGCCGAAGCAACGGCCATGCCCGGGCTGCTTCAAAGAATCGCGCCGCAGACTGGTTTTTGGCGAGCCGTGACGGTATGAAGGCGCAACGACGGAAGGACGGACGCCGGCTCTTGGACATCGTACCGGAAACACGCACAGATTCGGTCAACACGGAGGCAGAAGCCGGTGAAAGGGACGGTTGGATGAGCCGGCTTCGCCGGAACTGGCGACGCCTCGTGCTTGTCGTCCTGGCCATCGTCGCGCTGCCCTATGTGCTGATCCTGCTCTACACGATCGAATTCGTGCGCCCGGTTTCCACGCTGATGCTGCGCGATCTCGCCCTCCTGCGCGGCTACGACCGGCAATGGGTGGCGTTCGACGAGATCTCGCCCAACCTGGTGCAGGCGGTCATGATGTCCGAGGACGGCCAGTTCTGCCGCCATGGCGGGGTCGACTGGGGCGAGATGCGCGCCGTCGTCAACGAGGCGCTGGCCGGCGAGCAGACGCGCGGCGCCAGCACGATCCCGATGCAGACGGCCAAGAACCTGTTCCTCTGGAACGGCCGCTCCTTCGTGCGCAAGGCGATGGAACTGCCGCTCGCCGTCGCGGCGGATTTCGTCTGGAGCAAGCGGCGGCTGATGGAGATCTACCTCAACATCGCCGAATGGGGCCCCGGCATCTACGGCATCGAGGCCGCCGCGCAGCACCATTTCAAGGTACCGGCCGCCAAGCTCTCGCGCCGGCAGGCCGCCCTTCTCGCCGTTTCCCTGCCCAACCCCTACGAGCGCAATGCCGGAAAGCCGGGACGCGGCCTGCAGCGCCTCGCCCGCCTGATCGAGCGGCGCGCCAGCCGCTCGGGCGAATATATCAAGTGCCTTTATGAGTGAGTTCAGGCCTTTTCATTGGTGCCGGCCCCGGTGAAGGCCTAGGGTCTCCGCCGTATCAAGAGCGCGCGGGAGCACCATGTCGGACCTCATCCTCTATATCGGCAACAAGAACTATTCCTCCTGGTCCTTCCGGCCCTGGATCGCCATGACGGCGGCCGGCGTGCCGTTCACCGACAAGGTCATCCCCTTCGACTTTCCCGCCGGCAACCCGGAATTCAGCAAGATCTCGCCGACGGGGAAGGTGCCGGTGCTGCATCACGGCGCGGTGCGGGTGTGGGAATCGCTCGCGATCATCGAATATGTCGCCGAGCTCTTTCCCGATGCCGGGATCTGGCCGAAGGACGGCGCGGCACGGGCCGAGGCGCGGGCAATCTCGATGGAGATGCTCTCCGGCTTCCGGGCGCTGCGCAATGCCTGCCCGATGAACATCCGCCGCAAGCCGGGCGAAATCGACCTGCCGGACGGCGTGACGGATGACGTCGCCCGCATCGAGACGATCTGGAAGACGGCGCTCGCGCGCTCCGGCGGGCCGTTCCTGTTCGGCGCCTTTTCCGCAGCCGATGCGATGTATGCGCCGGTCGTCAACCGGTTCGAGGCCTATTGCTTGACCCGCGACGAAACCGTATTGGCCTATATGGCGCGCATGAAGGCGCATCGGGCCTGGCAGACGTGGCAGGCGGCGGCGCTGGCCGAGCCGTGGATCGTGCCCGAGGACGAGGCGTGACCGGCGGAATCGAAAAAAACCGCCCGGGGACTGGTCAAGCGGGATTTTGCTGTGTATAAGCCGCCCCAATTTCCGAGATAAAGACATGTCCCTGTCGCCCATCCGGTGGCCCGTGGATGTGTTTGCCCGATAAGTGGAGTTAGTGAAATGGCTGTACCGAAAAGAAAAACGAGCCCGTCCAAGCGCGGTATGCGCCGTTCCGCAGACGCTCTGAAGGGTTCGACCTACATCGAAGACAAGAACTCGGGCGAACTGCGCCGTCCGCACCATATCGACCTGAAGACCGGCATGTACCGCGGTCGCCAGGTTCTGACGCCGAAGGAAAACGCATAAGCGTTTTCGGCATCAGCTGATATCAGGGGCCGGCTTGCCGGCCCTTTTCTTTTGGGCCATCCGCCCCCCCCGAATGCCTGTCGTCGCGGCGGCGACATTTTCTTGCGCCGATTCGTGGGCTAAGAGAGAAACGGGGCCGCTCGTGCGAAGACGGTCGTTGGAGCATTTCCGCTTTTCTTCGAATCGTAAAAACGCTCTATCTGTTTGTTTTACGCAATTCCGGATGCAAGACCGCTTCGCACTTTTGCTGGAATTGCCCTGGATTCTTGTTTTCCGCATTATCCGGCGCCGAAGCGACTTCGCTTCGGCTGGAAATGCTCTAGGAGACCGCCGCCCATGCTTCTGGCCATACCGCTGCTGATCATCCCGTTCGCCCTCTACAACCTCGCCATGACCGGCCTTTTCGGCGACGGCGGCGTCGCCGTGCTCGACAGCGAGGTGATGGCGGTCAACATGTTGTCCGGCACGACCTGGACCATGGCCTTCGGCGACCTCCTTATCCTCATCGCGCTCGTGCTGCTCTTCGTGGAGATCCTGAAGGCCACGCGCCCGGGCTCGCGCGCGCTGCTCGATCACATGCTCTCGATGGTGCTGTTCGTGGTGTTCCTCGTCGAGTTCCTGCTGGTGCAGGGCGCGGCGACGCAGATCTTCTTCATCCTGATGACGATCACCTTCATCGATGTCATCGCGGGTTTTGCCGTGTCGATCCGCACGGCGAGCCGGGATCTTTCGATCGGGCTGTGACGGGCGCGGGGCAGGCCCGCGCCGGCCGTGTCGTCAGCTCAAGCTGTCGAGCTTCGTCTGGAGCGCGCGCAATTGCTCCTTCAATTCGTCGAGGTCCTTGGCGTCCGCCTTGCGGGTCTCCTTCGGCGGCGCAGCATTGGCGAAGGGCGAGAACATCTTCATCGCCTGCTGGAACAGCTCCGTATTGCGCCGCGTCGTCTCCTCGATCAGCGCCATCGGCACCTGCAGGTTCTTGCCGAGCGGCGTATCGCCGAAGGTCTTGTTGATCTGCTCGCGCATCTGCGACTGCTGCTCGGTGAAGGCCTGCATGGAGTGTTCGAGATAGCTCGGCACCACCATCTGCATCTGGTCGCCGTAATAGGAGATCAGCTGGCGGAGGAACGAGATGGGCAAAAGCGTGTTGCCGGTCTTCGATTCCTGCTCGAAAATGATCTGCGTCAGCACCGAATGGGTGATGTCCTCGCCGGATTTGGCGTCCTGCACGGTGAAATCCTCGCCCTTCTTCACCATGACCGCGAGATCGTCCAGCGTCACATAGGTGCTGGTGCCCGTATTGTAGAGCCGCCGGTTCGCATATTTCTTGATGACGATCTGACCGTCGTTCCTGGCCATTAGGGTCTCCTCATCCCCGTATTTCCATTTCTTTTTTGGTCCTGACGAGTATCGGCAAAAAGACGCGCGCTGACAATCGAATTGTGCGATGCGGCGAGCAATGCTGCGCAACATGGATTTTCATGCTGCACGCCGCGCCGATGAAATTTTAGCGGCATCGGATATCCCGTTTGACTCTCCTCCTCCGCTTTGCCAGTTTTGATTTCGGGAGAACCGCCGGGCTCGCGCCGTTCGTGCGCCGGGCCTGGTTCCAAGGCCGGCCGCAAGGTCGTCAGAACTGAGGAAGCACACATGAGCACCCCATCCATCGTCATCGCCAGCGCCGGCCGCACCGCGGTCGGTTCCTTCAACGGAGCTTTCGCCAACACGCCCGCCCACGAGCTCGGGGCGGCGGTCATTTCGGCGGTTCTGGAGCGCGCGGGCGTTGCGGCGGGCGAGGTGAACGAGGTGATCCTCGGCCAGGTCCTGCCGGCCGGCGAAGGCCAGAACCCGGCCCGCCAGGCCGCCATGAAGGCCGGCGTCCCGCAGGAGGCGACCGCCTGGGGCATGAACCAGCTCTGCGGCTCGGGCCTGCGCGCCGTGGCGCTCGGCATGCAGCAGATCGCCACGGGCGATGCCGGCATCATCGTCGCCGGAGGCATGGAATCCATGTCCATGGCACCGCATTGCGCGCACCTGCGCGGCGGCGTGAAGATGGGCGATTTCAAGATGATCGACACGATGATCAAGGACGGCCTGACCGACGCCTTCTACGGCTACCACATGGGCATCACCGCCGAGAACGTCGCCAAGCAGTGGCAGCTTTCGCGCGACGAGCAGGATGCCTTCGCCGTTTCCTCGCAGAACAAGGCCGAAGCCGCCCAGAAGGAAGGCCGCTTCAAGGACGAGATCGTTCCCTTCATCGTCAAGGGCCGCAAGGGCGACGTCACGGTCGACGCCGACGAATATATCCGCCATGGCGCCACGCTCGATTCGATGGCCAAGCTGCGGCCCGCCTTCGACAAGGAAGGCACCGTGACGGCGGCCAATGCCTCCGGCATCAATGATGGCGCGGCCGCCGCCCTCCTGATGAGCGAGGCGGAAGCCTCCCGCCGCGGCATCCAGCCGCTCGCCCGCATCGTCTCCTGGGCGACCGCCGGCGTCGATCCGAAGATCATGGGCACCGGCCCGATCCCGGCCTCCCGCAAGGCGCTCGAGCGCGCCGGCTGGAAGATCGGCGACCTCGACCTCGTGGAAGCCAACGAGGCCTTCGCCGCCCAGGCCTGCGCCGTCAACAAGGATCTCGGCTGGGATCCGTCGATCGTCAACGTCAACGGCGGCGCCATCGCCATCGGTCACCCGATCGGTGCCTCCGGCGCCCGCATCCTCAACACGCTCCTCTTCGAGATGAAGCGCCGCGGCGCCTCGAAGGGCCTCGCCACTCTCTGCATCGGCGGCGGCATGGGCGTGGCGATGTGCGTTGAGAGCATGTAAGCAAAAGCTTACAAGCTACTTTGCCAGGACCCGCCGCCGGCGGGGCGACGGGTCGACTCGAAAAACAGTTTCAGGGGAGTGAGCCACATGAGCAGGGTAGCATTGGTAACGGGCGGATCGCGAGGCATCGGCGCGGCCATTTCGGTGGCGCTGAAGGCCGCCGGATACAAGGTGGCCGCGAACTATGCCGGCAATGACGACGCCGCGAACGCCTTCAAGGCGGAGACCGGCATCCCGGTCTACAAATGGGACGTTTCGAGCTACGAATCCTGCGTCGAGGGGATCGGCAAGGTGGAGGCCGATCTCGGACCGGTGGACATCCTCGTCAACAATGCGGGCATCACCCGCGACGCGATGTTCCACAAGATGACGCCGGACCAGTGGGGCGCGGTGATCAACACCAACCTCACCGGCCTCTTCAACATGACCCATCCGGTGTGGTCCGGCATGCGCGACCGCAGCTTCGGCCGCGTCATCAACATCTCCTCGATCAACGGCCAGAAGGGCCAGATGGGCCAGGCGAACTATTCCGCCGCCAAGGCCGGCGACCTCGGCTTCACCAAGGCGCTCGCCCAGGAAGGCGCCGCCAAGGGCATCACGGTCAACGCCATCTGCCCGGGCTACATCGGCACCGAGATGGTGCGCGCCATCCCGGAAAAGGTGCTGAACGAGCGGATCATCCCGCAGATCCCGGTCGGCCGCCTCGGCGAGCCGGACGAGATCGCCCGCATCGTCGTCTTCCTCGCCTCGGACGATGCCGGCTTCATCACCGGCTCGACCATCTCGGCCAACGGCGGCCAGTTCTTCGTCTGACCGCCTTTCATCACAAACGGAACACGGCGCCTTCGGGCGCCGTTTTCCATGGTAGGATCGACCGGAAAGGAGCGCGCCATGAAACAGGAAAAGTTGAGCGAAGAGGCGATTTCCGCGGCGATCGCGGCCCTTGACGGCTGGACCCGCTCGGATGACGGCATCGCCATCGAGAAGAAATTCAAGTTCAAGACCTTCCGCGAAGCCTTCGGCTTCATGACCGAGGGCGCGCTGGCGGCGGAAAAATTCAACCATCATCCCGAATGGTTCAACGTCTACAACCGCGTCGAGGTGCGCCTCACGAACCACGATGCGGGCGGCCTCACCGAGCTCGACGTCAAGCTGGCGACGGCAATGGACAACGCGGCGGCCGCGCGCACGAAGAGTTGAAGACCTGTGAAGCCGTTCCCATATCATTCCCGCCGGGTTTTTTCCGGCATCGCCACCTGAAGGAGGCCGTGCATGGATGATGTGAAGATCGGCGAGATTCTTCTGCCGGGAGACGAGGACGAGCAGGAGCGTCAGGAGAACCGCGTGAAGAAACGGTTCTGGCCGGTCCTCAAGCGCGCGATGCGGCAGGTGCCGTTCTCCCGCGACCTCGTCGCCGCCTACTATTGCGCGCTGGATTCCCGCACGCCCACCAAGGTGCGCGGCATCCTGCTCGCCGCCCTCGCCTATTTCGTATTGCCGCTCGACGGCATTCCGGATTTATTCGCCCTTGTCGGCTTTTCCGATGACATCGCCGTGCTGACCGCCGCCTTCGCCGCCATCCGCGGGCATATCCGCGAGGACCACTACGTGGCCGCCGACAAGGCGCTCGCGGACGAGCCGGATGTCCAACCGGCCGGCTGAGCCCGGCCGCCGCCCGTCCTGCACTCGACCCGCGGTGGCGAAGTCAAATTCTTGCCCTATTCCTTGTGCCTTAAATGGCTTCGACGGGTTCTATCTCACCAAATGGGGACTGGGCACGCTCGCCTTTCTCAGCGAATCCAGCAAACGTGCATAGCGGTTTTGCGCCCGGGATTGCGCCGACAGGAGCGGGAGCGTTTTCACGACCGGCGGAAGCGCTCCGGAAGGCAGCAGCGGAAACTTGACGCGAATTTGTCCCGGTGCGGCGCGGATGACCTTTGTAAAATGAGCGCATGTTGACGGTTTGGTAACCTGAATTAAGTCAAAATGAATCAAATCGTCATCATGCGTGGCCGACACCGGCATCGAGGGCACCGCCTTCGGCCGGGCAATCACTGGCAAGACAACCGGCAGGAAAACATGTTCGTAAGAAAGCTCGCAACCGCACTCGCCCTCGTCGTCGTGACCGCAGGCGTTGCCTCGGCCCAGACGCCGACGCGCATTCAGCAGTTCAATGCCTGGGGTGCCTATTCCTACCAGGCGAAAGGCGGCAAGGTCTGCTACGTGCTGTCGGTGCCGAAGGAGAAGAACCCGGCCGGCGTCGACCATGGCGACGTCTTCTTCCTCGTCTCCCAGCGCCCGGGCCAGAACATCAGCTACGAGCCGCAGGCGATGATGGGCTATCCGCTGCAGGAGGCCTCCAAGGTCAACGTCGTCATCGACGGGCGCACCTTCGTGATGTTCACCAAGGGCAATTCGGCCTGGGTGGAGAACGCCGCAGAAGAGCCGGCCTTGGTCGCGGCCATGAAGGGCGGCAGGGACATGCAGGTCCAGGCGAAATCCCGCCGCGGCACGGGCACGTCCTACTCCTATTCGCTGTCGGGCATTTCGGCGGCGCTGAAGCAGATCGAAAGCTGCCGCTGATTTCCCTGCGGGCAGAAACGGAAAGGGCCGGCGTTCGCGCCGGCCCTTTCGTTTGCGGAATGCTCAGGCCTTGCTTTGCGCAAGAAGGATGAGGGCCGCAAGGACAAGCGCCGCCGCCACCGCGAAGGTTATGTGCATGCCTGTGGCGATCGCCGCGGGGTCCGCGCGCGTCACCGCCTTCGTGCCGACGGCGAGCGTGAAGATCGCGCCCATCAGGGAGGCGCCGGTGATGAGGCCGAGATTGCGCGACAGGACGAGCAGGCCGGACGTGACGCCACGCTCCCCGGCGCCGACGCCGCCCATGACGGCCGCATTGTTGGCAGCCTGGAAAAGCTGGTAGCCCGGCGTCAGCACGGCGATGGCCATGACATAGCCGGCAAGGCCGAAGAGCGCGGACAGAACGGACAGCCCGAGCGCCCCCGCGACCATTACGGCAAGCCCGCCCAATGCCATGCGCCGGGCGCCGAACCGGTCGACGAGGCGTCCTGCGACAACGCCGCTTGCCGTGGAGACGAAGGGCCCGACCGCCAGCACGAAGCCGACGCCGGCCGGGCCTAACCCCAGCGCGCCGGCAAGATAGAACGGCCCGACGACGAGCGTCGCCATCATCACCGTGGCGACCAGTCCATTGGCGGCAAGGCTTGCGCGAAACCCGGCGCGGTGGAATGCGGCGGGCCGGATCAGCGGCACCGCCGCCCGCTGCTGCCGCAGGATGAAGAGAGCCATGCCCACCGCAGAAGCGGCAAGGAAGACGGCATTGACCGGCCCGAAGGCGCTCGTCCCCATGGTCATCGCCAGCGCATAGGCCGTGAGCGTTGCGGCGAGCAGGCCGGCGCCCGGAAAATCGAAGCGGGCGACCGCCGCGCTGGCGCGATCGGCGGGCAGGAAGCGCCAGGCCAGTGCCAGCGCGGCAAGGCCGAAGGGGACGGCGACGAGGAAAATCGCCGGCCAGCCGAAGCCGGCGATCAGCAAACCGCCGAGCGAGGGGCCGAGAGCAGTGCCGATAGCAGACATGGTGCCGATGAGGCCCATGCCGCTACCGATCCGCTCCCGTGGCACGGTCTCGCTGACGAAGGCCATGGCGAGCGCCATCATCGCCGCCGCCCCCAGCCCCTGCAGGGCCCGGGCGGCGATCATGAGCGGCAGCGTCGGAGCCAGACCCGCCAGCGCCGACGCGGCGGTGAACAGTGCAAGCCCGGCCAGAAGCAGCCGGCGACGACCGAAAAGGTCGCCGAGGCGGCCGAGGCCGACGACCAGCACCGTGCTCGCCAGAAGATAGGCCAGTACCACCCACTGCACCTGCCCGAACGGCGCGGCAAAGGTTTCCGCAAGCGTCGGCAGGGCGACATTGGCGATGCTGGTGCCGAGCGAGGAGAGCAGGATGGCGAGCGACAGCCCGCAAAGCGCGCCGGTCGTGCGGCGTGTCGTCGTGATGGTCGGTGTATCCGCCATGGCGCTCTCCTGTCGTTGTCTCCTCCGACAGATAGATTCTCACCGGATAGGGCGGAAGGCGCATCGCCTGCACTTCATTCGTGCATCTGGCGCCATGTCATCCTCCTGGGAAAATGCTAGGATCGCGCCATGGCCCGGCCCGATCTCAACCTTCTCGTCACCCTCGACGTGCTGCTCGCCGAAGGCAGCGTCGCGCGCGCGGCGCAGCGGCTGCGGCTCAGCCCTTCCGCCATGAGCCGGGCGCTCGCCCGTCTTCGCGACGTGACCGGCGATCCGCTCCTGGTGCGCGCCGGGCGCGGCCTTGTGCCGACGCCGCGGGCGCTCGTCCTGCGCCAAGCGGTCGGGCGCGTCGTCGAGGAGGCCGAAACCCTGCTGCGGCCGGCCGAACTGCTCGACCCCAAAACCCTCGTGCGAACCTTCACGCTGCGCAACCGCGAGGGTTTCGTCGAGACCTTCGGGCCCGCCCTCCTGGCGTGCGTCGCCCGGGAGGCGCCGGGCGTGAAACTCCGCTTCGTGGCGAAGCCCGACAAGGAGAGCACGCCTTTGCGGGACGGCGCGGTGGATCTCGAAACCGGCGTGATCGGCAGCACGACAGGGCCGGAAGTACGGGCGCAGGCACTGTTTCGCGACCGGTTCATCGGTGTCGTGCGTAAAAAGCATCCGCTCACCGAAGGCCCGGTGACGCCTGAGCGTTATGCAGGCGGAACGCACATCCTCGTCTCCCGACGGGGACGCGATGGCGGCCTAGTCGACGAGGCGCTCGCCCGGCTCGGCCTGGCGCGCCGCATCGCCGTCACCGTCGCGAGCTTTTCCGAGGCTTTGGCACTCGCCCGGGACTCGGACCTCGTCACGGAGGTGCCGGAGCGCTATACGGCGCGGCTGCGGGAGGGCATGGCGGACTTCGCCCTGCCGCTTGCCCTGCCCGAGCACACCGTCTCCATGCTCTGGCATCCACGCGTCGATGCCGATCCGGCCCATCGCTGGCTGCGGGCGTGCCTGCGCGCCGTCTGCACGGAGAGGTGACTTTCCGCCGGAACAGTGCTAAAGGGCCGGCAACCGGGCCGCAAGCCGCGTTTTCAGACGCTCCTGGCCCCCAATGAACTTCTATCGAGCATGGACCGCTTGCGGCGCAGGAACCTGCGCCGGCGTGCCATGATCTTGAGGATGACCCGATGGCAAGCATGGACTTTCTCAACACGGCCGAGCCCGTCAAGGCGCCGCTGGTGCGCACCCTTCCCGCCGCTGAAAAGCCCTCGCTGATCGGCCTTTCGCGCGAGGAGATGGGCCGCGCGCTCGTCGAAAAGGGCGTCAACGAGCGCCAGGTGAAGATGCGCGTCAGCCAGCTCTGGCACTGGCTCTATGTGCGCGGCGTTTCCGATTTCGACGACATGACCAATGTCTCCAAGGACATGCGCGAAATGCTGAAGACGCATTTCACCATCGCCCGCCCCGAGATCGTCGACGAGCAGATCTCCAGCGACGGCACGCGCAAATGGCTCTTGCGTTTTCCCCCGCGCGGCGCCGGCCGGCCAGTCGAGATCGAGACCGTCTATATTCCCGAGGAAGGCCGCGGCACGCTCTGCATTTCCAGCCAGGTCGGCTGCACGCTCACCTGTTCCTTCTGTCACACCGGCACGCAGAAGCTGGTGCGTAACCTGACGGCCGAGGAGATCCTCTCGCAGCTGCTGCTCGCCCGCGACCGGCTGGGCGATTTCCCGGACCGCGACACGCCGGCTGGCGCCATCGTACCGGCGGAAGGGCGCAAGGTCTCCAACATCGTCATGATGGGCATGGGCGAACCGCTCTACAATTTCGAGAGCGTCAAGACGGCGCTGCTGATCGCCACCGACGGCGACGGCCTGTCACTCTCCAAGCGCCGCGTGACGCTGTCGACCTCGGGCATCGTGCCGGAGATCTATCGAACCGGCTCGGAGATCGGCGTCATGCTGGCGATCTCGCTGCATGCCGTGCGCGACGACCTGCGCGACATGCTGGTGCCGATCAATAAAAAGTATCCGCTGAAGGAGCTGCTCGACGCCTGCCGCGCCTATCCGAGCCTGTCGAACGCCCGGCGCATCACCTTCGAATATGTGATGCTGAAGGACGTCAACGACACGCTGGAGGACGCCAAGCTGCTGGTGCAGCTGCTGAAGGGCATTCCTGCGAAGATCAACCTCATCCCCTTCAATCCCTGGCCGGGCACCAACTACCAGTGTTCCGACTGGGAGCAGATCGAGCGTTTCGCCGATTTCATCAACCAGGCCGGCTACGCCTCGCCGATCCGCACCCCGCGCGGCCGCGACATCCTCGCCGCCTGCGGCCAGCTGAAATCGGAATCCGAGCGCATGCGCAAGGTCGACCGCATGGCCTTCGAGGCGATGATGATCGTCGGGCACGGCGAGGACGACTGAAAGGCCCCTCATCCGGTTGCGCCGGGGCCGCGTCCTCCCGAGGTGAGAACCTCTCCTCCGGCATGCTCGGGCTCGACCCGGGCGTCCACGCCGCGGGTGCCGACACTTTGCCGCACCCATCTCATCATGAATTGTGATTGAAGCAGTCGATTCCGAGAATTGATTTGAAGGCACGTTTTGCCTAGAACCGGCCTAAAATCATTCTAGGGAGACCATCCATGCGCCATCTTCTGCTCGCTTTCGCGGCGACGCTCGCGATTTCGCTGCCGGCCAAGGCCGAGGACGTCACGGTTGCCGTGACCGCCATCGTCGAACATCCGGCCCTCGACGCCGCCCGTGACGGCGTGAAGGAAGCGCTGGAGGCCGCCGGCTACAAGGAAGGCGAGAACCTGAAGTTCCTCTACGAATCGGCGCAGGGCAACCCCGCGACGGCCGCGCAGATCGCCCGCCAGTTCGCCGGTGAAGACCCGAGCGTCATCGTGCCGATCTCCACGCCCTCCGCCCAGGCCGTGGTTTCCGCGACGAAGGACATCCCGATCGTCTTCACGGCCGTCTCCGACCCGCTCGGCGCGCAGCTCGTCAGGGACATGGACAAGCCCGGCGGCAACGTCACCGGCCTTTCGGACATGTCGCCGGTCGCCGAGCACATCGCGCTGATCCAGGAAATCCTGCCCGAAGCCAAGACGGTCGGCTACCTCTACAATTCGGGCGAGGCGAACTCCGTCTCGCTGCTCGCCGTCTTGAAGGAAGAAGCCGAAAAGGCCGGCCTGACAGTCGTCGAATCCGCCGCGACCAAGTCCGCCGAAGTCCAGGGCGCCGCCCGCGCGCTCGTCGGCCGTGCCGACGCGATCTATATCCCGACGGACAACACGATCATCTCGGCCCTCGAAGGCGCGGTTGCCGTCGCCGAGGAAGCCAAGCTGCCGCTCTTCACCGCCGACACGGATTCCGTTTCGCGCGGCGCCATCGCGGCGCTCGGCTTCAACTACAAGGACGTCGGCAAGCAGACAGGCGAGATCGTCGTGCGCATCCTCAAGGGCGAGACCCCGGGCGACATCGCCGTGAAGGTTGCCGCCGGCACCGACCTCGTCGTCAATAAGGGCGCGGCTGCCAAGATGGGCGTCACGCTTCCGGAAGCCGTCGTCGGCCGTGCGACCCGCGTGATCGAATAAGCCCGGGTTATCCGGACATTCCCAATCGGAATCAACCGCTGCCGGATCGCCCGGCAGCGGTTGATCTGTTAAGAAGACCCCTCCCGCGGAAAATGCGGAACGGGTGACAAAGAGAAAGCCGAAACCGTGAGCCTGATTGCCTTCTGGGGTGCCGTCGAACTGGGGCTGGTCTATGCCTTCGTCGCGATCGGCGTCTACCTTGCCTTCCGCGTGCTGGATTTTCCGGACCTGACGGTGGACGGCTCGTTTCCGCTCGGCGCGGCCGTCGCGGCCGTGCTGATCATCGCCGGCGTCAACCCGTGGATCGCCGCGGCGGTCGCCATGGTGGCCGGCGCCATTGCCGGCCTCGTCACGGCGACGCTGAACGTGCGCTTCCGCATCCTCAACCTGCTCGCCTCGATCCTGACCATGATCGCGCTCTTCTCGGTCAACCTGCGCGTCATGGGCAAGCCGAACGTCGCGCTGATCAATGCCGACACGATGATCAGCCCGTTCTTCGGCCATGGGCTGCGCGATTTCTATGTCCGCCCGCTCTTCGTCGGCATCCTGGTCGTCGTCGCGGTCGTGGTCGTCTGGCGCTTCCTGGAAAGCGATGCCGGCCTCTCGATGCGCGCGACGGGGGCGAATGCCCGCATGGCCCGCGCGCAGGGCGTTAACACCAACCGCCAGATCTATCTCGGCATCGCGCTCTCCAATGCGCTCGTCGCACTGGGCGGTGCGCTCTTCGCCCAGACGAACGGCTTTGCCGACGTCACTTCGGGCGTCGGCACCATCGTCGTCGGCCTTGCCGCCGTCATCATCGGCGAGACGCTGTTCGGCGCCAGGGGCATCCTCATCGCGCTGATCGGCTGCGTGCTCGGCTCGATCCTCTACCGCATCGCCATCCAGCTCGCGCTCTCCTCCGACGTGCTCGGCCTCCAGGCCTCCGACCTCAATTTCGTGACGGCCCTGCTCGTCACCGTGGCGCTCGTCCTGCCGCGCCTTCGCCGCGGGGGAGCCGCCTGATGATCTCCGTCTCCGATATCAAGGTCGTCTTCGGCAAGGGCACGCCGCTGCAGAAGCAGGCGTTGAACGGCGTCAGCCTCACCATCGAGGAAGGCCAGTTCGTCACCGTCATCGGCTCGAACGGCGCCGGCAAGTCGACGCTGCTCGGCGTTCTCGCCGGCGACGTCATCGCCACCGAAGGCCAGGTCAAGATCGGCACGACGGACGTGACCCGCCAGGGCACCGCCGCCCGCGCCGGCCGCGTCGCCCGCGTCTTCCAGGACCCGCTGACCGGCAGCTGCGGCGCGCTCTCCATCGAGGAGAACCTTGCGCTCGCCGCCCGCCGCGGCGAACGGCGCGGCCTTGCCTCCGCCCTCGGTCCCCAGCGCCGCGCACTTTTCCGCGAGCGCATCGCCGAACTGAACCTCGGCCTCGAAAACCGCATGCGCGACCGGATGGACCTGCTCTCCGGCGGCCAGCGCCAGGCCGTCTCGCTCGTCATGGCGACGCTCGCCGGCTCCGACGTGCTGCTGCTCGACGAGCACACCGCGGCGCTCGACCCCGGCATGGCCGAGTTCATCATGACCCTCACGCAGAAGATCGTCTCCGAGCGCAAGCTGACGACGCTGATGGTGACGCACTCCATGCGCCAGGCGCTGGACTACGGCCACCGCACCGTCATGCTGCACGGCGGCGAAATCGTTCTCGACGTCTCCGGCGACAGCCGCAAGACGCTGCAGGTCGAGGACCTGATCGCCATGTTCCGCAAGATGCGCGGCCAGACGCTGGACGACGACGCGCTGCTGATCGGCTGAGGCGCCACCAAAGCGCCCGATTCCCTGCGCAGCGTGCGGCGTCGGAGAAGGAGGCGCCCATGCTGTTTCGTCGCGCGCTGCTTGCAGGCGGCCTGGCCTCGGGGGCCGCCCTCGTTTTGCCGGCGGGCTTGCGGGCACAGCCAGCCGAAGACGACGCGCAAAAACTCGTGGCGGCGGCGCGGCGACAGATCGGCGTTACGCTGACCTATGATCCCGCCTATTCCCGGCTGGACTATCCCGGCGGCGACGTGCCGCGGGAGCGGGGCGTGTGCACCGACGTGATCGTGCGCGCCTATCGCGACGGCCTTGCCGTCGATCTCCAGGTCCTCGTGCACGAGGACATGCGCAAGGCCTTTTCCGCCTATCCGCCGCTCTGGGGCCTGAAGCGCACCGACCGCAACATCGACCATCGCCGCGTGCCGAACCTGCAGACCTTCCTGAAGCGGGCGGGTGCCGCCCTGCCGGTCAGCAGGGACGGCGCGGACTACCGGCCGGGCGACATCGTCTCGCAGATGCTGCCGGGCAACCTGCCGCATATCGGCATCGTGGCGGACGACCGCAGCGCCGACGGCGCGCGCCCCCTCCTCGTGCACAATATCGGTGCCGGGGCGCGGCTGGAGGACGTGCTCTTCGCCTATCCCCTCACCGGCCACTACCGCTATCGGGTGTGACCCTGCTCAGCGCGCCTGCGTGAACAGGATCTTTGCCGCGAAGACGGAGAAGACGCCGGCAAACGTATAGTCGATGCCGCGCAGCACCCTGGGGTTCTGCTGGAGCCAGGACGCCAGCTTGTCGGCGGCGAGGATCACCAGGATGTTCACGGGAATGCCGACGACGATGAAGAACAGGCCGAGGAAGATCAGCTTGCCGGTGACATCGGGATCGCCCGCGCTGATGAACTGCGGCAGGAAGGTCATGAAGAAGATGATGACCTTCGGATTGAGCAGGTTCACCCAGAAGCCGCTGGAAATATTGGCCAGCGCCGTGCCGCGCGGCCCCGCCGTCGCCTTGACGGAGAGGCTGGAGCCGTAGCGGATCGCCTGGATGGCCAGCCACAGGAGATAGGCGGCGCCACCGGTCTTCAGCATCAGGAAGGCGGTCGGCGAGGCGGTGATGAGGGCGGAGATGCCGAAGGCGACCAGCAGCGTGTGCACCACGATGCCGAGGCTGGTGCCGGCCACCACATAGAGCGCCGGCCCGCGCCCCTGCGAGAGCGCACGGCTGATCGACAGCGTCATGTCGGGGCCGGGCGTCATAGCGAGCAGCAGGCTCGCGGCCGTGAAGGCGAGAAGCGTCGGAAGCGTGGGCAGGAAGTCCATGGTGAAGCCCTGAAAGCCGGAGGAAGTGAGAAACCTCTAATCCGGCTTTCCGGAAAATGCCAATCAAAGTCTATGATCGGCTGTAACGGCGATCCTTTGTCACCCGCCCTCCGCCATGACGGGATGCCTGGGCAAGGCTCGCCGGCATCAGGCGCCTTCGACGAAGGCGCGGAACTTTTCGGCATAGTCCTTGTGCCAGCGCGACAGCGGCGGACGGTTCTCGATCACGTCGCCGATCGCCCAGGCCATGCGGCGCTCGTCGAGCGCGCGCGGCACGTCGTTGTCCGGGCACAGGATGTAGAAATCGCCGCGCTCCAGGCTCTCCATCATGAAGGCGACGGTCTGGGCCGGCGTCCAGGCGGCATCCGGCTTCTCCGTCCGGTCGCCCTTCGTCAGCTCTGTGAAGACGAAACCGGGGATCAGGAGATGGGCCGAGAGCCGGGCCCCCGCCGTATTGCGCAATTCGTGCTGGAGCGCCTCGGTGAAGACCTTCACGCCGGCCTTGGAGACATTGTAGGCGGGGTTGCCGGGCGGCGTGGTGATGCCCTGCTTGGAGCCGGTGTTGATGATGAGGCCCGCTTCGCCATGGGCCAGCATGTTCGGGCCGAAGACCTGCGTGCCGTGGATGACGCCCATCAGGTTGACGGCGAGGATATGGTCCCAGTTCGCCTCGGCGCTGAAGATGGAGGTGTCCGGCTGGATGCCGGCATTGTTCATCAGCACATGTACGCGCCCGAAACGCTGCAGCACGGCGCGCTCCAGCGCCTCCAGCTCATGCCGGTGCGCGACGTCCGTCTCCACGGCCATGACATTCGCCTCGCCGGCAATGGCCTCGAGTTCGGCGCGCGCCTCGCCCAGCCGGTCGGCGTTGAGATCGGCGATGGCGATGCACATGCCGGCCTCGGCGAAGCGCCGTGCTGCGGCAAGGCCGATGCCGGCCGCGCCGCCCGTGATGACGGCGACATTGGATTCCTTGATGATGTCTCGCATGTTCGTCATGGGATCATCCCCTTCAATGGTCCACTCAGGGAAATATGGGACCTGCGCCGGCCGGGTCAAATCACCCTTGCGTCACGTCGCGTCGGCACGCGCCCTTGCGTCACGCGCCAATCTCGCTAAAAGTGCCGCGATACCGGGCCTTCGCGGGTTTGCCGCGCCCCTTCATGCAACGGACCTCATCACCATGGCATCACATAAAGACGTGAAGAAAGTCGTGCTGGCCTATTCGGGCGGCCTCGACACCTCGATCATCCTGAAATGGCTCCAGACCGAACTCAACGCGGAAGTCGTGACCTTCACCGCCGATCTCGGCCAGGGCGAAGAACTGGAGCCGGCGCGCAAGAAGGCCGAGATGCTCGGCATCAAGGAGATCTTCATC
Source organism: Shinella yambaruensis (assembly GCF_050859155.1). Lineage (NCBI taxonomy): Bacteria > Pseudomonadati > Pseudomonadota > Alphaproteobacteria > Hyphomicrobiales > Rhizobiaceae > Shinella > Shinella yambaruensis. The sequence continues at coordinate 4,103,776 of NZ_CP150638.1, forward strand.
GAGGACGTGCGCGAGGAATTCGTGCGCGATTTCGTCTTCCCGATGTTCCGCGCCAATGCCGTCTACGAGGGCGTCTACCTGCTCGGCACCTCGATCGCCCGCCCGCTGATCTCCAAGCATCTCATCGAGATCGCCGCCAAGACCGGCGCCGACGCCATCGCGCACGGCGCGACCGGCAAGGGCAACGACCAGGTCCGCTTCGAGCTGTCCGCCTATGCGCTGAACCCCGACATCAAGATCATCGCGCCCTGGCGCGACTGGTCGTTCAAGAGCCGCACGCATCTCCTGGAATTCGCCGAGCAGCACCAGATCCCGGTCGCCAAGGACAAGAAGGGCGAAGCGCCGTTCTCGGTCGACGCGAACCTCCTGCACTCCTCCTCCGAGGGCAAGGTGCTGGAAGACCCGGCCGTCGAGGCACCGGAATATGTGCATATGCGCACCATTTCCCCGGAATCCGCACCGGACAAGGCGACTATCATCAAGGTCGGCTTCGAGCGCGGCGATGCCGTCTCCATCAACGGGGTGCGCATGTCGCCGGCGACGCTCTTGGCGACGCTCAACAATTACGGCCGCGACAACGGCATCGGCCGCCTCGACCTCGTGGAAAACCGCTTCGTCGGCATGAAGTCGCGCGGCGTCTACGAGACGCCCGGCGGCACGATCCTGCTCGCCGCGCACCGCGCCATCGAGAGCATCACGCTCGACCGCGGCGCCGCGCATCTCAAGGACGAGTTGATGCCGCGCTACGCCGAACTGATCTACTACGGCTTCTGGTTCTCGCCGGAGCGCGAGATGCTGCAGGCGCTGATCGACAAGAGCCAGGAGCATGTCGAGGGCGAAGTGACGCTGAAGCTCTACAAGGGCAATGTCATGGTCATCGGCCGCGAATCGGACAAGTCGCTCTACTCCGACACGCTGGTCACCTTCGAGGACGACCAGGGCGCCTACGACCAGAAGGATGCCGCCGGCTTCATCAAGCTGAACGCGCTGCGCCTGCGTACGCTCGCCGCCCGCAAGCGCCGCGGCTGATCACCGGATCGCGACCAGACCAGAGGCCCGCTGCCGGGAACGGCAGCGGGCCTTTTCGTTTCCGGCAGGCGTTATTCCGCCGGCTCGGCGGCAAGCTGCGCATCGCGGCTGCAGATCGCACGATACCAGGCGTAGGCAAGGATCCCCACCAGGCCCATGGCGGGAATGATGGTGCCGAAGGCGAAGAGCGGCATGCCGATGGCGGCGGCAAGCAGGCCCGCAAGAAAGCCGGCCCCCATCTGGATGAAGCCCATGGCCGCGGAAGCCGAACCGGCGATCTCGGGGAAGGGCTCCATGGCGGCCGTCATCATATAGGGCATGACGAAGGCGATGCCGAAGGCATAGATGCCGACCGGCCCCATGACGCTGAGGAAGCTCGGCGTCAGCAGATGCGACGTGAGCGCGATCAAAATGCTGGCAAAGCCGATGAAGCAAAGGCCGGGCAGCACGATCCGGGCGGGCGCGACCGTGCGCAACAGAAGGCGCACGCAGACCGTGCCGGCGAAGAAGAAACCCGACTGCATGAGCATGCCGACGCCGAACTCCGTCGGCGTCAGGCCGACCGTGCCGATCAGGACGAAGGGCAGCATGGTCGCCTGGCCGTAGAGCGCCCCGACCGCGCCGGCCATGACGAGCGTGGCGGAAACGAAGCGGCGGCTCGTGGCAAGCGCTGCATAGCCGGCAAGGATCGGGCCGATGCGTCCCTTCGCCGGATCCGGCACCGTGGTCTCGGCCATAAAGAAATAGACCGCGCCGCAGGCCGCCAGCGCAAAGCCCACCATCAGGAAGAAGATCGACTGCCAGCCGAACAGGCCGAGCGCGAAACCGCCGAGCGTCGGCGAGACGGCCGGGCCGACGGCGAGCATCATGCCGACCATGTTCATGATGCGGGCGGCCTCGGTGCCGGTGAACTGGTCGCGCACGATGGCGCGCGAGACGGTCATGCCGACCGACGCGCCGATGCCCTGCACGAGACGGCCGGCCAGGAGCACGCCGACGCTCGGCGCGAAGGCCGCCATCAGGCTGCCGGCGAGATAGACGGTCATGAAGATCAGCGTGGTCTTCCGCCGGCCGAGCACGTCCGACATGGTGCCGGAGACGAGCTGCGACAGCGCGAAACCGGCGAAATAGAGCGAAAGCGTCAGCTTGATCGCCGATTCCGTCGAGGAGAAGGCGCGCACCAGCTCAGGCATGGCCGGCGTATAGAGCGCCATGGAAACGGGGCCGAGCGCAACGAGGAAGGCGGCGATGATGCTGGTGCGGCGCTCGCTCATGCGCGGCGTCGTCATCGGCCGGCTTCCTTTGCCAGCACGGGTGCGGCGCCGTCTTCCTCGAGGGCGCAGAGATTCGCGCGCAGCCGCTTCAGCCGGTCGCGCATCAGTTCCAGCTCCTCCGGGCCGATGCCGCTCGTCACATGCTCCATCAGCTCGATCTGCTCGGTGCGGATACTGGCGATGAGGGCGCCCGCGATCGGCGTAGTGAAAATCAGCTTGGCCCGGCGATCGGCCGGGTCGGGGCGGCGCTCGATGTAGCCGAGGCTCTGCAGGCGGTCGAGATAGGTCGAGAGCGTCATCGGCTCGATACCCATGCGCTGGGCGATGTCGAGCTGGCGACTGCCTTCCAGCGTGGCGATGCGCACGAGGGTGCGCGCCTCGCCCGGTGTGAGGCCGAGACCGGCGGTGGCGATGCGGCGCTCGAAGGCGCTGCGCAGCATGCGGGCAACGTCGATGAGGACGAAACCGAGGGCGTCGGGATCGGGTCGAGAGGACATGTTCGCTTTCTGGCTTATTGTAAGCGTAGCTTACTATGCATTGCCGGAAGGAACAACCGCCCAGCTACGGCCACAACGCATGGCTGCCTTGCGAAACGGCAAATTTTGCCGGGCACCGCTCGGATGAAAACAACCGGAATGCTGAAAATTCAACAGGATAGCCAGAATCCTCGACCTGCTATTCGGCATCGTCATGGCTGCCCTGCTTCAAGCTCGGCACTCCTTCCCCGTAGCAGAAGGCAGGGGAGAGGGGCGGTGGCAAGGCACGCATTCCCGGACAGCAGGGTCCTAACCATCCACCGCAGGGAAGCGGATCGTCACGCAGAGGCCCCGGCCGTCCGCACCGCTGTCCAGCACCATCGTCGCATCGAACAGGGCGGCGATTTCCTCCACGATGGGCAGGCCGAGGCCCATGCCCGGCGCATCGCGGTGCTCGCCGCGGGAGAAGCGCTGGCGCACGAGGCCGCGGCGCTCGGGCGGAATGCCGGGACCGTTGTCCTCCACGCCGAGAAGCACGGCATCCGCGGCGCGGCGCACGCGAACCGTCACCTCCGCCCCGTTGCCGGCATAGGCGATGGCGTTTTCCAGGAGATTGCGCAGGAGCTCGCCGAAAAGCAGCGGCTCAGCCCGGGCGAAGGCAGGCCCCTCTCCCTCGAAGCCGAGATCGATGCCGGCCTCGGCGGCCGTGGGCACGCGGTCGGCGGTGAGCTGCTGGGCGAGCGCGGCGATATCGACCGGCGCCGTCTTCTGCGGCTCGTTGGAGCCGGCGGCATCGATCTTGGCCATCAGCAGGAGCTGGGCGAGGATGCGCTCGGCATGGGCGACGGCGGCATCACCCTTGCGGGCGGCCTCCTGCGCCTCCTCCAGCGTGCCGGCGCGGCTCGCCAGCGCGAGCTGGGTGCGGATGATGGCGAGCGGCGTGCGCAGCTGGTGGCTGGCATTGCCGGAAAAATGCCGGAGCGCGTCGAGCGCCGATTGCAGGCGCACCATGAAGGAGTTGACGGTATCGACGAGGCCCTGCACCTCGCTCGGCACGCGCTGCTCGATCGGGTGCAGGTCGTTCGGGCTGCGTTCGGCAATGGCGTCGCTAAGCCTGTAGAGCGGCCGGAGCGACACGGTGACGGCGATCCAGACGATGAGGGCGGCCCCCGCGATCATCATGGCAAGCCGCAGCGCCGACCGCAGCAGGATCGTCTGGGTCAGCTGGCGGCGGGCGATGGTGGTCTCGGCGACGGTGACGGCAAAGGGCACGGAATTGATGCCGGTCGACGCCGAACGCTGCAGCACCGCGATGCGGATCGGCTCGCCGCGGAAGGTCGCATCCGCAAAACCCATCGGCTGGCCCGCCGTCTCCGGGATCGTTGGCAGGGTCTGGTAGCCGGTGATGAACTGGCCGGGTGGTCCGTCTACGCGGTAGAAGACCCGATCCTGCGCGGCCGATGTCAGCATTTCCAACGCGACATAGGGAATGTCCACCTCGAGCGTGCCGTTCTCCGTCACCACGACGCGTTCGGCGATCGCCAACGCGGACCCGGCCAGCACCCGGTCGGAAACCTCGTTCGCCGTCTTGACGGCCTCGTGATAGGTATCGACGAGCGCGACCGTGCCGATCACCGCCGTCGAGACGAGCAGCCAGAGCAGCAGGCGGCGACGCAGCGATGAGGCCGGAAGGAGCGTCAAGCGGCGGGCGCCTTGTCGAGATAGTAGCCGATGCCGCGGGCGGTGCGCACGGTCAGCCCGTGCGGCGCCAGCCTCTTGCGGAGCCGGCTGACATATTGCTCGATGGCATTGGCCGAGAGATCGTCGTCGAAGGCGGCGAGCGATTGCATGATCGCTTCCTTGGCGACCACCTTTCCGGCGCGCATGAAGAGGATTTCGAGCAGGCCGAGTTCACGGGCGGGAATGTCGAGCGGCGCGCCGTCGGCGGAAAAGCTGCGCGAGTTGAGATCGAGCACGACGCCGCCGAAGGTGATCGCCGCCGAACGCAGCCCCGCCTGCCGGCGCAGCAGCATGCGCACGCGCGCCTCGAATTCCGAGATGTCGAAGGGTTTTATCATGTAGTCGTCGGCGCCGAGGTCGAGGCCGCGCACCCGCTCCTCCGGCGCGCCGCGGGCCGTCAGGATCAGGACGGCCGCCTTGCTCCGGCGGGCCCGCATGGCGCGCAGCACGTCGAGGCCGTCCATCTCGGGCAGCGTGAGGTCGAGGATGACGAGATCGAAGCTCTCCGACGCGATGGCGGCATCGGCGGAGGCGCCGTCGCGCACCACGTCCACCGCATGCCCGGTGCCCTTCAGGATGGCGGACAGGCCATCCGCCAGGGCTTCGTTGTCCTCGACCAGCAGAATGCGCACGTCGTTCGTCCTCCCGCCGTGAACTTAACGGCGGGCGGCGCACTTGTGAACGGCCTCGCGCTTTGGCAAGGTCGCCCCATGCGTCTTGTCCTCATGCTTCTCGCGCTCCTGGCGGCGCCCCTGCCCGCATTTTCCGAGCCGGCCTTCTTTCCGGCCCGCAACGGCGATGCGGATGCGCCGGTGCTCGTGGTCTATTCCTCGCTGGACGAACCGCTCGCCCGGCCGATGATCGAGGGCTTCCAGCAGGCCAATCCCGATGTCGCGCTGCGCTATGACGAGATGCTGACCGGCGAGGTCTACGACCGCATCGTGCGCGAGACGGACGCGGGGGAGAAGACCGCCGATTTCGCCTTCTCCTCGGCGATGGACCTCCAGGTCAAGCTCAGCAATGACGGCTATGCCCAGCGCAGCGACCTGCCGATGAGCGACCGCTGGCCGGCCTGGGCCAACTGGCGCAACACCGCCTATGCGCTGACCTTCGAGCCCGCCGTCTTCGTCTACCACAAGCCGAGCTTCAAGGACGAAAAGCCGCCGGCCTCGCGCGCCGAGTTCGTCGACTACCTCAAGCGGCAGGGCGAGACGGTCTACGGCCGCATCGGCACCTACGACATCGAGCGCTCCGGTGTCGGCTTCCTCTTCATGGCGCGCGACCAGGAGCAGTTCGGCGACATCTGGACGGTGATCCAGGCCATGGGGGCTGCGGGTGTGAAGCTCTATTCCACCAGCTCGGCCATCCTGGAGCGCGTCGCCGACGGACGCTTCGTGCTCGGCTACAACATCCTCGGCTCCTATGCGGCGGACTGGGCCTCGCGCCATCCCGATGTCGGCATCGTGCTGCCGAAGGACTATACCGTCGTCATGTCGCGCATCGGCCTCGTGCCGCAGGCCGCCGCCTCCCCCGAGCTCGGCCGGCGCTACCTTGCCTTCTTCATGTCGAAGGAGGGCCAGACGATCATGGCCCGCGAACTGCAGATCGCCGCCGTCAGCCCCGAAGTGTCGGGCACCAACACGGCGCGCACGATGAGCGCGCTGCTCGGCGCGCAGCTCAAGCCCGTACCGGTGAGCCCGGGCCTGATGGTCTATCTCGACCAGGTGAAGCGGGCCCGGCTGATCGCCCGCTGGAACGAGGTTCTGCGCACGCAGTAGCGTGAAGCGCGACCGTGCGGCAGCGCAATGTCAGGTAGATGTCAGCTTCCTGTGATGCCTTTGGGCTCTTCATCGTCCGTGGAGGCGGACGGAAGACCGGGAGGAGAATTCTGCCGAGATCGCGCCCGCGGACAGCCGTTCGCGCCGCCACCGGCCGCCCATCCTCCCGCCAGAGGCAACGATGCGCGCAAAGCCGCGCCTGACGGAGGATACACTCTTGAAACACTTCTTCCTGGCATCCCTCATCGCCGGCGCCATGGCGCTTCCGGCGCTTGCCGCCGATTACACGATCATCGCCCCGGCCGGCCCGGGCGGCGGCTGGGACCAGACGGCCCGTTCGCTGCAGACCGTCCTGCAGGACGAGAAGATCTCCGGCAGCGTGCAGGTGGTGAACGTTCCGGGCGCCGGCGGCACGATCGGCCTTGCCCAGTTCGCCAGCCAGAACAGCGGCAACCCGAACGCCCTCATCGTCGGCGGTTACGTCATGGTCGGCGCGATCCTCACCAACCAGTCACCGGTGACGCTCAACGACGTGACGCCGATCGCCCGCCTCACCGGCGAATATGAAGCGATCGTCGTTCCGGCCGCCTCGCCGATCCAGACCATGGACGACCTCGTGACGGCCCTGAAGGCCGATCCCGGCGCGGTTTCCTGGGCCGGCGGCTCGGCCGGCGGCACGGACCACATCACGGCCGGCCTGATCGCCAAGGCCGCCGGCGTCGATCCGACCAAGATCAACTACGTCGCCTATTCCGGCGGCGGCGAGGCGCTTGCCGCCATCCTCGGCAACCAGGTGACGGCCGGCATTTCCGGCTATGGCGAGTTCGAGGCCCAGGTGAAGGCCGGCACGCTGCGCCTGATCGCCATCTCCAGCGCCGAGCGCGTGGACGGCATCGACGCCCCGACCATCAAGGAAGGCGGCCTCGACGTCGTCGTCGAGAACTGGCGCATGGTCGCCGCGGCGCCCGGCCTTTCGGCCGAGCAGGTGGCAGCCATCAACACCGATATCGAGAAGGTTGTGAACTCCGCCGCCTGGCAGGACACGCTGAAGACCAAGGGCTGGCAGAACACCTATCTGGCCGGCGATGCCTTCAAGGAGCAGCTCGAAAAGGACGTCGCCGCGACGGAAAGCATCCTCAAGGACATCGGGCTCGTCAAATGAGCGGGGCCTCCTCCAACGAAAGGCGCCGCCCCGACCGGGCGGCGCTGGTCATCGCTCCCGTCCTCTTCGCCATCGCCGCCTTGATCTGGTGGGATGCCGGGCGCCTTGCGGAGATGAGCAACTATTCCCGCATCGGCCCCGCCACCGTGCCGCATGTCGTTGCCATCGGCCTTGCCCTGCTCGCCGTCTGGACGGGCTTCGAAGCCTGGCGCGGCGACTTCCCGGAGCGCGAGCCGATCGAGGTCAAGCCGGTCGTCTTCATCGTGGCGGGCCTTGCCGGGCAGATGCTGCTGCTCAAGACCGCGGGCTTCTCGATTGCGACGGGCGTGCTCTTCGCCCTGACCGCCTTCGGCTTCGGCCGGCGCAAGCTATGGATCTCGCTGCCGATCGGCATCGCCTTCAGCTTCGTCGTCTACATCATCTTCGGCCGCTTCCTGCAACTCTCGCTGCCCGCCGGGCCGCTGGAACACCTGTTCTTCTGAGGAGCTGACGATGGGTACATTCGAATTCCTGCTGCAGGGCGTCACCATCGCCGCCCAGCCGATGAACCTGCTCTATGCGCTGATCGGCGTGACGCTCGGCACCGCCGTCGGCGTTCTGCCAGGCATCGGCCCGGCCCTCACCGTGGCGCTCCTGCTGCCCGTCACCTACAAGCTCGATCCGGCCGGCTCCCTCATCATGTTCGCCGGCATCTATTATGGCGGCATGTATGGCGGCTCGACGACCTCGATCCTGCTCAACACGCCGGGCGAAAGCGCCTCCGTCGTTACCGCGCTCGAGGGCAACAAGATGGCCCGTGCCGGCCGCGGCGGTCCCGCGCTCGCAACGGCGGCGATCGGCTCCTTCGTCGCCGGGCTCATCGCCACGCTCTGTCTCGCCTTCATCGCGCCCTTCGTGGTCAAGTTCGCGCTCTCCTTCGGCCCGCGGGAATATTTCGCGCTGATGGTGCTCGCCTTCGTCACCGTCTCGGCCGCCTTCGGCGATTCGACGCTGCGCGGCCTAACCGCCCTCTTCATCGGCCTTGGCCTTGCCGTCATCGGCATCGACCAGCAGACCGGCCAGGCGCGGCTTTCCTTCGGCATTCCGGACCTGCTCGACGGCATCGAGGTGACGACGCTCGCCGTCGCCATGTTCGCCATCGGCGAGACGCTCTACGTCGCCAGCCAGGGCGACCGCATCCCCGACAAGGTCGAGGCGGTGAAGGGCTCGGTCTGGATGAGCGCGCAGGACTGGGCCCGCTCGTGGAAACCGTGGCTGCGCGGCACCTTCATCGGCTTCCCGATCGGCGCCATGCCGGCCGGCGGCGCCGATATCGCCAGCTTCCTCTCCTATTCGACGGAAAAGCAGTTCTCCAGCCACAAGGACGAGTTCGGCAAGGGCGCCATCGAAGGCGTTGCCGGCCCGGAAGCGGCGAACAATGCGTCGGCCGCCGGCACGCTCGTGCCGCTTCTCTCGCTCGGCCTGCCGACCACGGCGACGGCGGCGATCATGCTTGCCGGCTTCCAGCAATACGGCCTGCAGCCAGGCCCGCTGCTGTTCGCGACCAATCCGCAGCTCGTCTGGGGCCTTATCGCCAGCCTGCTCATCGCCAATTTCATGCTGCTGGTCTTGAACCTGCCGCTGATCGGCCTCTGGGTGAAGCTGCTGACGATCCCGAAACCCTGGCTCTATGCCGGCATCCTGCTCTTCGCGACGCTCGGCACGATCGGCGCCAACCCGTCGGTCTTCGAGCTCGGCATGCTGCTCGCCTTCGGCTTGCTCGGCTTTGCCATGCGCATCTTCGGCTATCCGATCGCGCCCGTCGTCGTCGGCCTCATCCTCGGGCCGATGGCGGAGCAGCAGCTGCGCCGGGCGCTGGCGATCAGCCAAGGCGACGTCTCCGCGCTCTTCCTGTCGCCGATCGCCGCCGTGCTCTTCGTGCTGGCCATCCTCGCCGTCGTCGTGCCGCTCATCCTGCGCGCCCGCGGCAAGGGCGAAGTGCTCTCGCAGTTCGCGGCCAACGAAGACTGAGCCTTACCGACGGTCCCTCCCGAGACCGAACAGGACGCAGGCCGGAAACACCCGTTTCCGGCCTGCGTCCGTTGCATGGCTGGGCTGAGATTCCGTCGCTTGTCCTTTGAGGCGCGAGACATCATCTTTTGCTCGTAAGCTAAAACAGAAAGCGAGCAATCCAATGACCACCCTCCGCAACTCCTTCGCCCAGGGCTTCTTCGGCCGGGCCTTCGCCGTACTGAGCGCTGCCAATGCAGCCGCCGCGGCTGTCGAAGGGCACCGCCGCCCGAAGGAACGCGACCTGAGAACGCTCGGCATCAACCCCGCCGACTTCCCGCGCGTCTGACGCCGTAGAAAGAATTCCTTGAACGAAAAGGCCCGCTGGTCGCAAGACCGGCGGGCCTTCTGTATTCGGAGCCTCGTCTTCTTCTAGAGCATTTCCAGCCGAAGCGAACTCGCTTCGGCGTCGGATAAAGCGGTAAAGACGAGGAAGCCGGCCGTCGGAACGGCCGGCCGATGGTGCCTCAGGCGCGTTCGCCGAGTTGGGCCGCCACACGGTCGGAGCCGTGCAGGTCGCCATGGCTTTCCCGCGCGCGTTCCCGCTTGTTGTAGCGGATCGACGACCAGAGCGAGATGCCGATCAGCGTCGCGCCGCCAAGGCCGGTGATGACTTCCGGGATGTGCACCAGCGTCTGGCAATACATGACCACCGAGAGGATCAGGATCGCGTAGAACGCGCCGTGCTCCAGGTAGCGGTATTCGGCAAGCGTGCCCTTGTCGACGAGCATGATCGTCATCGAGCGCACATACATGGCGCCGATGCCGAGGCCGATCGCGATGACGAAGAGGTTCTGCGTCAGCGCGAAGGCGCCGATGACGCCGTCGAAGGAGAAGCTGGCATCGAGCACTTCCAGGTAGATGAAGGCGCCGAGGCCGCCCTTGGCCGCTTCCGACATCGCCTTCTGCGAGGCATCGAGCAGGCCACCGACGACTTCCACCGCAAGGAAGGTCAGGAGGCCGTAGATGGCGGAGAAGACGAAGGTGTTGGCTTCCTCGCCCTCGAGCAGGTTCGAGAAGACCAGGATCAGGAGCAGCACGAAGGCGATCTCGATGCCCTTGACGGTGGCCGAGCGGGCCATGTGCTTCTCGATGAAGCCGATCCAGTGCACGTCCTTCTCATGGTTGAAGAAGTAGGTGAGGCCGACCATCATCAGGAAGGTGCCGCCGAAGGCGGCGATCGGCAGATGCGCCTCGTTCATGATGCGGGCATATTCCGCCGGCTCGCGGGCCGCCAGCATGATCGCCTCGAACGGGCCGATGCGCGCCGCGATCACCACGATCAGCAGCGGGAAGACGATGCGCATGCCGAAGACGGCGATGATGATGCCCCAGGTCAGGAAGCGGTGCTGCCACACCGGCGTCATGTCCTTGAGCTTGTTCGCGTTGACGATGGCGTTGTCGAAGGAGAGCGAGATCTCCAGCACCGCAAGCACGGCGCAGATGAAGAAGATCGTCGCCATGCCGGAGAGCGTTCCGGTCGTCTGCCAGCCGAGCCAGGCGCCGAGCACCAGGCCGATGGCGGTGAAGATGAATGCCCACTTCAGGTAGGAAAGAGTGGATTTGCCTTCGCCGTTACCGATCATGACAGCACCTCCTGGGTGGAAGCCACGGTGTTGCGGAAAAGGGAACAACGCATACCGGAAAGGGCATGCGGGTCAGGCATTGTCAGGATTTTCATGTTTTTGAATCCGCCGGCTCGATTGCTGGCGGTACCGACATCACGAGAGCGCCGTAAAACTCTCGCCAGAGGGGCCCGGCACCTAAGTTCACCGCGGCTACCGATGTCCAAGGCCGCGGTTATCCGGTGTTTTCACCGAAGTTGCCGTCCGCGTCAAGGGGCGGGGTGCCGCTTGGCCTACAAATGCCGCAGGCCGCGCGCCGGTTCCGTATTTTAAAGCCGCCACCCTGTACCAACCCCCTTCTCCATTCCTATATTCGCCGCACGGTGATTTGCCAGAAAGGACCAGACCCCATGACCGAAACGCGCATCGATCCCGCCCTCGTCGAGTGGACCGGCCTCAACGGCCTGCCGCGTTTCGATCTCGTGAAGGATGACGCCTTCGCGGACGGGTTTGCCGCCGCGCTCGCCGCGCACGAGGCGGAGATCGACGCCATCGCCGGCAATCCGGAGCCCGCGACCTTCGACAACACGATCGTCGCGCTCGAAACTGCCGGCGACGAACTTTCCCGCGTCTCCGCGCTCTTCTGGAGCCGGGCCGGCGCCAACACCAACGATATGATCCAGGCCCTGGAGCGCGACATCGCGCCCAAGATGGCGCGGCACTATTCGAAGATCGGCACCAATGCGGCGCTCTTCGCCCGCATCGACGCGCTCTGGGAGGGCCGCGAGGCGCTGAACCTCTCGCTGGAACAGACCCGCGTGCTGGAGCGGCACTGGAAGGGGTTCGTCAAGTCCGGTGCCAGGCTGGCCAAGCCGGAGCAGGACCGCCTCGCCGCGATCAACGAGACGCTGGCCGGGCTCGGCGCGAAATTCGGCCAGAACGTGCTGGCCGACGAGAAGAGCTGGGCGCTCCTGCTCGACGAGGGCGATGCGCTCGACGGCCTGCCGGACTTCCTGAAGGACGCCATGGCCGCTGCGGCCCGCGAACGCGGAGAGGACGGCCGCTTCGCCGTCACGCTGTCGCGCTCGATCATCGAGCCCTTCCTCACCTTCTCCGCCCGCCGGGACCTGCGCGAACAGGCCTTTCGCGCCTGGGTGGCGCGCGGCGAGAACGATGGTGAAACGGACAATCGCGGCATCGTCAGGGAAACGCTGGCGCTGCGCGCCGAAAAGGCCGGCCTGCTCGGCTATACGAATTTCGCCGCGCTGAAACTCGACAACACCATGGCCAAGACGCCGGAGGCGGTGAACGGCCTCTTGATGCAGGTCTGGGAAAAGGCCGTGGCGCGGGCGCGCGAGGAAGAGGCGGAGCTCGCCGCCCTCGCCGCGGAGGAAGGCCACAACCACGCGGTCATGCCCTGGGACTGGCGCTATTACGCCGAAAAGCTACGCGCGAAGAAGTTCAGCTTCTCAGAGGCGGAGCTGAAACCCTATCTGCAACTGGAAAAGATCATCGACGCCTGCTTCGACGTCGCCGGGCGGCTGTTCGGCATCCGCGCCGTCGAGAAGACCGTCGTGCCGGTCTATCACCCCGATGTCCGCGTCTTCGAGATCCGCGACCGCGACGACCGGCTCGTCGCCATGTTCCTCGGCGACTACTTCGCCCGCGCCTCCAAGCGCTCGGGCGCGTGGATGAGCGCCTACCAGAGCCAGCACCGCCTGCCGCTCAAGAACGGATCGGTCGGCGAACTGCCGATCATCTACAATGTCTGCAACTTCGCCAAGCCTGCGGAAGGCAAGCCGGCGCTGCTTTCGCTCGACGATGCGCGCACGCTCTTCCATGAATTCGGCCATGCCCTGCACGGCATGCTCTCCGACGTCACCTATCCCTCGGTCTCGGGCACCGGCGTCGCGCGCGATTTCGTCGAACTGCCCTCGCAGCTTTACGAGCACTGGCTGACCGTGCCGGAAATCCTGACGCGCTATGCGGTGCACTACCAGACCGGCGAGGCGATGCCCAAAACGCTGCTCGACAAGGTGCTCGCCGCCCGCACCTTCAATTCCGGTTTCGCGACGGTGGAGTTCACGTCCTCCGCCCTGGTCGACATGGCCTTCCACACGCGCGGCGCCGTCGAGGACCCGATGGCGGTGCAGCAGCAGGTGCTGGAGGCGATCGGCCTGCCGGCATCCATCGTCATGCGCCACGCCACGCCGCATTTCCAGCACGTCTTCTCCGGCGACGGCTATTCGGCAGGCTACTATTCCTACATGTGGTCGGAAGTGCTCGACGCCGACGCCTTCGCCGCCTTCACCGAGACGGGCGATGCCTTCGACCCGGCCATGGCCGCGCGGCTGAAGACCTATATCTACGCCGTCGGCGGCTCGGTCGATCCGGAAGACGCCTACAAGGCCTTCCGCGGCAAGCTGCCGAGCCCGGAAGCGATGTTGGAAAAGAAGGGGCTCGCCGCCTGAGGGCCATTCCGGCCGGGCAGCCTGTCTCAGCCGGCCTGCGCCGGCGCGCCGAGCGCCTTTTCGATGGCGGGATAGAGCCCGTCCTCGAGGCTCCTGTCGTCGAAGGGGCCGACCTTCTTGTAGAGGATCGTGCCGTCCGGCCCGACGAGGTAGGATTCCGGGATGCCGTAGACGCCCCAGTCGATCGCCATCTTGCCGACAGGGTCGAGGCCGATGGCGGAGAAGGGATTGCCAAGCTCGCCGAGGAAGCGCAACGCGTTCTCGCTGCCGTCCTTGTAGTTGACCCCGACGACATTGAGACGCGGATCCTTCGACAGCGCCAGGATGACCGGATGCTCCTGCCGGCAGGGCACGCACCAGGACGCCCAGAAATTGACGAGCGTCAGCTTGCCCTTGCCGCTCTCGGCCGTCAGCGCCGGCACCTGCGCGCCGTCCTTCATCGCCCCCACCAGCGGCTCGAGATCGCGGTAGGGCGCCTTGGTGCCGATCAGCGCGGAGGGGATTTCAGACGTGTTGCGGTTGGGGTCGGTCAGCATGGCAAAGAAGATCGCCGCCATGCCCGCGAAGATCGCCAGGGGAAGCGCCGCAAGGACGAGGCGCGTGCGCTTTCCGCCGCTCTGCGCATCGCCGTCGGTGCTGCTCATGGTTTTTCCCCGCTGCGCGCCGAACGGCGGCGGATGCCCGCCGCTTCGAGCTGCGCCAGCTCACGGTGGCGCGCGCGATGGTCCAGCCAGACCCAGAGGACAAGGCCCGCTACGACGGCGAAGGCGGCGACATAGGACGCCGTGACATAGAAGGCATGGCTCATGCCGCATCTCCCGAACGGCCGGCGGACCGGGCGGCATGCCGGCGCAGCACGGCGATGCGCCGGCGCAGGATCTCGTTGCGCATGGCAAGGACGTGCAGCGTGAAGAACAGGAGCGTGAAGGCGACCGCCATCACGAGGAGCGGCCAGAGGAATTCCGGGTCGATGGTCGGCCCGTCGAGCCGCACGACGCTGGCCGGCTGGTGCAGCGTGTTCCACCATTCGACGGAGAACTTGATGATCGGGATGTTGACGAAGCCGACGAGGATCAGCACGGCGCTGACCTTGGCCGCCCGCGTCGGGTCGTCCATGGCGCGGTTGAGCGCGATCAGGCCGAGATACATCAGGAACAGCACGAAGACGGAGGTGAGCCGCGCATCCCACACCCACCAGGTGCCCCACATCGGCTTGCCCCAGAGCGAGCCGGTGATGAGCGCGACGAGCGTGAAGCAGGCGCCGATCGGCGCGGCCGCCTTGGCGGAGACGTCGGCGAGCGGATGGCGCCAGACGAGCGTGCCGAGCGCCGAAAGCGCCATGACCGTGTAGCACATCATGGAAAGCCAGGCCGCCGGCACATGCACATACATGATGCGCACCGTCTCGCCCTGCTGGTAGTCGCCGAGCGTCGTGAAGGATAAATAGAGCCCCGCGGCGAAAAGACAGAGCGTCAGCCCGGCAAGATAGGGCCAGACGATCGCGACCAGCGCCAGGAACCGGGTCGGGTTGGCGAGGTCGCTGAATTTGCGGATGGCAAGGCTCGGTTCGCTCATGATGGTTCTTTAACGCGGAAGCCCCCCGGCTTCAATTGATCTGCCGCAATCACATTCCCGTCAATTCGTCGCGTCAGTCGCTCGAAAGCCGAAGCGCCGCCGCCGCCGCCACTGGCCCGATGACGGCGAAGAACAGGTTGAGCGCGACGAGGACGAGGAAGGGCGGCAGGAAGGGCGCCGGATCCTCGATCGCCGCATGGACTGCGCTGACGCCGAAGATCAGCACGGGAATGGCGAGCGGCAGAACGAGGATCGACACGAGCAGGCCGCCACGCGGCAGCGCCACGGCAATGCCCGCCCCCGCCGCCCCGATGAAGGTGAGCGCCGGCGTGCCGGCAAGCAGCGTCAGCGTCGTCGCCCCGATCACAACCTCGTCCATGTTCATGAACAGCCCGAGCAGCGGCGAGGCGACGACGAGCGGCAGGCCGGTCGCGATCCAGTGCGCCAGGCACTTGACGAACACGGTCAGCACCAGCGGTGTCTCCTGCATCAGGAGAAGGTCGAGCGATCCGTCCTCGCGCTCGGCCTGGAACAGCCGGTCGAGCCCGAGCAGCGCGGCCAGCAGCGCGCCGATCCAAAGGATCGCCGGGCCGATGCGCGAGAGCAGGTTGAGGTCGGGCCCGACGCCGAAGGGGATGACCGCGACGACCGTCATGAAGAACAGGACGCCGATCAGCGCGCCGCCGCCGGCACGCACGGAGAGTCTGATATCGCGCAGGAGCAGGGACATCATGCCCAGCTCCCCGCATCGACCAGCGCGAACCCGGTCATCTGCAATTCCCGCGCCCCCGTCAGCCCGAGCGGCTGGTGCGTCGCGGCAATAGCGAGGCCGCCGCGGGCAAGATGCGCCATGACGAGGCCGGAAAACATCTCCTCGGCGGCAATGTCGAGCGCCGCCGTCGGCTCGTCGAGGATCCAGACCGGCCGCCAGGCGACGAGCAGCTTGGCCATCGCCATGCGGCGCTGCTGGCCCGCCGAGAGGTAGCCGAACGGCAGGTGGGCGATGCCGCCGAGGCCGACGGCCTCCACCGCCGCATCGACCGCCATGCCCTGTCCGCCGGCAAAGTCGCCGAAGAAGGCCTTCCAGAAGGCGAGATTCTCCTCCACCGTCAGCTCGCGCTTCATCGCATTGCGGTGGCCGAGATAATGCGCGGCCTCGCCGACACGCTCGACCGGGTGCGCTGCAGCAAGAAGTTTCGCCGTTCCCGATTCGGCAGGCAGAAGGCCCGCGAGCACCCGCAGCAGCGTGGACTTGCCGGAGCCGTTCGGCCCCTTGACGACGAGCGCCTCGCCGTCGGCGATTTCGAAGGAAATATCTTGGAAAATCAGGTCCTCGCCGCGCTTGGCACTCAATCCTTCGGCGACGAGCCGCATGATGTTTCACTTTCCCTTACGACCTTGGTCGCAACGCAAAAAATTGTCCGATTGCCGGCCGGCACTCTGGAACGTTTCTTAGAAATTATCTATAACGCGGTCGCCACGCCAGCGGTCGGCGTGAATTTGATGTTCAGCGCCGAACACGGGGAGAGATTTCCGGGTACGGACAGCGGAAATGGCCGCACCCGCATCCCGCAGGCGCTTTGGCGCGAGGGCGTTCGTACGTCAGTTTCTGGCGACCAGACGGAACGGGGTATAACGTGTCCAGATCCCTAGACAGTTTCCATTGTCGTTCGACCTTGACGGTGAACGGCACCGACTATGTGTATTACAGCCTGCCGAAGGCCGAGGCGAACGGGCTTGCCGGGGTCTCCAAGCTGCCCTATTCGATGAAGGTGCTGCTGGAGAACCTGTTGCGCTTCGAGGACGGCCGCTCGGTAACGAAGGAGCACATCCTGTCGGTCGCCGAATGGCTTTCCAACAAGGGCACGGTCGAGAACGAGATCGCCTACCGCCCGGCGCGCGTCCTGATGCAGGATTTTACCGGCGTTCCGGCGGTGGTGGACCTTGCGGCGATGCGCGATGCGATGGTCTCGCTCGGCGGCGATCCGGAGAAGATCAACCCGCTGGTGCCGGTCGACCTCGTCATCGACCATTCGGTCATCGTCGACGAGTTCGGCACGCCGACCGCCTTTGCCCGCAACGTGGAGCTGGAATACGAGCGCAACGGCGAGCGCTACCGCTTCCTCAAATGGGGCCAGCAGGCGTTCAAGAACTTCCGCGTCGTTCCGCCCGGCACGGGCATCTGTCATCAGGTCAATCTGGAATATCTGGGCCAGACGGTTTGGACCAAGGACGAAGACGGCGAGATCATCGCCTACCCGGATACGTGCGTGGGCACGGACAGCCACACGACGATGATCAACGGCCTCGGCGTTCTCGGCTGGGGTGTCGGCGGCATCGAGGCGGAGGCGGCCATGCTCGGCCAGCCGGTCTCCATGCTGCTGCCCGAGGTCATCGGCTTCAAGCTGACGGGCAAGTTGAAGGAAGGCGTGACGGCGACCGACCTGGTGCTGATGGTCGTGCAGATGCTGCGCAAGAAGGGCGTGGTGTCGAAGTTCGTCGAGTTCTTCGGCCCCGGCCTTGACAACATGACGCTGGCCGACCGCGCGACGATCGGCAATATGGGCCCGGAATACGGCGCGACCTGCGGCTTCTTCCCGGTCGATGCCGAGACGGTCAACTATCTCACCATGTCGGGCCGCGAAGAACAGCGCATCGCGCTGGTCGAGGCCTATTCGAAGGCTCAAGGGATGTGGCGTGACGGCGACGGCTCCGACCTCGTCTTCACCGACACGCTGGAGCTGGACCTAGGCGACGTGGTTCCGGCCATGGCCGGCCCGAAGCGCCCCGAGGGCCGCATTCCGCTGGAGAACATCGCCTCGGGCTTTGCGAGCGCGATGGAGAACGACTACAAGAAGCCGGGCCAGCTCGAGAACCGCTATCCGGTCGAGGGCACGGACTACGATCTCGGCCATGGCGACGTGGCGATCGCCGCCATCACGTCCTGCACCAACACGTCGAACCCGTCGGTGCTGATCGCCGCCGGGCTTCTCGCCCGCAACGCGGTCGCGAAGGGTCTGAAGACCAAGCCGTGGGTGAAGACGTCGCTGGCGCCGGGATCGCAGGTCGTCGGCGAATACCTTGCCAAGTCCGGCCTGCAGGCCGATCTCGACGCGCTTGGCTTCAACCTCGTCGGCTTCGGCTGCACGACCTGCATCGGCAATTCCGGCCCGCTGCCGGCGCCGATCTCCAGGACGATCAACGACAAGGGGCTGATCGCCGCGGGCGTCCTGTCGGGCAACCGCAACTTCGAGGGCCGCATCTCGCCGGACGTGCAGGCGAACTACCTCGCCTCCCCGCCGCTCGTCGTGGCTTACGCGCTGGCCGGCTCCGTGCAGAAGGACCTGACGAGCGAGCCGCTCGGCGAGGACAAGGACGGCAAGCCGGTCTACCTCAAGGACATCTGGCCCTCCTCCAAGGAGATCCAGGCCTTCATCATGAAGTATGTCACGCGCGAGCTCTACGCCACGAAATATGCCGACGTGTTCAAGGGCGACGCCAACTGGCAGGACGTGCAGGTGCCGGCGGGCCAGACCTATGCCTGGGACGACCAGTCGACCTATGTGCAGAACCCGCCCTACTTCGTCGGCATGGGCAGGACCGGCTCGGGCCTTTCCGACATCAAGGGCGCGCGGGTGCTGGGCCTGTTCGGCGACAAGATCACCACCGACCACATCTCGCCGGCCGGCTCGATCAAGGCGGCCTCGCCGGCCGGTGCCTACCTGATCGGCCATGGCGTCGGCGTCGCCGACTTCAACCAGTACGGCACGCGGCGCGGCAACCATGAGGTGATGATGCGCGGCACCTTCGCCAATATCCGCATCCGCAACCACATGCTGGGGCCGAACGGCAAGGAGGGCGGCTACACGATCCACTATCCCTCCAAGGAGGAGATGTCGATCTACGACGCGGCGATGAAGTACAAGGAGGAGGGCGTTCCGCTCGTCATCTTCGCGGGCGTCGAATACGGCAACGGCTCCTCGCGCGACTGGGCGGCCAAGGGCACCAACCTTCTCGGCGTCAAGGCCGTGATCGCCCAGTCCTTCGAGCGCATCCACCGCTCCAACCTCGTCGGCATGGGCGTCGTGCCCTTCGTCTTCGAGGACGGCACGACCTGGGCGTCCCTCGACCTCAAGGGCGACGAGACCGTCACCATCGAGGGCCTGGAAGGCGACATCAAACCGCGCGAGAAGAAGATCGCGAAGATCACCTATGCCGACGGAACCGTCCGCGACATCCCGCTCCTCTGCCGCATCGACACCCTCGACGAGGTCACATACATGAACAACGGCGGCATCCTACAAACCGTCCTCAGAGACCTCGCTGCCTGAGCGGTTTCAGTGCCCACCCACCGCCGTCATCCTCGGGCTTGACCCGAGGATCCTGTGTGTTTGGTCTGATGTAAGATGGTTGCGGGAAGGAGGCCGAGAGGATCCAGGCCGCCGTTTGTGACGGCAGGCCGCGGCATGGCTTGGTCCCTTCCCGCTTCGCCCATCAACCTGAACAGTTGCACGGGGCTGTCGCCACAGACCCCGCACACAGGAGCAGGCGCCATGACGATACACCATACCTTCATCGGCTGCGACATCGGCAAGGACATGATCGACATCTTCGATCCGAAAACGGCCAGGTTCTGCCGCATTCCCAACGAGCAGACCGCGCTGTCCGCTTTTGCCCGTGGCCTCGACCCGGCCACCGACCTGGTCGTCTTCGAGGCGACAGGTCATTGCGACCGGCTGCTGCGCCTGTGTCTTTCGCAGGCCGGCATCGCCTTTGCCCGCGTCAACCCGAAGACGGCCCGGCGCTTTGCCGAAGCGCGGGGACGGCTGGCCAAGACCGACCGCATCGATGCCCGCTCGCTTTGCGAGATGGGAACCATGTTCGGCCTGACGGCCGAGGCGCCGCCTTGCCCGGTGCGCGAGCGGCTGGCGGCCCTTGCCCGCCGCCGGGACCAGCTCGTCGATGCCCGTGCAACCGAGCGCCGGCATCTTTGCGATGCCTTCGATCCCGCCGTCCGCGCCGACATCGAGGCCATGATCGCCATCCTCGGCGAGAGGATCGCCTCGATCCAGGCTGCGATCGACGAGCAGATGAAGAATGGACATCTCGCTCAGCAGGCGCACCGCCTTACCTCCGCGCCCGGCGTGGGCAAGGTGACAGCCTTGACCCTGCTGGCCCATATGCCCGAACTCGGCAGCCTTTCGCCCAAAACAGCCGCAAGCCTTGCCGGCCTTGCTCCCTTCAATGACGATTCCGGCAGGAGATCCGGCCGCCGCCGCATCAAGGGCGGCAGGCCACGCGTGCGAAAGGCCCTCTACATGGCGGCTCTCGGCGCGATCAAGGCTTCAGCGCGCCTGCGCGCCTTCCATCAGGCCGTCTCAGCCAGAACAGGTTCCGCAAAGGCCGGCATCATCGCCGTCGCAAGAAAGCTCATCACGATCCTCAATGCAATGCAGCGCGACAAAACCAACTTCGATTGAACACAGTTGCCATGCGGCACCTGCGGCTGTAGATGGTCGGGTCGAGCCCGACCATGACGGAGGGGAGGTTGGTGGACGTGATCAACAGTCCAATGCCGGGGTTGCAAACCCCGGCATTGCTATTTTCCAGAGCATTTTTCTCAGCTATGAAGCTCACTCCATCGTGACTTCCTGTTGAAGCGGCAAGCGCGTATGACGGGCTCAAAAGGCCGGTATTTGCCGGCGCTCCACTGGAATTGATCATGCCGAGACCGCACATACCGCATTGTCTGGCGATCCTGCTGATGCTGGGGGCCGGCATCGACGCCGCCCATGCCGGGGAGACCGTTCGGCCCAAGGGCGTGGTCGAGCTTTTCACCAGCCAGGGCTGTTCGTCCTGTCCGCCCGCCGACAAGGCGCTGGAGACGCTGGCACGCGAGGGCGAGGTCGTCGCGCTTTCCTACCACGTCGACTACTGGAACTATCTCGGCTGGGCCGACACGCTCGCTTCCAAGGACAATACCGACCGGCAATATGCCTATGCCCGCATGTTCGGCCGCAACGGCGTCTACACGCCGCAGGCCGTGTTGAACGGCCGCGAGCACTTGAACGGCGCCGACATCGCCGGCATCCGTTCGCGGATCAGCGCCATGCCCGGCGAGAGGAAGGGCCTCGAAGTACCGGTCGATGTCGAGGTGAAGAACGATGAATTGCGCATTCGCGTCGGCCCCGGCGAAGGCAAGGCCAATATCGTCATCGCCTATTTCGAGCGCGAGCGTACGATCAACATCGACAAGGGCGAGAACCGCGGCAAGACCGTGAACTATTGGCACGCCGTCACCGACATGGAGACGATCGGCATGTGGGAGGGCAAGGAGACCAACCTGGTGCTGCCTGCCGACATGCTGAAGAAGAAAAAGAAGTCCGGCGGCTGCGCCGTGCTGCTCCAGCGCATGCGCACGGCCGATACGCCCGGCGCCATCCTGGGCGCGACGGTGCTGACGGGCCACAAGGCCTCGCGGTAGGACAGCTGCACCCCGTGCAGCGCCTGCGGCGGCCTTGCGGAAACAGCATGGAGAAAACGAACACCCTGGGACGCGCGAGCGTTCCGGGGGAGGTCCGGTCCGGCTTCTTCGAGGGGCTTGGGGCTTGAGGGTTCGAAGAAAGACGGACCGGACCTGGACGAAGTCGCCGGCAACGGAATACAAGGCGACCTCGACAGACGCTTCCCATACCGGCCGCTTCCCGCACAAGGCAGCGGGCCGGCACGAGCTGCGACCGGCGAACTCTCTCCTGTAATTTGGGCGTCTGTTTGTCTGAATTGCGGCGAGACGGATTTTTGCGAGAACGCCCACGCCGACCATCCGCCTTGCATTTCGACACCGCTCAGGCACACTGTCATCGAGCCGTCATGGACGAAGCGCGGAGATTCGATGACCGACCAGCCGGATTTGCAGGCTTCCAACGTCGTGGTCGACCTGCTGGATTACCGAAACAGCAAGGATCCGCTGCCGGTAACCTTCCATCGACGCGAGCTCGACGCAATCCTCTGGGTCTATGGCCGCATGGTCGGCGAAGGGGAATGGCGTGACTACGCCATCGACCACCTGCGCGACAGGGCGGTGTTCTCCGTCTTCAAGCGTTCCGGCGAAATGCCGCTCTACCGCATCGAGAAGAACCCGAAGCTTGCCGCCAAGCAGGGAGCCTACAGCGTGATCAACACGCATGGCACCATCCTGAAGCGCGGCCACGAGCTGAAACAGGTGCTGAAGGTCTTCGACAAGGTGCTCCGTCTCGTCGAGACGTGAACCGCTACACCATCGTTCCCGGAAAATCCGTGGCGGACGGCTCGGTTTCCGCGCCGTCGCCGAGCGCGCGCTGCATGAAGACCGTATCGAGCCAGCGCCCGTGCTTGAAGCCGGTCGCCGTCATGTGGCCGCTATGCGCGAAGCCCGCCGCGCTGTGCACGGCGATGGAGGCCGGATGCGCCCCGCCGATGACGGCCACCATCTGCCGGAAGCCGAGCGCCGTGCAGCGGCGGATGAGTTCGGCGAGCAGCGCCCTGCCGACGCCCTTGCCGCGCGCGTCCGGCGCCAGATAGACCGAATCCTCGACCAGCCAGCGATAGGCCGGCCGCGTGCGGAAGGCCGACGCATACGCGTAGCCGAGGATGAGGCCGGTCTGCTCCACCGCGACGATATAGGGATAGCCCTTGCCGGTGATCGCCTTGAAGCGCGCCTCCATCTCGTCGAGCGACGGCGGGTCGATCTCGTAGCTCGCCACCCCGTTCAGCACGGATTCGCGGTAGATTTCGGTGAAGGCGGAGATGTCGCCGAGGGCGGCGGTGCGGATGATGAAGCTCATGGAAGCCTCAGGGTCTCGAAGGTGATTTCAGGAAAAGCGAGCGCCGGTTTTGCGTCCGAAATCATCCGAAAACAAGGGAAGGATGCGGAATGGAGCGCCCATCCCACATCCTTTCCTGGTTTTTTTTGAACGTCAGGCGCCGTAGACGATCAGCAGGTCCTTGGCGTCGATCTGATCGCCCGCTTTGACGAGGACCTCGGAGATCGTGCCGTCCTTTTCGGCATGGAGCGCCGTTTCCATCTTCATCGCCTCGATGGAGAGCAGCACGTCGCCGGCCTTGACCTCCTGGCCGGCCGAGACCGAGACCGTCGAGATGACGCCCGGCATCGGCGCGCCGAGATGGGCGGCATTGGCGGTATCGGCCTTGCGGCGGACGGCCGAGGTGGCGGCGCGGTTGCGGTCCGGCACCTTGATGAGGCGCGGTTGGCCGTTCAGCTCGAAGAACACCTTGACCATGCCCTGCGCATCCGGCTCGCTCCTCGCCTGGTGCAGGATGACGAGCGACTTGCCCTTCTCGATTTCCGGCTGGAGCTCCTCGCCCGGCGCAAGCCCGTAGAAATAGGCCGGCGTCGGCAGCACGCTGACCGGACCGTACATGTCGGCGGCCAACGCATAGTCGGTGAAGACCTTGGGATACATCAGGTAGGAGGCGAATTCGAAGTCGTCGACCTTGCGCTCCAGCTTCTCCTCGATGGCCTTGCGTTCGGCATCGAGATCGGCGGCCGGCAGCAGCGAGCCGGGCACGGCCGTATAGGCCGCCTCGCCCTTCAGCGCCTTCTTCTGCAGGCCCGCCGGCCAGCCGCCCGGAGGCTGGCCGAGATCGCCCTTCAGCATCGAGACGACCGATTCCGGGAAGGCGATGTCCTTGGCCGGGTTCTCGACGTCGGCGACGGTGAGGTCCTGGCTGACCATCATCAGCGCCATGTCGCCCACCACCTTGGAGGACGGCGTCACCTTGACGATGTCGCCGAACATCTGGTTGGCGTCGGCATAGGCCTGGGCGACGCGGTGCCACTTGGTCTCGAGGCCCAGCGAGCGGGCCTGTTCCTTGAGATTGGTGAACTGGCCGCCCGGCATTTCATGCAGGTAGACCTCCGACGCCGGTCCCTTGAGGTCGCTTTCGAAGGCGGCGTACTGGAAGCGCACGGCCTCCCAGTAGAAGGAGATGCGGCGGATCCATTCCGGATCGAGGCCCGGATCGCGCTCGGAGCCCTTCAGCGCCTCGACGATGGAGCCGAGGCAGGGCTGCGACGTGTTGCCGGAAAGCGCGTCCATGGCTGCATCCACCACGTCGACGCCGGCATCGACGGCGGCGAGCACGGTCGCGGCCGCGATGCCGGACGTGTCGTGGGTGTGGAAGTGGATCGGCAGGTCCGTCGCCTCGCGCAGCGCCTTGAACAGCACGCGCGCGGCCGCCGGCTTCAGAAGGCCCGCCATGTCCTTGACCGCGATCATGTGCGCGCCGGCCTTTTCGAGATCGGCGGCGAGCGCGGTGTAGTATTTCAGGTCGTATTTCGGGCGGGCGGAATTGAGGAGGTCGCCGGTATAGCAGATCGCCGCCTCGCAGATGCGATTCTCCTCGGCGACGGCGTCCATCGAGACGCGCATGTTGTCGACCCAGTTGAGGCAGTCGAAGACCCGGAAGACGTCGATGCCGCCCTTCGCCGCCTGGCGCACGAAATACTTCACGACATTGTCGGGATAGTTCTTGTAGCCGACGCCGTTGGCGCCGCGCAGCAGCATCTGGAGCAGCAGGTTCGGCGCATCCTCGCGGATGCGGGCAAGACGATCCCACGGGTCTTCCGTGAGGAAGCGCATGGAGACGTCGAAGGTCGCGCCGCCCCAACACTCCAGCGAGAAGAGCTGCGGCAGCGCCCGCGCATAGGTGCCGGCGATGCGGGCGATATCGTGGGTGCGCATGCGGGTGGCGAGCAGCGACTGATGGCCGTCGCGCATGGTCGTGTCGGTGAGGAAGACCTGGTTCTCACCGCGCACCCATTCGGCGAACTTCTTCGGCCCGAGTTCGTCGAGCTTCTGCTTGGTGCCGGCGGGAATGTCCCCGTCGATGAAGGGAACGACGGGCTTGGCGACATCGGCCGGCGGCTTCGGACGGCCCTTGGCCTCCGGGTGACCGTTGACGGTGACGTCGGCGAGGTAGGTGAGCAGCTTCGTCGCGCGGTCCTGGCGCTTCACCTGCTGGAAGAGTTCCGGCGTCGTATCGATGAAGCGGGTCGTATAGCTGTTGTCGCGGAACTTCTCGTGGCCGATGATCGCCTCGAGGAAGGTGAGGTTGGTGGCGACGCCGCGGATGCGGAATTCGCGCAGCGCCCGGTCCATGCGGGTGATCGCTTCCAGCGGACCCGGCGCCCAGGCCGTGACCTTGACGAGCAGCGGATCGTAGAAGCGGGTGATGACCGCGCCCGGATAGGCCGTGCCGCCGTCGAGGCGGATGCCGAAGCCCGAGGCCGAGCGGTAGCCGGTGATGCGGCCATAGTCGGGGATGAAGTTCTGCTCCGGATCTTCCGTTGTGATGCGGCACTGCAGCGCATGACCGTTGAGGCGGATATCCTCCTGCTTCGGCACGCCCGATTGCGGCGTGCCGATCGCCTCGCCGTCGAGGATGTGGATCTGCGCCTTGACGATGTCGATGCCGGTGACGACTTCCGTGACCGTATGCTCGACCTGGATGCGCGGATTGACCTCGATGAAGTAGAATTTGCCGGTATCGGCATCCATCAGGTATTCGACCGTGCCGGCGCCGACATAGTTGGTGGCGCGGGCGATCTTCAGCGAATAATCGGCAAGCTCCTGGCGCTGCGCCTGCGAAAGATAGGGCGCCGGCGCGCGCTCGACGACCTTCTGGTTGCGGCGCTGGATGGAGCAGTCGCGCTCGAAGAGATGCACGACATTGCCATGCGTGTCGCCGAGAATCTGGCTTTCGACATGGCGGGCGCGCTCGACGAGCTTTTCGAGATACACTTCGTCCTTGCCGAAGGCGGCCTTGGCCTCGCGTTTGGCCTCCGTCACCTCGCGGATCAGGTCCTTCGCATCGCGGATGGCGCGCATGCCGCGCCCGCCGCCGCCCCAGGAAGCCTTCAGCATGACGGGATAGCCGATCTCGGCGGCAAGGCGATGGATTTCCTTCTCGTCGTCGGGCAGCGGATCGGTGGCCGGCACGACCGGCACGCCGACGGAAATGGCAAGATTGCGGGCGGCGACCTTGTTGCCGAGCTGGCGCATCGTATCCGGCCGCGGGCCGATGAAGGTGATGCCAGCGGCATCGCAGGCATCGACGAATTCCGGGCTTTCCGACAGGAGGCCGTAGCCGGGATGGATCGCATCGGCCCCCGAAAGCCTGGCGACGCGGATCACCTCGTCGATGGAAAGATAGCTCTCGATGGGGCCGAGATCGCGCGTCAGATGCGGGCCGCGGCCGATCTGGTAGCTCTCGTCCGCCTTGAAGCGGTGCAGCGCCAGCTTGTCTTCTTCCGCCCATATCGCGACCGTTTTGAGCCCCAGTTCATTGGCCGCGCGGAACACGCGGATGGCGATTTCTGAACGGTTGGCGACAAGGATCTTGGAAATGGGCAAGTCGGACTCCTCAATGACTTGGAAGCGGGAAATGCTGCACCCGCGAAGAGGATTATTAGCGGGTAATTTTCAAAGTTCAATTTTGGAGTCGCCATCCGGCGAAAGATTTGCGGCTTGGAGAGCAAGTTCCGCAAAGGCATGCCGGGGCGCAGCGCAACGGAATTGCGCAAAACCGGACGGATGAAACGTTTTCGCAAAGCGCGGTGAGCCACGGCGGCTCAGGAAACGAGCCCCAGCCGGAAGGCGAGGGCGATGGCATGGTGGCGGTTGCGCGCACCCAGCTTCTCCTGGATCCCGTTCATGTACCAGTCCACCGTATGGCTGGAAATACCGAGCACCCGGCCGATATCGTGGGAGGTCATGCCTTCGGCCAGGAGGCTGAGCGCCTCCATTTCGCGGCGCGTCAGCTCCACGTCCACCACGGCGGAAAGGCGCGCGGCGGCTTCCGGATCGGCGGCATGGATGAGCTTCCAGTAGAGCCGCCGCGCAATGCTGTCGAACAGCCCGATCTCCACGCTTTCCAGGTCGATCGGCTTGCCGCCGAGGCTGAGGCTGCCGAGAAGCCCCCGCCGGCCGTGGACGGGAAACACATAGCCGTCCTCCAGCCCGTTCTGGCGGGCATCCACCATCATGCGCTCCATGCGTTTGCGATGGGGACTGAGACGGAAGGCGCCGAGCGTGTCGCGCCAGCGGAAACCCGCCTGCGCATGGCCGAGATAACGCATCGTCGGATCGACCTGCATGTAGCGCTTGCGCAGATAGGTTTCCGGCCAGCCCTTGGGCCAATGCCCCGCGAGCAGCAGGCTCGGCGGGCTCTCGACCGGCCTCGGCGCCTGGAGAAGGCCGTAGTAGTCGAACCCGTACAACTTGATGAGACGCTCGAACTCGGCCGTGGTTTCCTCCCGGCCGCGCAACTCGTCGATCAGTGCAAGAAACTGCACCAGCAAGTTGATCTTCATGTGCCCCGCGCTTGAATAGCTTTGTTAACCAACTGATAAAGCTGAACCCGGCCGCAATCGGCCCAAGCGCCCCATTCATTTTCCCCGTCTGACAGATGGCAGGAAGGCGGCGCGAAAATCAATCGCTTTGCATGCATCGAGGGCGTGAAATCGCATAATCACGCAAGATTTCAGTCGAGTCATGAAATTTGCTTGACCACGAAGAACTTTTGCCCCTTCCGCTGATTAATACGCTGAGCCAAGGGACAAAGGGTGCCAACGCTGCACCGCACAACAGGTATCGCCGGAAAGGCCCGCATTCGTGTCTTTGTTTCAGGTTTATGCAAGAGCCCTCAGCTATCTTGGGGTCTACAAGCTCCGTGTCGGCTCGGTGGTCGTCGCCAATATCGTGCTCGCGGTGATCACCATTGCCGAGCCGGTTCTGTTCGGCCGCATCATCGATGCCATTTCCACCAAGGGCGACGTGACGCCCATGCTGCTCCTGTGGGCGGGCTTCGGCCTGTTCAACACGATCGCCTTCGTTCTGGTCGCGCGCGAGGCCGACCGGCTGGCACATGGCCGGCGGGCGAGCCTGCTGACGGAAGCCTTCGGCCGCATCATCTCCATGCCACTCGCCTGGCATAGCCAGCGCGGCACCTCCAATGCGCTGCACACGCTGCTGCGTGCCTGCGAGACGCTGTTCGGCCTGTGGCTCGAATTCATGCGCACGCACCTTGCCACCGCCGTCGCGCTCGTCCTGCTCATCCCCACCGCGTTTGCGATGGACTATCGCCTCTCGCTGGTGCTGGTGGTGCTCGGCGTCGCCTATGTCATCATCGGCAAGGTGGTCATGAACCGCACGCGCGAAGGCCAGGCCTCGGTCGAAAACCACTATCACACCGTCTTCTCCCATGTGTCGGACTCGATCAGCAATGTCTCCGTCGTGCACAGCTACAACCGCATCGAAGCCGAAACGCGGGAGCTGAAACGCTTTGCCGAGCGGCTGATCAATGCACAGTATCCGGTGCTCGACTGGTGGGCATTGGCGAGCGCGCTGAACCGCATCGCCTCGACGATCTCGATGATGACCATCCTCGTCATCGGCACGGTGCTGGTGCAGCGGGGCGAGATCAAGGTGGGCGACGTCATCGCCTTCATCGGCTTCGCCGGCCTCCTCATCGGGCGCCTCGACCAGATGAAGGCCTTCGCCACGCAGATCTTCGAGGCCCGCGCCAAGCTGGAGGACTTCTTCACGCTGGAAGACGCCGTCAAGGACCGCGAAGAGCCGACCGGTGCCGGCGATCTCGGCGAGGTCAAGGGCAAGGTCGAATACCGCAATGTCAGCTTCGACTTCGCCAATGCCACCCAGGGCGTCAGCGACGTCTCCTTCACGGTGGAGGCCGGCCAGACCGTTGCCATCGTCGGCCCGACAGGCGCCGGCAAGACGACGCTCGTCAACCTGCTGCAGCGTGTCTACGAGCCGAAGTCCGGCCAGATCCTCATCGACGGCGTCGACATCTCCACGGTGACGCGCAAGTCGCTGCGCCGCTCGATCGCCACCGTCTTCCAGGATGCGGGCCTGCTCAACCGCTCGATCTCCGACAATATCCGCCTTGGCCGCGAAGGCGCGACACAGGCGGAAATCGAGGCGGCGGCCGAGGCGGCCGCGGCGGGCGACTTCATCGCCTCGCGCCAGGGCGGCTACGAGACCCATGTCGGCGAGCGCGGCAACCGCCTGTCGGGCGGCGAGCGCCAGCGCATCGCGATTGCCCGCGCGATCCTGAAGAACGCGCCGATTCTCGTGCTCGACGAGGCGACCAGCGCGCTCGACGTGGAGACGGAGGCGCGCGTGAAGGCGGCGATCGACCAGCTGCGCCGCAACCGCACGACCTTCATCATCGCACACCGCCTCTCGACGGTCCGCGAGGCCGACCTCGTCGTCTTCATGGATCACGGCAAGATCGCCGAAATGGGCACGTTCAACGATCTCAGCCAGAGCAACGGCCGCTTCGCCGCCCTGCTGCGCGCCAGCGGCATCCTGACCGACGACGACGTGCGCAAGAGCCACACCGCCGCCTGAACACCGTCGTCACTGCTTCGGCGTATCGCTTTTGACCGGCAGGGCCTGAAGGCCCTGCCGTTTTGCGTTCTGGGCGATCACGGCGGCCTGCCAGTCGAGGTAGCGCGCATAGGCGACGTGCAGCGCGATGCCGAGAAGCGCATAGAGCGTGCCGAGGACCGGGTTCTTGCCCGTCACGAACATCATCACCTGCCCCGCCATGGCGAGGATCGTGCCGAAGATGAAGACGGCCAGCGAATGCCGCCCGATCGCGACCAGCGGATGGGAGAGCGGCAGGGCGGCCCAGCTGGAGAGAACCGGAATCGTCGCCACCAGATAGGCCCCTGCCAGCACGTGGAGAAGACGGGTCGTCGAGAGGAACGTCTTGTCGAAGCCGGTCAGCACCGCCGGCAGGCCGTAGGAGAGGTCGATGTTCCACCAGGAGAACACGACCCAGGCCAGCGAGACGGCGAGGTAGGCAGCCGACAGCACCATCAGGATCGGATGACGGGGAATCCCCTTCCTCCTGGCGCGCAGCACGCCGACCATGCCGATGACGAAGAGGAACTGCCAGGAGAGCGGATTGAGGAACCAGTAGCCGTCATCGAGGAAATTCGACGGCGCGATCCGCCAGAGGCCGGCACAGAGCCAGAGCGTGCCGGAAACGGCGAGCAACAGCACGGCGCTGCGCTGGTAGAGCCAGAGGAAGCCCGGCAGCATCAGGAGCACCACGGCATACATGGACAGGATGTTGTTGTAGCCGAACTGGTGGCCGAGCAGCACCATGCTGACGACGCCCTGTTCCGTGCGGTCGACGACGGCACGCAGGTTGATTTCCGACAACAGGTCCGGCCGGCCGAACCACAGCGCCCCACCGGCGAAGATGGCGAAGGTGATGACGCTCGTCATGATATGGGCGACATAGAGCGTCAGCGCCCGGCGCAGGATACGCAGCGTCACCGCCAGACGCTCGCCGATGGCGAAGCGCGCGCCGTAGGCGAGGCCGACCGACATGCCCGAGATCAGCACGAAGGCCTCCGCCGAATCGGAGAAGCCGAAATTCTTGTGCGTCAGGTGCTCCAGATACTGGCCCGGAACGTGGTTGACGAAGATCGTCAGGAGGGCAAGCGCCCGGAAGACGTCGAGGCGCGTGTCGCGTTGCCGCGGCACGACGCCCGTCGGTCCATGTCTGTCTGTCATGGTGCTCTGATCCACTTGGCGTGGATCAGAGCAAATAGCCCTCGTTTGAAGATTTGATGACAGAGCCGTTCACACTTGCCTGCCATCCCCCGTCGCCGGCGCGCTCGACGCGGATCGACAGTTTCCTGCCCTCAAGGTCGAGCGTCGCCTCGTAACCGTCCCACGCCGCCGGCAGCACCGGATTGACGAAGAGGCGATCCCCCTCCTTGCGGATGCCCAGGATGCCCTCCACCGCCGCGCGGTAGAGCCAGCCCGCCGAACCCGTATACCAGGTCCAGCCGCCGCGCCCCGTGCGTTCGCCCTCGCCATAGACATCGGCGGCGACGACATAGGGTTCGACGCGGTAAAGCTCGGCGGCTTCCGGCGTCAGCGCGTGGTTGACGGGGTTGAGGATGTTGAAGCAGGTCCAAGCGTCCTCCGCCCGGCCGAGGCGGGCAAGCGCCAGCACGACCCAGGTCGAGGCATGGGTGTACTGGCCGCCATTCTCCCGCACGCCCGGCGGATAGGCCTTGATATAGCCCGGATCCTGCGGCGTCTCGACGAAGGGCGGGGTGAACAGGCGGATGACGCCGTTCTCCCGGTCGACCAGCTCGGCCATGACCGCGTCCATCGCCTGCCGCGAGCGCGCCGGATCGCCGACACCGGACAAGACGCTCCAGCTCTGCGCGATCGAATCGATCCGGCATTCGGCATTCCCGGCCGAACCGAGCGGCGTGCCGTCGTCGAAATAGCCCCGGCGGTAATAGGCACCGTCCCAGCCGGTCGTTTCCAGCACCACCTTGAGGCGGCCGAGATGTTCCTGCCACCGGTCTGCGCGCTGATGATCGCCGCGCTCGCGGGCGACGGAGATGAAGCCGCCGAGCGTACCGGCCAGGAACCAGCCGAGCCAGACGCTGGTGCCCCTGCCCGCCTCGCCGACGCGGTTCATGCCGTCATTCCAGTCGCCGCCGAGAATGAGCGGCAGGCCGTTCTCCCCGGTGCGGCGGAGCGCAAGGTCGAGCGCGCGGGCGCAATGCTCGTAGAGCGGCGCTTCTTCCGCCGAGCGCTCCGGCGTGTAGAAGGCGTCGTGCTGGCCCTCGGCGAGCGGCGCGCCCTCGATGAAGGCCAGCGTCTCGTCGAGGATCGCCCGGTCGCCGGTGGTGCGGCAGTAATATTCCACCGCATGGGCGAGCCACACCACGTCGTCGGAGATCATGGTGCGCACGCCCGCGCCGCTGTCGGGCAGCCACCAGTGCTGCACGTCGCCCTCGACGAACTGGCGCGCGGCCGCATTGAGGATCTGGCGACGGGCAAGCTCCGGCCGGTGCAGGACGAAGGCCAATGTATCCTGCAGCTGGTCACGGAAACCGTAGGCGCCGCTTGCCTGGTAGAAGGCCGAGCGGGCCTGGATGCGGCAGCCGAGCGCCTGATAGGGCAGCCAGTCATTGACCATCCGGTCCAGCGCCGCATCCGGCGTCTTCACCTGCAGCGTGCCGGTGAAATCGCTCCAATAGGCGCGGACGGCGGCCATGACATCGTCGAAATCGGCCTCGCGGCTTTTTTCCGCGAGCGCCCGGGCACTTTCCGCATCGGCGGTATCGCCGAGCACGAAGAGAAGTTCGCGCTTCTCGCCCGGCTTCAGGACGATATCGACGGCCAGCGCCGCGCAGGGATCGCCGATGCCTTCGGCGGAGCCGGACAGCGCCTGGCCCGTGGCGACGGCACCCGGCAGCACGATATCGCCGCCGCGGCCGATGAACTCGCGGCGCCTGGCGGTAAAGCCCGTCACCGGGGCATCGACGGCGAAGAAGCTGGTCCGGCCGGAAAAATCGAAGCTGTAGGGATTGGTCGCAAAGAGCGCGCCGCTCTCCTCGTCATGGCTGGTCAAGACGAACGGCGCGGTTTTCGCCGGGTTGTTGCCCAGCACCCATTCGACATAGCCGTAGACCGCCAGGCTGCGTTCCGTCTCGCCGGTGTTCTTGAGGACGAGGCGGGAATATTTGACCGGATCCTCGGGATCGACCGTCTGCACGAGGTCGAGCTCGATACCGTCCTCCCAGCTGCGGAAGGCGGAATAGCCGAGGCCGTGCCACGTCTCGAACCGGACCGAATTCTTCCGCGACAGGGCGGCGAAGGGCGCCATGACCGTGCCGCGCTCCTTGTCCCTGACATAGAAGGCTTCGCCCGGACGGTTGACGACGGGATCGTTGGTCCAGTGGGTGAGCTGGAAGTCGCGCGAATTGCGGCTCCAGGTATAGCTTGCGCCTTCCGCCGAGACGTGGAAGCCGAAATGCGGGTTGGCGATGACGTTGATCCACGGCTGGGGCGTCGCATCGCCGCCGCGAAGCCGCACGGCATATTCCCGGCGCTCCTCGTTGAAACCGCCGAAACCGTTCCAGAAGCTGAGGCCCTTGCCGTCGATCTCCACCGGCTCGCCGGCGGGCGCCGGCAGTTTCGGCACGGGTGCCGGCGTCGTCTCGGCCTTCGCCTCCTCCTCGCCGCGGGGCGTCGCGAAGAGGGAGACCGTGCGGGCGATCTGGTCGGAGAGCGTGCCATTGCGGGCGTGGAAGACCGCGCGGGCCGTCGCCAGCAGCGCCTGCCAGGTGGTGACGTCCATCAGGTCGCGGCGCACCGTGAAGACATGCTGGCGCGCACCGTCGGACTGGCTGCGGATGCGCAGGTTCTCGCACATATGGTCGAGCGTGTGCTGCATGTCCTGCGCATAGGAGGCGGCGCGCTCGTTGAGGATGACGAGATCGGCGATGACGCCGCGGTGGCGCAGGTAATCCTGTGCGCGCAGCGCCTCGCGGGCGACCTCCACGTCGATCTCGTCATTGATGCGCAGCACGAAGATCGGGAAATCGCCCGAGATCGCCAGCGGCCAGAGCGCCGACTGGGCGGTGAGGCCGTTCACGATCGTGCCGGTATCCGCTCTGAGGTGCATGTCCGGATAGGTGAGGTAGCGGCCGAGCATCTGGAAGCTCGCCGCCTCCTGCGAGGTGACGCCGACATGGCGCATATGCACCTGCGAGCGCGTCCAGGCATGGATCATCTCGTGGTTGAAGCTGTCCGGATGGCGGTAGCGGTCGATGGCGGCATCCACCTCCGCACGGCTCGGGGCCGCGATGGTCCAGAAGATGACCTTGACCTTCTTGCCCGCCGGCACGCGCACGACGCGGCGCAATGCCATGACCGGATCGAGCGTGAAGCCGTCCGTGCCGGAAAGCTGCGCGCCCGGATCGAAGGCGGCGGCGGTCGCCAGCGAGCGGCCGCGGCCGATGAAGCGGCGGCGGTCGGTCTCGATCTCGGTGCGGCGCGAGGGGCCGGCATTATCCACGATGAGGTGGGCGATCGACATGTCCGGTTCGTTCGGATTGCGCTTCTGGCGCTCGGCGCGGATGACGTCGCCGCGCTTGCCGATCTCCGTCTTGATGAACATCTTCGAGAACAGCGGATGGGCGTTGTCGGCGTCGTCGGTCGAAATGACGGGCTCCATATAGGAGGTCACCTCGATGAAGCGGTCCTCCGGCCCGGTATTGAGCAGCGTCAGGCGGCGGCCTTCGGCATCGTGCTCGGTGGCGACGATGCATTCGACCTCACTCGTCAGCGTGCCGACGGTCTTGATGAACTCCGCCTTGTCGTCGCCGAACTGGGTCTTCGTCACCTCGCCCTCGACCCGCTTCGGCTCCGCCGTGGCGGACCACCAGTCGTTCGTCGCGGTGTCGCGCAGGAAGATGAAGGAACCCCAGCGATCCTCGGTCGGGTCGGGCTTCCAGCGGGTGACGGACTGGCCGTTCCAGCGCGAATAGCCGGCACCGGTCGCCGTCAGCATCACGGCATAGTGGCCGTTCGACAGGAAGACGGTCTCGCGCTCCCGGAAGAAGGGTTCCTTGATGATGCGGATTTCCGGGCGCAGCAGGTCGGCCTGCGTGCTGCCGACGGTTTCCGGCTCGCGCTTGGCGTTGATGACCGGAATATCGCGCGGGGCCTTTTCCTGCAGCAGCAGTTCGGCCGCCTCGATGACGGGGTCCGCGTGGAAGCGCTCGCGCAGCGCGCCGTTGAAGACGACGTTGGCGACGGCGGCGATCGACATGCCGTGATGGTGCGCCATGTAGTTGCGCACGACGGCGCAGGTCTTGCCCTCCGGCACGCGGGTCGGGGTGAAATCGACGGCATCGTGGAAGCCGTAGACGCCGAGCGCGCCGAGCTTCCTGAGGCGCTCGAGGTTTTCCAGCGCCGCCTTAGGCGCATATTGCGTCGCCAGAAGCGAGGCATAGGGCGCGATGACGGCATTCTGGCCGAGGCCGCGCTTGAGGCCGAGCGTCGGCACGCCGAAATTGGTGTACTGGTAGGTCAGCTCGTGGTCGCGGGCGTTGAAGGCCGCTTCGGAAATGCCCCAGGGCGTGCCGAGACGGCGGCCATGGTTCATCTGCTCGACGACGACGAGGTTGTTCGTCTGGTTCAGGATGCCGCCCTGGCGCTCCTGCATGACGAGCGGCGGCATCAGATATTCGAACATCGAGCCGGACCAGGAGACCAGCGCGCCGCGCGAGCCGACCGGCACGACCGGACGGCCGAGCTTGTACCAGTGCTCGGTCGGAAGGTCGCCCTTGGCGATGGCGAAGAGGCTGGTGAGGCGCGCCTCGGAGGCGAGCAGGTCGTAGCAGGCCTCGTCGAGCTCGTTGGTCTCGACCCGGTAGCCGATCGACAGCAGCCGGCGTTCCGGGCGGAAGAGGAAGCCGAAATCCATCGAGAAGGCGATGTCGCGCGCGCGGTCGCGCAGCACGACGAGACGCTCGCGCAGGCCCTCGATGCTGCCGAGGTCGAAGACGCTGTCGGCGATATGCGCCTCGCAGGTGGAGACCAGCGCGCCGGCCCACCGGGCGAGCTCGCCGCTCTCGGCGGACTTGATCTCGTGGTCGAGATTGACGATCAGCTTGTTGACGTCGCGCGCCAGCACCGAGAGGTTGATGACGCGGATGGAGGCGAATTCGTGCTCGCGCTTGACGGCGGCGAGCGCATTGTGGAAGCCGACGATGCGCTCCTCGATGAGGCGGCGCAGCGGGCGCACGGTCTTCCGGTCGTCCGGCAGGTCCTTCAGCGTTTCAGAGAGGATCGAGGCGACGTCACCGATGCCGTCGAGGCTGCCCTGGAGATGCGCCGAGGGGGCTTCGGCCCATTCGCGGCACATCGAGGAGACGGCGATGAGGTGGCCGGCGAGGTTGCCGCTGTCGACCGCCGAGACATAGCGCGGCCCCAGCGTTTCCAGCGTGTTGGTGCGATACCAGTTGTAGAGATGGCCGCGATATTTCGGCATGCCGTCGATGGTGGCGATCGTCTGTTCGAGGCGGCGCACCGTCTCCTCGAAGCTGATCCAGCCGAAATCGCGGGCGGAGATGACCGAGAGCAGGTAGACGCCGATATTGGTCGGCGACGTGCGCTCGGCGAGCACCGGCTGCGGCGTTTCCTGGAAATTGTCCGGCGGCAGGTAGTGCTGCTCGGCGGTGACGAACTCCTCGAAGTAGCGCCAGGTGCGCCGCGCGATCTTGCGCAGCTCGTTGGCGACGTAGTCGGAGACGACGAGCTGGTCCTCGGTCTCGGCCGTCTGGCTGACATACCAGGCGATCATCGGCGAGAGCGCCCAGACGAGCGCGAAGGGAATGCCGATGAAGGGAAGGCCGGTGTCGGAAACCATGGCGAGCGCCACGGACAGGGCCGCGAGCGCCGGGGCCTGCCACATCGACTTGTAATGGGCGAGGATGCCGCCGCGCGCCGCGCTGTCGGCCTGCGCGGCCGTGCGCCATTCCAGCATCAGCTTGCGGCTGACGAGGGTGCGGTAGAGCGAACGCACGATGGCGTCGGCCATCAGCGCGGCCGAATGGGCGATGAAGGCGATGCGCAGCGCCACCTGCGCGTTCGCCGCGCGGATATCGGAGATCACGCGATGCACATGGGCCCGGGCGACGATATCGTTGCGGCGCGGCATGACGCCGGAAATCAGCGAGAGCGTCGGGGCGACGAAGAGCAGGAAGATCAGCACGAGCTGCCAGATCAGCGCCTGGCGCGGCTCCATGTAGTACCAGCCCATGACCGAGGCGACGAGCCAGCCGATCGGGATCAGGCTGCGGCGCAGGTTGTCGTACATCTTCCAGCGGCCGAGCATGGAAATGCCGCTCGATGGGCCGAAGATGTAGGGCAGCAGCTGCCAGTCGCCGCGCGCCCAGCGATGCTGCCGCGAGGTCTCGGTGCCGTAGCGGGTCGGGAAGTCCTCGACGAGCTCGACATCCGTCACCAGCGCGCAATGGGCGAGCGAGCCTTCGAGCAGGTCGTGGCTGAGGACGGAATTCTCCTCGATCCGGCCCTTCACCGCCGTCTCGAAGGCATCGACATGGTAGAGGCCCTTGCCGGTGAACGTGCCTTCCCCGACGAAATCCTGGTAGACGTCGGACACGGTGAAGACATAGGGGTCGATGCCGCGGTCGGCGGAGAAGATGCGCTGGAAGGTCGAGGCTTCCTTGCCCGTCGTCAGCGACGGCGTGACGCGCGGCTGCAGGATGCTGTAGCCGGCGGTGACCTCGCCCTTTTCCGCATCGATGACCGGGCGGTTGATCGGGTGGTGCAGCTTGCCGACGAGCTTCGTCACCGCATCGCGCATCAGGCGCGTGTCGGAATCGAGCGTCATGACGTATTTCACGTCCGCCGGCACGATGTTCGCGCCCGGCAGGAAGGTCGTGTCGCCGTCGCCGCGCAAGAGGAGGTTCAGCTCGTGCAGCTTGCCGCGCTTGCGCTCCCAGCCCATCCAGCAGCCTTCGGACGGATTGTAGAGGCGGCGGCGGTGCAGGAAATAGAAGCGCGTGCGGCCGTCATAGGCATAACGCGCCGAGAGCGTCGCGATCTCGCGCTTGGCATAGTCGAGCACGTCGAGGTCGGCGGGGGATTCTTCCGCCTGGCTGTCGGCCCAGTCGCTGAGCAGCGCGAAATAGATCTCGCCGCGCGGATTGGCGAGGTAGTGAACCTCCAGGTTGCGCACCAGCTCGTCGACATGGTCGCGCTTGGAGATCAGACACGGCACGACGACGAGCGTGCGCGCATCCTCGGGAATGCCGTCCTTGAACTCGTAGCCGACAAGGCGGGACGGCGTGACGAAGAAGGTGACGAGCGTGTTGAAGAGGCCCGTCGCTCCCTCGGAGGCCGGCAGCGCGAAGAGCACCAGCATGATCAGCCAGGCGCCATCCGGGATATCGAGCTGATCGAGGAAATAATAGACCGCGATCATCGCCAGAAGCGTCAGGACGATGTTGGGGCCGGCAATGGCGAACCAGTCGAGCTTGCGGCCGAAGCGTACGATGCGCTGGACGATCGACGGCCGGTAGCCGATGCGCTTTTCCAGCAGCTTGCGCTTCTTGCCGACGAGGAAAGCGGCGACATTGGCCTCGTAGTCGAGGTCCTCGACATGCGCCGCGGCGTCTTCCGCCGTCATCGCCAGCGCCGTCTCGGTCACCTCCAGCTCGGACTTGCCGGAGCGGCGGGCGAAACGCTCGATCGTGTTGCGGTACTTGTTGCGCGAGCCGAAATCGAGGTCGCTGTAGTCGGATCCCTGGCGCAGCGCCTCGTCGAGGCGGCTGACGCTCTCGAACCAGACGGGCCATTCCGTGTCGTCCACCGCGCGAAGGCTCTTGATGAGCGAGCTCATCGTGACATTGCCGGAGGAAAGCCGGTTGTTCTCCGCGACGATCAGCTCCTCGAGGTCGCTGCCGCGGCTCTCGATCTTGCGCTCTAGCCACTGGATCACCGCACCGGAGGCCTGCAGGCCGTCACGCAGGCGATAGAGCAGCTGGATGACGAAGGTGTTGTCCTCGATGAAGCTTTCCAGCGTCTGGAGATGCGCGATGGACTTTTCCGGATCGTTGAGGCGGATCAGCTCGTCGGCCACCTCATTGGCCTTGAAGCGCATCTTGCGCGAGCGCTCGACGCGGCTGGAAATGCGGCGCAGGTTCTCCAGCAGCACGAAGCGGATGAAGGAGGGCAGCGCCCAGAGTTCGCCGATCTTCAGCGCGTCGATCTTCTGGAAGCCCTGCACGAAGGCGGTGAGGCCCTCATGCGAGACGCCGCTATGGGTATGCGCGACATAGAGCCAGGCGAGCGCCAGCGTGCGCGGCATCACCTGCCCTTCGATCTCGATGGTCGGAAGCTGGCGATAGAAGCGGCGCGGGAAGTCGCGGCGGACCTCCTGGATCGCCTCTTCGACGACATAGTAGTTGTCGAGCAGCCATTCGGCCGCCGGGGTGATCTGGGCACCCGCCTCAACATCCTTGGCCGTGGCGCGATAGACGCGGAAGATTTCCTTCTCGTTTTCCTTGTGCCGGGCGCGGAATTCGAAGGGCTGGAAACCGGGCAGCGGCGCGCCCTTGTCGCGCGCCAGGGCCTCGCCGCAATCGGCCAGCTCCTCCAGCGTCAGATAGGTGGCGCGGATCGAATCGTTATAGTCGATCTGCTTGGCGTCAGCGTCGCGCGAGGAGGCTTGCGGCGTATTGTGAAGGGGCATGTTTCTGATTCTGGATCCGGCCATGTTGAACCATCCGGCAACGGCCTTTGTGCCGAACGGTTTTTTGCGGGCAGGCTTCATCTCGGTGCCGCGATCAGCCATGG
The DNA here is from genome assembly GCF_050859155.1 of Shinella yambaruensis. Taxonomy (NCBI): domain Bacteria; kingdom Pseudomonadati; phylum Pseudomonadota; class Alphaproteobacteria; order Hyphomicrobiales; family Rhizobiaceae; genus Shinella; species Shinella yambaruensis. The sequence continues at coordinate 4,143,134 of NZ_CP150638.1, forward strand.
GACCAAACGGCGCCCGGACGACGCGGCTGGGATGGACATGGCTCAAGCGACACGCTGGTTGGCATCCTGGCCGCGTGGTGCATGAAAACGGCATTTTTTAGCCGTAAGGACAGAGACTTGCAACATGTCAACAGGACCGGATGGCGCAGCATTGACCCTCATCTGCGGTTTTGGTGAATCGCACGCTCCGCGTATCGGGCGAAGGGGCGCATAGGACGGGCTGATGCCAAATGCGCGAGGGCGACAAAAGTTCCGGGCGCCCGTGCCGGCCTGTGCATGAGCGATCCCGCCATTGACTTGCAGCCCCGCCCAAGCCAGTCTGCCGGCGTCAGGGTCTTCCGAGTCGATTGGGCTCGGAGGCTAAGAGGGAAGCCGGTGCGATGCTCCGAAAGGAGCGCCAAGACCGGCGCTGCCCCCGCAACTGTGAACGGCGAGCTGCTGTCGCTCCAGGCCACTGGTGGATGTCACCGGGAAGGCGAGACAGACGCGATGACCCGCAAGCCAGGAGACCTGCCCTGACAGTCGTAACGTCCATGGGCGGGGTGTCCCAGTGGTGCGCTTGCTTGTCGCCTCGCGGCGACGTTCCAGCAGCGTGCGTCCGGTCATCCCCCAATTTTCCGATTGGGGAAGAAAATGCTTGCCATCACCAATGACGGTCCTGCCGGCACCGGAAAGCCGGAATCCATCTTCATCTCCTGGCTGCTCTGGCAGCCGCGCGGTGCCGACCTTGCCGTCGAGGCGCTGAAGGAGGTGCAGAAACTTTCGCGCTACGAAAAGGTCGATCCGGATATCGCCCGCCTGAAGGCGCTTTTCGCCTCGCTGGCCGGGTCGGATCGGTTGGTACACTGATCACAGTCGCATAAAGACATATTGACATAAAGATATCTTTATGTGATCTCCGGTGCAGGATCATTGCACCGGAGGGCTTTGCCATGGCCAAATCGCACCTGGACACCCTGTTCGGCCCCGAACTGCCGCGGCGCGACGGGCGCGAGATCCTCGCCGCCCTCAAGGCCGCCGCGCGCGAGCGCATCCTCGTGCTCGACGGCGCCATGGGCACCGAAATCCAGACGCTCAAGCTGGTGGAGGAGGATTTCCGCGGCGACCGCTTCGGCGACTGCGCGTGCCACCAGCAGGGCAACAACGATCTCCTGACGCTGACCCAGCCGGCCGCGATCGAGGACATCCACTACCGTTATGCGCTCGCCGGCGCGGATATCCTCGAGACCAACACCTTCTCCTCGACGACCATTGCCCAGGCCGACTACGGCATGGAGGACATGGTCTACGAGCTCAACCGGGACGGCGCGCGTCTTGCCCGCCGCGCCGGCCTCAGGGCCGCCGAGAAGGACGGCCGCCGCCGGTTCGTCGCCGGTGCGCTCGGCCCGACGAACCGCACCGCCTCCATCTCGCCGGACGTCAACAATCCCGGCTACCGCGCCGTCACCTTCGACGATCTGCGCATCGCCTATGCCGACCAGGTGCGCGGCCTCATCGACGGCGGCGCCGACATCATCCTCATCGAGACGATCTTCGACACGCTGAACGCCAAGGCGGCGATCTTCGCCACCCGCGCGGTCTTCGAGGAAAAGGGCATCGAACTGCCCGTCATGATCTCGGGCACGATCACCGACCTTTCCGGCCGCACGCTCTCCGGCCAGACGCCTGAGGCCTTCTGGAACTCGGTGCGCCACGCCGAGCCCTTCTCCATCGGCCTCAACTGCGCGCTCGGCGCCAATGCCATGCGCGCCCATCTCGCGGAGATCTCGTCCGTCGCCCAGACCTTCGTCTGCGCCTATCCCAATGCCGGCCTGCCGAACGCCTTCGGCAAATATGACGAGACGCCGGAGGAAATGGCCGCGCAGATCGAGGGCTTCATGCGCGATGGCCTCGTCAACATCGTCGGCGGCTGCTGCGGCTCGACGCCGGATCATATCCGCGCCATCGCCGCGGCCGCCACGCGCCACGCGCCACGCGAAATCCCCGACATCCCGCGCCACATGCGCCTCTCGGGCCTCGAACCCTTCACGCTGACCGAGGCCATCCCCTTCGTGAATGTCGGCGAGCGCACCAACGTCACCGGCTCGGCGAAGTTCCGCAAGCTGATCACGGCAGGCGACTATGCCGCGGCGCTCGATGTCGCCCGCGACCAGGTGGCGAACGGCGCGCAGATCATCGACATCAACATGGACGAGGGCCTGATCGATTCCACGAGGGCGATGGTGGAATACCTCAACCTCATCGCCGCCGAGCCCGACATCGCGCGCGTTCCGGTGATGATCGATTCGTCGAAATGGGAGGTGATCGAGGCGGGCCTGAAATGCGTGCAGGGCAAGCCGCTGGTCAATTCCATCTCGCTGAAGGAGGGCGAGGAGGCCTTCCTGCACCATGCCAGGCTCGTGCGCGCCTATGGCGCCGCCGTCGTCGTCATGGCCTTCGACGAGAAGGGCCAGGCCGACACGAAGGCACGCAAGGTGGAGATCTGCACCCGCGCCTACAGGCTGCTCACCGAGGTCGCCGGCCTTTCGCCGGAGGACATCGTCTTCGACCCCAACATCTTCGCCATCGCGACGGGCATCGAGGAGCACGACAATTACGGCGTCGACTTCATCGAGGCGACGGCCGAGATCACCGCGACGCTGCCGCATGTCCATGTGTCCGGCGGCGTCTCCAACCTTTCCTTCTCCTTCCGCGGCAACGAGCCGGTGCGCGAGGCGATGCACGCCGTCTTCCTCTACCACGCCATCCAGGCGGGCATGGACATGGGCATCGTCAATGCCGGCCAGCTCGCCGTCTACGACACGATCGAGCCGGAGCTGCGCGAGGCCTGCGAGGACGTTGTGCTGAACCGCGTGCCGAAGGCCGGCGGCACCGCCACCGAGCGCATGCTCGACATCGCCGAGCGCTTCAAGGGCGCGGCCGGCAAGGAAGCCAGGGAACGCGACCTCGCCTGGCGCGACTGGCCCGTCGAGAAGCGCCTCGAACACGCCCTCGTCAACGGCATCACCGAATTCGTCGAGATCGACACGGAGGAGGCACGGCAGAACGCCGAACGCCCGCTGCACGTCATCGAAGGTCCGCTGATGGCCGGCATGAACGTCGTCGGCGACCTTTTCGGCGCCGGAAAGATGTTCCTGCCGCAGGTCGTCAAATCCGCCCGCGTGATGAAGCAGGCCGTCGCCGTGCTGCTGCCCTACATGGAGGCCGAAAAGCTCGCCAATGGCGGCGGCGGCGAACGGCAGAGCGCGGGCAAGATCCTGATGGCGACCGTCAAGGGCGACGTACACGATATCGGCAAGAACATCGTCGGCGTCGTGCTCGCCTGCAACAATTACGAGATCATCGACCTCGGCGTCATGGTGCCGGCGACGAAGATCCTCGAGACGGCGAGGGCGGAGAAGGTCGACATCATCGGCCTCTCCGGCCTCATCACGCCCTCGCTCGACGAGATGGTGCATGTCGCCGCGGAGATGGAGCGCGAAGGCTTCGACATCCCGCTCCTCATCGGCGGGGCGACGACGAGCCGCGTGCACACGGCGGTGAAGATCCATCCACGCTACGACCGCGGCCAGGCGGTCTACGTCACCGACGCCAGCCGCGCCGTCGGCGTGGTCGGCTCCCTGCTGTCGCCGGAGATGAAGTCAGGCTATGTCGAGACGCTGGAGGCCGAATATCGCAAGGTCGCCGATGCGCATGCGCGTAGCGAGGCGGAAAAGCAGCGGCTGCCGATCGCCAGGGCCCGCGACAACGCCTTCAGGGCGGACTGGTCCGCCTATGAGCCGAAGACGCCCTCCTTCCTCGGCACCCGCGTCTTCCAGGACTGGGACCTGGCGGAGCTTGCCCGCTATATCGACTGGACCCCGTTCTTCCAGACCTGGGAGCTGAAGGGCGTCTATCCGAAGATCCTCGACGACGAGAAGCAGGGGCCTGCCGCCCGCCAGCTCTTTGCCGATGCCCGGGCGATGCTGGAGAAGATCATTTCGGAGAAATGGTTCACGCCGAAGGCCGTCGTCGGCTTCTGGCCGGCCGGCACCGTCGGCGACGACATCCGCCTCTTCACCGACGAGACGCGGAGCAAGGAGCTTGCCACCTTCTTCACGCTGCGCCAGCAGCTTTCCAAGCGCGACGGGCGGCCGAACGTGGCGCTCTCCGATTTCGTCGCGCCGCTCGACAGCGGCAAGCACGACTATCTCGGCGGTTTCGTCGTGACGGCCGGCATCGGCGAGATCGCCATTGCCGAACGCTTCGAGCGGGCGAACGACGACTACAATTCGATCCTCGTCAAGGCGCTCGCCGACCGCTTCGCCGAGGCCTTTGCCGAGCGCATGCACGAATATGTGCGCAAGGAACTCTGGGGCTATGCGGCGGAGGAGACCTTCTCGCCGACCGACCTCATCGGCGAGCCCTATGCCGGCATCCGTCCAGCGCCGGGTTACCCCGCCCAGCCGGACCATACGGAAAAGACGACGCTCTTCCGCCTGCTCGATGCCGAGAGGGAAATCGGCGTCGAGCTCACCGAAAGCTATGCGATGTGGCCCGGCTCCTCCGTCTCCGGCCTCTACATCGCCTCGCCGGAAAGCTACTATTTCGGTGTCGCGAAGGTGGAGCGGGACCAGGTGGAGGACTATGCCCGCCGCAAGGGCATGGCCGTCACGGAGGTGGAGCGCTGGCTCGGCCCGGTGCTCAACTATGTGCCGGTGACCGCGCGGGAAAACGCGGCCTGAGCTTCCTCAGGCCGTCGCAAGGTTCAAAAGCACGACCATTCCGTAGCTCACGACGACCAGCACGCCGAGCGACAGGACGACCGCGGCCGTCACCCGCGGGCCTGCCCGCATCACGCGCCTGAGGTCGATGCCGAGGCCGAGGGCGGCCATGGAGAGGATCGTCAGCACGGTCGCGGCACGCGCCATGCCTTCGGCAAGCCCCGCATCGATCACCCCGAAGCTGCGCGCGGCGAGCATGGCGAGGAAGCCGAGGATGAACCACGGCACCAGCCGGTGCAGCGCCGGGCGACGGCCGCTCTCCTTGCCCGCGGCAAGCGACAGGAGGAAGATCACCGGCCCCAGCATCAGCACGCGCACGAGCTTGACGAAGGTGCCGATCTGGATGCTGAGCGCGGAGACCGGGGCGGTGGCCGCCAGCACCTGGGGCACCGCATAGACCGTCATGCCCGCCATCACGCCGTAGCCCGTCGCCGACAGGCCGAGCAGCGGCACCAGCACCGGCAGCAGCAGCACCGTGACCATGCCGAGAACGGCGGTGAAGGCGATGGAGGAGGCGACGTCCTCCGCATCGGCGCGAATGACCGGCGCCGTCGCGGCGATCGCGGAATTGCCGCAGATCGAATTGCCGCAGGCAACCAGCAGCGCCACAGTGCGGGAGAGGCCGAGGCCGCGCCCGATGGCATAGCTTGCAAGGAGAACGGCGCCCACCACCGCCGCGATCGCCCCGATCAGCGGCCAGCCCATGCCGGCGATCGCCGTGGCGCTGACGCCCGCGCCGAGAAGCACGATCGCGATCTCGAGGAAGTATTTCGCGGAGAAGGCGATGCCGGGATCGAACACAGCCGGCCGCCTCAGCAGCAGCCGACAGGCGGCGCCGAGGAGGATCGCCAGCACGAGCGCCTCGATCCACGCCCCGCCGGCAAGCCGTATTTCCAGCCGTTCGGCGAGCACCGCGAGCCCCGACACGAAGCCGGACAGGAGCACGCCGGGCAGAAGTACGCGAATTCCAAGGATTGCTGTTTTGTTAGGTGAATTTTCCATGCGCGGACGATGCGCTTGAAAACCTATTCGATCCATCGGTAAATATCGGACATTTCATTCGACTGGATCGAACAGATGATGACGCTGGAACAGCTCCGGATCTTCGTCGCCGTGGCGGAACGGGAGCACCTGACCAAGGCCGCCGATGCGCTGAACCTCACCCCCTCGGCCGTCAGCTCGGCGATCCGCGTGCTGGAGGAGCGCTACGGCATCGCGCTGTTCCACCGCACGGGGCGGCGGATCGAGCTGACCGAGACGGGCGAGGCCTTCCTGCCGGAGGCGCGGGCCACGCTGGCACGGGCGGGCAGCGCGGACCTCTTCCTCACCGAGATCGGCGGCCTGAAACGCGGCACGCTGACGCTCGCCGCCAGCCAGACCGTCGCCGGCTACTGGCTGCCGCCGCGTCTCATGCATTTCCGCGACGCCTATCCGGCGATCGATATCCGCCTGACCGGCGGCAATACCGACGAGGCCGCCGAGGCGGTTATCGACGGGCGGGCGGAGCTCGGTTTCGTCGAAGGCGAGATCGACCATCCCGCCCTCGCCCAGCGCATCATTGCGCGCGACCGGGTGGTTATCGTCGCGCCATCGGACCATCCGCTCGCCGGCAAGCCCGGCATCGATGCGGAGGATCTGGCCGCCGTCCGCTGGGTGCTGCGCGAGCCGGGCTCGGGCACGCGACGCGCCCTGACGGCGGCGCTGCCCGAGGAGGCGCTGGACATCGCGCTTTCCCTGCCTTCCAACGAAGCCGTGCGCAGCGCCGTGCTCGCCGGCGAGGCGCTGACGGCGGTCTCCGAATTCGTCGTGGAGGACGACCTTGCCGCCGGCCGCATGGCCCGCATCGCCTTCGACCTGCCGGAACGCGCCTTCCGTCTGCTGCGCCACAGGGAACGCTACCGCTCGAGGGCCTCGCTCGCCTTCGAAACCCTATTGGCCTAAAGCCCGTCGCGTCCCCGGAACCGGCGCTGGTAGGCGGGGTCATAGAGCGAGCTTTCGCGAAAATCCTCCGCGCCGAGCGAGCGGCCGACGAAGATCAGCGCCGTGCGCTCGATCGGCTCCTCGGCGACCCTCGCCACGATATCGGCCAGCGTGCCGCGCACCACGCGCTCATCGGGCCAGGAGGCCTTGACCACGATCGCCACCGGGCAATCCGCGCCATAGAGCGGCGTCAGGTCCAGGACGACCTTGTCCAGCGCGTGGATGGCAAGATGGATCGCCAGCGTCGCCCCCGTCGCGCCGAAATTCTCAAGCGTCTCGCGGTTCGGCATCGGCGAGGCGCGGCCGGAGACCCGGGTGAGCACGAGGCTCTGCGCGACGGCGGGAATGGTGAGCTCGCGGCCGAGCGCGGCGGCGGCAGCGGCAAAGGAGGGCACGCCCGGCGTCAGCGTATAGGCGAGCCCGTGCTTTTCCAGCCGGCGGATCTGCTCGGCGACGGCGCTCCAGACCGAGAGATCGCCGGAATGCAGCCGCGCCACATCCTCGCCCGCCGCGGCGGCGCGCAGATATTCGGCCTCGATCTCGTCGAGCGACATCGGCGCCGTATCGACGATGCGCGCGCCCGGCGGGCAATATTGCAGGAGCTCCGGCGACACGATGGAGCCGGCATAGAGGCAGACCGGGCAGGCGCCGATGAGATCGCGGCCGCGCACGGTGATGAGATCGGCAGCGCCGGGGCCGGCGCCGATGAAGTGAACGGTCATTCCTCGTCCTCGATAGGTTGCGCCGGCTTCGCCCACGTCCACTGCGTGACCGGCATGGCCGGCCGCCAGCCCGTCATCTGCCCGACGGGCGATGCGCGCGCGATGTCGATCCGGATCAGCGAACCGCCGAGCCGGGCATGCTGGGCGAGGAGCACGGCTTCCATTTCCGTCGTCACCGCATTGGCGACAAGCCGGCCGCCCGGCTTCAGGCCGTCGATCGCCGCCGGCATGACGCCCGCCTCGCTGCCGCCGCCGCCGATGAAGATCGCGTCCGGCGCGGCAAGTCCCGCAAGCGCCTCCGGCGCCGCCCCCTCGACCACGGCAAGGCCCGGCACGCCGCAGCGCCCGGCATTGCGGCGGATGCGGGCGGCGCGCTCCGCATGGCCCTCGATGGCGATGGCCCGGAGCGATGGATCGGCCAGCATCCATTCGATGCCGATCGAGCCCGAGCCGGCGCCGATATCCCAGAGAAGCTCGCCGCGGCGCGGCGCAAGGGCCGAGAGCGTCAGCGCACGCACCTCGCGCTTGGTGATCTGGCCGTCATGCTCGAACAGTCCGTCGTCGAGGCCCGGCGTACAGGCGAGCACCCGCGCGCCATCTCCGGCGACAACCTCCACCGCGCAGACATTCAGCATGTCGGCTCCATCGAGGGCGAACCGGCCGGCCTGATGGTGGCTCACCCGCTCCCGCGCGCCGCCGAGCGCTTCCAGCACGGTCAGCGCCGAGCCGCCGAAACCACTTTCCGCCAGCAGCGCGGCAAGCGCCGCCGGCCCGTCGCTGTCCGAGGTCAGCGCCAGGATGCGGCAGCCGGGATGCAGGTGCGGGCGGACGAGATCGACGGGACGGCCGTGCAGCGAAACGCAGACCGTGTCCTGCAGGGCCCAGCCCATGCGCGATGCGGCAAGGCTGAAGGCGGAGGGCGCCGTGAAGACGCGCATCTCCGCCCGCGCGATGCGCCGGGAAAGCGTGACGCCGACGCCGTAGAAGAAGGGATCGCCCGAGGCGAGCACGACGACGGGCCGGCCCCGCGCGGCCAGAACCGCCTCCACCGAGCGTTCGAAGGGGCTGAGCCAGCCGTGGCGCACGCCGCGGATCGCCGCATCGGCTAGCTCCAGGTGCCGCGCGCCGCCGAAGACGATTTCGGCGCAGCCGATCGCGGCCTTGGCCTCGTCGCCGAGACCGGCTAGACCGTCTTCGCCGATCCCGACGATGGAAAGCCAGGGAGCGGCTGTCGAAAGGGGCTGATCAGGCGTGGACAAGCGACGCATCCTCATCTTGGGCGGCACGGCGGAGGCGCGGGACCTTGCCGGTGCGCTCGCCGGCAGGGCCGATCTTGCCGTCACGCTGTCGCTCGCCGGCCGCACGCTCGATCCCGCGCCGCAGCCCGTGCCCGTCCGTACCGGCGGCTTCGGCGGCGTCGAGGGACTTTCGGCCTATCTTTGCGAGAATTCCATCGATCTCCTGATCGACGCGACGCATCCCTTCGCCCGGCAGATCTCCGCCAATGCCCGCGCCGCCAGCGCGGCGACCGGCACCCCGCTGCTGCGGCTGGAGCGGCGCGGCTGGGACGCGGTGGAGGGCGACCGCTGGACATGCGTCGCCACGGTGACCGAGGCCGTCAGCGCGCTCGGCGAAGCGCCGCGTCGCGTGTTCCTCGCCATCGGCCGCCAGGAGGCGAAGGCCTTCGATGCCGCGCCGCAGCACCACTATCTCGTGCGCAGCGTCGATCCCGTCGATCCGCCGCTTGCCGCCCCCGACGTCGCCTACCTGCTCGCCCGCGGCCCGTTTGCCGTGGAAGCGGAGGTCGAACTTCTGCGCGACCATCGCATCGATGTCGTCGTCAGCAAGAATTCCGGCGGCGACGCCACCTATGGCAAGATCGTCGCCGCGCGCATTCTCGGCCTGCCCGTCGTTCTGGTCGAGCGGGCGGAAGCGCGCGATAGCCACCACGCGGGAACCGTCGAGGATGCGGTGCGGCTCGCCGATCATCTTGTCGGCTCTTCGAGGAAGCGCGGCGTATAGACGAGGTCCGGCAGGCCCGGGCGGGAAACGACGCGCGTTGCCGGCGAGCCGATGACGACGCAGGTCGCCATGTCGGCACGCTCCGCCTCGGCCTCGCCGAGCGGCATGACCAGCATGCGCTCGTCCGGCCGGCCCGCGGCGCGGCCGAAGATGACGGGTGTTGCGGCCGGCAGCGTCTCGCGCAGGATCTCGAAGGCCCGGCCTAGCTGCCAGGGGCGCGCCTTGCTGATCGGGTTGTAGAGCGCGATCACGAGGCCAGCCTCGGACACGAGGCGCAGCCGCGTCTCGATGACCTCCCAGGGTTTCAGGTTGTCGGACAGCGAGATGGCGCAGAAATCGTGACCAAGCGGCGCGCCGATGCGCGCAGCGACCGCCAGCATGGCGGTGACGCCGGGCACGATGGTAAGATCCACCCTCTTCCATTCGTCCGGCCCCGCATCGATCGCCTCGCAGACGGCGGCCGCCATGGCGAAGACGCCGGGATCGCCGCCCGAGACGACGCAGACATCGACACCCTCGGCCGTCCGTCTCAGCGCGGCCTCGGCCCGGTTCAGCTCCTCGCGGTTGTCGGAGGCGACCTTGATCTGGTCCGGCCGGAGGTTCAGCCGGTCGATATAGGGAAAATAGCCGAAGAATTCGCGCGCGGCCTCGACCGCCTGCCGTGCCTCCGGCGTCATCTGGTCCGGATTGCCCGGCCCGGTGCCGATCACGAAAAGCCGGCCCGTCATGCGCGGCCGCTCCAGCCCGGCACGAGGACCAGCGAGAAATAGGGCGCGGTATCGTCGAGCTTTTCGGAAAGCCGCATGGAGCGGCTCGTCGGCATGGTGCCGCGCTCGACATAGATCGCCTCGCCGAGCCGGCCGGCGCTTGCCAGCGCCCGGCGGATCTTCGGCAGGTTGCGGCCGACCTTCATGATGACGGCGGCCTCGGTGTCGACGAGGCGGCGCGACAGTTCCGCCTCGCCCATCGTGCCCGGCAGCACGGAGAGCACGTCGTCGCCCTGCACGATCGGCAGCCCCGACAGCGACCAGCAGCCGGACATGGCCGTGATGCCGGGAATGACCTCGGTCGGGAAACGGTCGGCGAGCCGCACATGCAGGTGCATGTAGGAGCCGTAGAACATCGGATCGCCTTCCGAGAGGATGGCGACCGTGCGGCCGGCGGCAAGGTGCTGCGCGACGGCGGCGGCCGAGGCGTCGTAGAAGGCCGTGATCTGGCGCTTGTAGTCGTCGTGGTCCTTGTCGATTTCCGTCGTCACCGGATAGTAGAGCGGCAGCTCCGCCATGCCGGGCCTCAACAGGCCCTCGACGATCGCCCGCCCATTGCCCGCACGCCCGGCCTTGGCGAAATAGGCGAGCACATCCGCCTCGCCGATCGCCCGCACCGCCTTGAGCGTCAGGAGTTCCGGATCGCCCGGTCCCGTGCCCACGCCGTAAAGTCGTCCCGTCACCGTCGCCACCATGTTCACAGTCCCGGCCTCGCCAGCGAATTGAGCGCCGCTGCCGTCATGGCGCTGCCGCCCAGGCGGCCGCGCACGATGGCGAAGGGCACGCCATAGGAATTTTCGGCGAGCGCATCCTTGGATTCCGCGGCGCCGACGAAGCCGACCGGCATGCCGAGGATCGCCGCCGGTTTCGGCGCGCCATCCCGCAGGAGTTCGAGCAGGTAGAACAGCGCCGTCGGCGCATTGCCGATGGCGACGACGGAGCCGGCGAGGCGATCGAGCCAGAGGCGGATGGCCGCGGCCGAGCGCGTATTGCCGATGTCCCGGGCAATGTCGGGCGTGCGCGGATCGCGCAGCATGCAGAGCACGTCGTTGCCGGCCGGCAGGCGCGCTGCCGTCACGCCGCGCGCAACCATCTCCGCATCGCAGAAGATCGGCGCGCCGGCCTGGAGCGCACCACGCGCCGCCGCGACGAAACCGGGCGAGAAGGCGAAATGCGGCGCCGCCTCGACGAGGCCGGCGGCATGGATCATGCGCACGGCGACATCCGACTCCTCTTCGGAAAAGCGCGAAAGATCGGCTTCCGCACGGATGATCGCGAAGGATTTCTCATAGATGGCCGTGCCATCCTTGATGTAGTCGTAATCGGTCATTGTTGGCCTTGGTAAGCGGAAACGAGGATGGCGGGCGCGGTGCGGTCTATGAGGTTTCCGGCCGTCTCGCCCTCCGCACGGCGCGCCCGCAGGAGGGCGCCGAGACGGTGCAGGGCGGGCCGCAACGCATCGGCGGGCAGGATCGCCGCGGCGGCATCGCCCGCGCGTCCATCAAGAACAAGGCCGACGCCGGCGGCAGTGCCGCACAGCGTGACGGCGGCGGCGGCCGGATGGGCGCAGCCCTTCGGGCAGCCGGAGACATGCACGTCGAAGGAGCCGTCCAGGAGATCGCCCGCCTCCGCCACAAGGGCATCGGCGACGGTATGGGTATCGAAGCTGGCCGCGGCGCAGCCGGCGGCACCGGCACAGACGGAGACGGCCCGTCCGGGCGCATCCTGCGTGCTCCAGACGCGCTCCCGCATCGCACAGGCCTGCGCGGCGGCAAGCGCTTCCGCACGGAGCCCGCGCACCAGCAGCGTGTGGTGCGGCGCAAGGCGGAATTCCGTCGCGCCGCAGCCGGCAAGCGCGCGCACCAGCGCGGCAAGTCGGTCGGCATGGATCTGGCCATAGGCCGGGGCAAGCCCCAGCACCGTTTCGGCGCCGATCCGGTGCACGCCGAGCGGATGGACGGATGAAGCGGCGGAAAGCGGCGGTACCGGATCCGCACGGAGCACGGCCGCCAGCAGCGCCGAATCGAGATCCCGTCCCCGCGCCGCCGGCCCGATGGCGGCAAGGGCGGCGGCGACCGTCATCACGCCTTCGACGGCCCTTTCGCCGGGCAGCAGCGCGACGGCCATCGCCGTGGCGCGATCACCACCGACGGAAAGCCGCCAGGCGAGGCCTTGTGCGCCGGCGACGGCGTCGAGCCGGATATCAGCGACCATGTCGGCAAGGGAAAGCACGCCCCCGCCATCGACGACGACGGCAAGCTTGGGCGCCAGGGAAAGGGCGGCATCGGCAAGGGCCGCGCGCAGCGCATCGGCAAGCGGCGCGGCATCAGCAAGCTCGGCCGGGTCGATGCCGGCAAGCGGCGGCACCTCGATGGCGACGCCCGTCTGCGGGGTAATGCCGGCCGCGGCAAGGCCGGCGGCAAGATGCGGAATGGAGGCTTCGGTGAGGCCGCGAAGCTGGAGATTGCCGCGCGCGGTGATCTCGATGAGGCCGTTGCCGTGCGCCCGCGCCAGATCGGCAAGGACGAGGAGGTCTTGTGCCGTCAGGGCCGTCGCGACGGGGCGCAGGCGCACCAGAAGGCCGTCGCCGGTCCGCATCGGGGCGGCGATGGAGGGGCACGCGCCGCGCCGCAACGCACCGGCTTCGCCCGGAAGTATCGCTGAGGTCGCCGTCATGCCGCGCCCTCCTCCGCCTCGGGTGCCGGGCGGCGGATCAGGTAGGTGTCCATGATCCAGCCGTGCGCCGCGCGCGCCTTGCGGCGGGTCTCGCTGATGGTGTCGGCGATATCGGCAAGCCGGCCGGACAGCAGGATCTCGTGCGGCGTGCCGAGATAGGCGCCCCACCAGATGTCCGCCTCCGGGTCCTCCACCCTGCGGAAGGCCTCGACGCCGTCGAGCATGACGAGCGCATCGCGCGCGGTGCCCGGCCAGGCCTCGGCGAGGCGGCGGCCGGTGGTGATCTCGACGGGCAGGCCGATGCGGTTGAGCGTGATGGCATGGCCGGCGCAGAGCGCCTGGATGCTGGTGATGCCCGGAATGACCTCGATCTCGAAGGCGACGCGGCCGGCCGTGCGCACATGATCGATGATACGCAATGTGCTGTCATAGAGCATCGGATCGCCCCAGACGAGCAGGCCGAGCGTCTCGTCCTCGCCGACGTCGTCAAGAAGGCTGCGTTCGTAGATGGCGGCGATGGCGCGGTGCCAGTCGTTGACGCCGTCCTCGTAGCTGCCATCGGCGCGGCGCACCGGCACAGCATAGTCGAGGATGCGGCAACGCGCATTCTCGAGGAACCGGTCACAGATCTCGCGGCGCGCATCGGCCAGAAAGGCCTTCTCGTCGCCCTTCGTCGGAATGAGCAGCACATCCGCCCGGTTCAGCGCACCCACCGCCTGAACGGTCATGTGCTCGGGATTGCCCGCGCCGATCCCGATGACCAGTATCTTTCTCAAAGTCCGTCTCCCGTGCGACCCCGCGCTCCCGGTTCGCGGCCCGAATTGGGTCCCGCACCTCTTCCTAATCCCAAAAGCCGGCGGAAAACAGTCCCCGGATCGCGTCCTTTGCCGGTCTTTTTGAGACTCAGGCGGCCGCGCGGCTGGTCAGATAGGCGCGCGGCGAGGCCCCCAGCATGCGCTTGAACATGGTGGTGAAGGCCGGCACGCTCTCATAACCGGCATCGAGCGCCACGCGCGTCACCGGCTCGCCGGCGGCAAGGCGCGGCAGGCAGGCGAAAAGACAGGCCTGCTGGCGCCAGGTGACGAAGCTGACGCCCGTCTCCTGCCGGAAGAAGCGCGTGAAGGTGCGCCGGCTCATGTTCAAGCGCCGTGCCCAATCGTCGATCTTGGCCACCGGCGAGGGCTGTTCGACGAAATCCCGGCAGAGTTCGGCCAGCCGGCCGCTTGCCGGAAAGGGCAGGCCGAGCCGGCGCTCCGGCAGGCGGCCGATCTCGTCGAGCAGCAGCGCCATGACGAGTTCGCTGCGCCCGCGGTCCTCCGCCAGGTCATCCTGCCGGACGGTTTCCGTGATGAGCTGGCGGGCAAGGTCGGTGACCTCCAGCACGGTGGGAACCAACGAGGCGGCCCGGCCTTCCGGCGAATAGATATAGACCGAGCGCATGCTGACATCGCTGAGCATCTCGACGGAATGTTCGAGACCGCGCGGGATGAGCAGCGCATGGCCGGGCGGAATCATCCAGCGCCCGCGATCTGTCCCCACCAGCACCACACCGGCGAAGACGCACAGGAACTGCGTGCGGCGATGGCGGTGCGGCGGCACCGTATAACCGCCCGGAATCTCCGAACTGTGGACCAGGACATCCGTATTCGCCTGTTCCATGCGGGAAAGGTTGCGGATGTGGTCGTCATCGAGCGCCTTGCGGCGCGCATCGGTCAGTTTTTCCATCTTTGGCCCACTCGCGTAAGAAATGGACCTCAGCACGAAAGCAGGCCGCTGGCAATCCCTGTATGGGAAGCAGCCATGACGCGGAATTCGCGCGTATCATTCGAGGCCACCATGTCGACAGTCGTTCCCGCAGCGCCCCGCAGCGCCGCCACCACCACCTATTCCATCATCGTCGCCGTCAGCGCCTGCCACATGCTGAACGACATCATGCAGTCGCTGCTGACGTCGCTCTATCCGCTGCTGAAGGAAAACTACGCGCTCGATTTCTTGCAGATCGGCCTTCTGACCATGGCCTTCCAGGTCACCGCCTCGCTGCTGCAGCCGGCCGTCGGCATCGTCACGGACCGCTGGCCGATGCCCTTCTCGCTGCCGGTCGGCATGGGCAGCACCTTCGTCGGCCTCATCATGCTCGCCTATGCGCACAGCTTCCCGGTCCTGGTCTTCGGCGCCTGCCTGATCGGCCTCGGCTCGGCGATCTTCCACCCGGAATCCTCGCGCGTCGCCCGCCTTGCCTCCGGCGGCCGCCACGGGCTTGCGCAGTCGATGTTCCAGGTCGGCGGCAATGCCGGCACGGCGATCGGGCCGCTGCTCGCCGCCTTCATCGTGCTGCCCTTCGGCCAGACGAGCGTCGCCTGGTTCTCGGCGGTCGCGCTCCTCGGCATGGTCATCCTCACCTGGGTCGGCAACTGGTATGCCGGCGAGCGGCGGCTTGCCGCGGGCCGTCCCGCCGTCAGCCGCGCGCTGCCGCTGCCGCGCGGCCGCGTCGCCTGGGCGCTTGCCGTCCTGGTGCTGCTGACGACGACGAAGAACGCCTATCTCGCCAGCATATCGAGCTATTTCACGTTCTACACGATGGAGAATTTCGGCCTCGGCGTGCGCGACGCGCAGCTCATGCTGTTCCTCTTCCTCGGGGCCTCGGCGCTCGGCGTGTTCATGGGCGGGCCGATCGGCGACCGGTTCGGCGCGCGCTTCGTCATCTGGTTCTCGATCCTCGGCGTCATCCCCTTCGCCCTGATGCTGCCCTATGCGAACCTGTTCTGGACGGGCGTGCTGACGGTGCTGATCGGGCTGATCTTCTCCTCCGCCTTCTCCGCCATCGTCGTCTTCGCGCAGGAGCTGATCCCGGGCCGCGTCGGCATGATCGCCGGCATCTTCTTCGGCTTCGCCTTCGGGGCGGGCGGCCTCGGCGCGGCGGTGCTCGGCATCTTCGCTGACAGCCACGGCATCAACTTCGTCTACCAGGTCTGCTCCTACATGCCGCTGCTCGGTATCCTCACCATCTTCCTGCCGCGCCTGCCGGCAAGCCACTGAGGCGATCGCAGACGTTCCCGAATATGAAAAGGCCGGCGTTTCGCCGGCCTTTCGTCGTCTTCGGCTCAGCCCATGCGCTCGGAGGCGTAGGAACCGGGGCTGGGCGGGAAGACGATGGTCTTGTTGCCGTTCATGAAGACGCGGTGGTGGATATGGGCATGCACCGCGCGGGCCAGAACCTGGCTCTCCACGTCCCGGCCGATCGACACATAGTCGTCCGCCGACTGCGCATGCGTGATGCGCGCCACGTCCTGCTCGATGATCGGACCCTCGTCGAGGTCTTCCGTCACATAGTGCGCCGTCGCACCGATCAGCTTCACGCCGCGCTCGAAGGCCTGCTTGTACGGGTTCGCCCCCTTGAACGACGGCAGGAACGAGTGGTGGATGTTGATGATCCGGCCCGACATCTTCTTGCACACCGCATCCGACAGCACCTGCATGTAGCGGGCGAGCACGATCAGCTCGGCGCCCGACTGCTCGACGATCTCCATCAGCCGCGCCTCGGCCTGCGGCTTGTTCTCCTTCGTCACCTTGACGTGGTGGAAGGGGATGTCGTGGTTGACGATGACCTTCTGGTAATCGAAATGGTTCGAGACGACGCCGACGATGTCGATCGGCAGCGCGCCGATCTTCCAGCGGTAGAGCAGGTCGTTCAGGCAATGGCCGAAGCGCGAGACCATCAGCAGCACCTTCATGCGCTCGTCGCTGTTGTGGAACTCGTAGGCCATGGCGAAGGCCTTGGCGACCGGCGCAAAACCCGCGTCGATATCGTCCTGGCTTGCGCCGCCTTCGCTCTTGAAGGTCAGGCGCATGAAGAACAGGCCCGTCTCCTGGTCGTCGAACTGCGAACTGTCGACGATGTTGCACTCCTTCTCGGCGAGGTAGCCGGTAATCGCGGCGACAATGCCGCGGGTCGATTGGCACGATACGGTCAGCACATAGGTCTTCATCGGTTCGTTTCTCGCGTTCGGCCGATGCGGAGGGCTGGCACCGGCGGATCCCCTTTCATACGCCGCATGGACGGCTTGGCGCATATTTCAGGCCGCTTGCCTTCGCGCAAGCCCCTGCAATGGCGAGAAGCTACCCCCGCTCTTGCAAGGAATCCCTCCGGTTCGCGACATTCAGTGCGTCGAAAATACCAACGGGGCCATTCCGGCGCGCGGCGGAAGCGCCCGGAGCATCCGGCCTGATGGACGCAACCGGCGGATTCTTTCAGCAATGCAAGCAGCGATGCAAGCCGCGCGGCACCGCATCGAAAATCCTTCTGGACACTATTATGGACAGATGTTCTATAAAATGGACAGATTTGCCGGGAGCACGCCATGCATCTTTCCATGTGGACCTATCCCTGGGACATCCAGGACCAGGGATTGCAGGCGTTCGCCGCCGATCTTTCCGGCCGGGCCGGCCTCAACACGGTGAGCCTTGCGACCGCCTACCATGCCGGCCGCTTCCTCCAGCCGCGCAGCCCGCAACAGAAGGCCTACTTCCCGGAAGACGGCACCGTCTATTTCCGGCCGGACGAAGCGCTGTGGCAGGGCAAGGAAATCCGCCCCCTGATGGCGCAGAACGTCACTGACCGCGGCGACATGCTGGACGCGCTGACAAAAGCGCGCGCGACGACCGGCCTTGCCGTCTCCTGCTGGACGGTCTGCCTGCACAATACCCGCCTCGGCATGCTGCATCCCGATCACGTGACCCGCAACGCCTTCGGCAATGCCAACCATTACAATCTCTGCCCCTCCAGCCCGGCGGCGCGCGACTATGTCGTGACGCTGGTGCGCGACATCACGGTGAACCACAGGCCGGACATGCTGGAGCTGGAAAGCCCCAACTTCATGGGCTTTGCCCACGAATACCACCATGAGAAGGATGGCGTCGGCCTCAATGCCGAGGACGACTTCCTCCTGTCGCTCTGCTTCTGCGACCATTGCACCGCCCGTGCCCGGAAGGCGGGCATACCGGTGGACGGCGCGCAGGAAACGGTGGCGCGCTTCATCGCCGAACTGTGCGAGCGCGCGGTGCCGGAAAAGCAGTTTCCCGATTTCCCCGCCGCCGGCATCGATGCTTTCCGCGATCACCCCGACCTGCATGCCTTCCTCGCCTGGCGCACCGAGCCGGTGACGAGCCTGATCGGCGAGATCAAGGCGGCCGCCGACCCGGCGACGCGCATCGTGCTGATCGACCTGAAGGACGGCTGGCTCGGCGGCGTCGACCTCGAAGCGGTCGGGAAGCTCTGCGACGGCGCAATCCTCTGCTGCTACGACATGGCGCCGGAGGCCGTCGGCGACGTCATCCGCACCGGCCGGGCGATGCTCGGCCCGGGCAAGTTCCTAGGGCTGGGGCTGCGCGTCTTCTATCCCGAGGTCGATGGCCCGGCCATCCTTTCCGCCCGCGCGAAGGCCGCCGTCGAGGCCGGCGCCGACGGCGTGAACTTCTACAATTACGGGCTCATTCCGGCAAAGCGCCTCGACTGGGTGAAGGAAGCCGTCGGCGCGATCACCTGAGGGCTCAGCCGTCGATCGGCTCGGCGACCTGGATCAGGCAGTCGCCGGCCTGGCTGTCGCAATGCAGCCGGTGCGAGATGACGATGCCGCTTTCGGCAAAGTGCAATTCCTCTTCCGGCTGCTCCAGCCGTTCGAGATCGTGATACCAGCCGGCAAGATCGCCCGCCGAGACGGTCGTGCCGAGCGGCACGGCGGGCTCGAACCAGCCGCGCCGGTCCGCATAGATGCCCTGGCTGTGCCGCGACAGCGACAGTAGCTGCAGCGCCGGCGGCGCCGCGAGCGGCGCGCGCGACAGCACCGGCTCTTTCGCAATGCCGAGTGCCATGAGCAGCCGGTCGATCGCCGCCGCCGTGAACGCCATGCTCTCCGGCGTCACCGTGCCGCCGCCGCCGAATTCGCCGGAAAGGCCGATCGTGCCGGCGCGTCCCGCCGCGCCCATCGAGGTCGGCGCCGCCGGTCCGTTGTCGGCGATGAAGGCATGCGCGGCGCCCATCGCCCGCATCAGCGCGACCGAGCGCGCAAAGCGCGCGGCATCCGCCTGCCGCTCGATCAGCGTGCAGGGCAGATGCGCCATGGAGGTGCCGCCCGAATGCAAGTCGAGCACCGCGTCATGGCGCGGAAAGAGATCGTGTTCGAGGAAATGCGCCAGCCGCGCCGTCGGCGTGCCGGCCGGATCGCCGGGAAAGGCGCGGTTGAGATTGCCGCCGTCGAAGGGCGAGCAGCGCCGCGCCGCCATCACCGCCGGCAGGTTGGCCATCGGCAGGATGGTGACGGCGCCGCGGATTTTCGTGATGTCGAGCCGGCGCATCAGCCGCCCGAGCTGGAGCTCGCCCTCGTATTCGTCGCCATGATTGCCCGCCATCAGCAGCAGGCTCGGCCCCTCGCCGTTCTTCAGCCGCAGGATAGGGATGCGGATCTGGTAATAGGGCGAGCGGTCGACCGAATAAGGGATGGCGAGATGCCCGGCCTGCCGGCCGTCCCGGGAAAGATCGATCGGATTGACGAGGCCGCTGTGCATGGTGGCTCCAGTTCGGGCGGGGGTGTCAGAGCGCGGCGACGGCGGTCATTTCGACGCGCAGGTCCGGATCGGCAAGGCGGGCTTCGACGCAGGCGCGGGCCGGCGGGTTTTCGGGATCGATCCAGGCATCGTAGACGCCGTTCATCGCCTCGAAATCGACGATCGCCGGCAGGAAGACATTGACGGCGAGCAGTTTCGAGCGATCCGTGCCGGCTTCCTTCAGAAGGGCGTCGATCTTGCCGAGCACGTCGCGCGTCTGGTCCTCGAGGCCGGCCTTGCGGTTCTCCGCGACCTGGCCGGCAATATAGACGAGCCCGCCATAGCTGACGGCCTGGCTCATGCGCGAGCCCTTCTGGTAACGCTGGATCATGGGGTATTTCCTTTCTTCTTGGGAGGATCAGCCGAAGCTGGTGGGATAGGCTGCCGTGACCGTGTGGTCGGGGGCAAGGCCATAGAGGATCGCGTGCCGGTCGAGGCAGGTGCAGGGATGCGAGATGCCGAACTCGACCACGTCGCCGATGCGCATGTCGCTGCCGGCGGGAAGCGACATGAAGGCATGCTGGTCGTTGAGGCGGAGCACGTCGGCCCCGGCAAGGCGGCCAAGCAATGCGCCGTCGCGATAGAGCGCCAGCGGCCGCGGCAGGCCCTGGTCCATCGCGACATCGCGCAGGCCCATGCCGCAGATCGCAAGGCCCGGCTCGGGCAGCGAGAGCACCTCGGCCCAGACCCGCAGCGCCGGCCTGAAGCCGCTGCCGGCCGAGCGGACCTGCCCGCCGAAGCGGAAGCCCGCGCGGGCATCCAGCCCGGCAAGGCCGCGCTCGTAGACGCCGTGGTCATGGAAGAAGATCGCGCCGCTGCGCAATACGAGCCGGCTGTCGGGATCGGCGGCGACCGCGGCGGAGAGGCCGGCCACCACCCGGTCGAAGAAGACCGAGCCGCCCGCCGTGACGATCAGCGGGCGCGCATCACCGACCCGGGCGCGGACCTCTGGCAGGAAGGCCGCCGTCAGCGCCACCAGCCCGTCGATCCGGCGCAGGGTCTCTTCCGCGTCCGCCGTTGCGGCGGCGCCCTCATAGGTCGCGATGCCGGTGAGCCGGAAGGCGGGCGTTTCCGCGGCGAGGATGGCATCGAGGATCGCGCCCGCCGCTTCGGCGCTGCGTGCCCCGGCACGGCCGGCGCCGAGCTCGACGAGAAGGCCGAGCGGCGGGAGACCCTTGCGCCCCTGCCAGGCGGCCCGCAGGGCTTCGACCAGATCGACCGAATCGACGAAGACGTGCAGTTCCGCATCGGGATGGTTTGCGGCAAGCGCCGCGAACCGGCGCGCGGCCGCCGCACCGCCGATCTCGTTGGCGAGGATCAGCCGGCGCTGGCCGGCCTTCAGCAGCACGGCGGCCTGGCGGATATCGGCCACCGTGGTGCCCCAGGCGCCGGCCGCCAGCAGCGCGCCGGCAAGCGCCGCCGACATCGGCGTCTTCGCATGGGGCGCGATGGCAATACCGTGATCGCGCACATAATCCATCATCAGCGCGACATTGCCGGCAAAAGCCTCCCGGTCGAGCGAGATCAGCGGCAGGGCCATCGCGCCGTCATAGGGCTTCCAGCCCTGCGCCCCGATAGCATCGAGCGGCAGAGCCGCCTGGCCCGGCGGAAAGCCGCGGATGCGATCGTCGATCACCGGATTGTCCGGTCCGGTCACGGAAAGGTCAGGCATGGTTTTCTCCCTTGGCCGCGACGGGATCGGCGATCCCGAGGCGATAGGTGTCGTTGGCGGTCGTGAAGAAGAGGGCGCGCTGTTCATCGAGCGACAGCGGCCCGGCCGCGGCGCGAAAGACGGCGTAGATCGCGTCGAACGAGGCGTGCAGGCCGGTGACGGGAAAATCGCTGGCGAACATCGCCCGGCGAGGGCCGAAACAGGCGAGGCAATGCTCGATTACCGGGTGCAGGCTTTCCGGCGTCCAGTCATTGTCATAGGCGACGAGGTCGGAAATCTTCAGCCGCACATTCGCTTCGCGGCCGAGCGCCGCAAGGCCCTCGCGCCAGAGCGCCATCCCCTCCGCGCTGCGGTCGGCCGGGCTGCCGCCATGGTTGAGCACGAACAGCGTCTGCGGAAAGGCGCGCACGAGATCGAGCGCCTCGTCCATCTGCCAGGGATAGAGCATGAGGTCGAAGACAAGATCGTGCCGGGCGAGATGGGACAAGCCGGCGCGCCAGGCGGGATCGGCCATGCGGTGGGCGCGGGAGGCGAAGCTCTTTGCCGGCTCCGGATGCCAGCTGACGATATCGCGGATGCCGGCGACATCGGGATTGGCCGCCTCCGCCTCGATCAGGCGGGCGGCGTCCGGGCTGTCGAGCGGAACGCGGGCAACGCAGCGCTTCGCGACGCCGGACGTCCGGTCGAGACCGGCAAGCCAGCGGCTTTCCTCCAGCGGATGGGCGTCGGACCAGCCGGCCTCGACATGCACGCTGGCCACCACGTTCTGGTTCGCCGCATCCCGGCGGTAGTCTTCCACGCCGTAGTCCCGCAGGATCGGCGCAAGGCTGCCATAGACCATTTCCCCGCCCTCCGTCCGCGCCTTTTCCAGCCAGGGGTGACGCTTCAGCGAGAGGTCCCAGAGGTGGTGGTGCGGGTCGATCACCGGCCCGTCATAGCGCACCGTCATCGCCGCGCCTCGCGGCCGGAGATGAGCAGAAGCGCGAGGATCAGCGAACCGAACATGATGGAGCGCCAGCCCGGCGAGGCATTGACGACGGTGATCAGCGCCGTGGTGGTGACGAGCAGGATGGCGCCGGGAATGGTGCCGGCATAGGTGCCGCGCCCGCCGAGGATGGAGGTGCCGCCGAGCACGACGGCGGCGATCGACATCAGGAGATAGGGATCGCCGATGCCGACATAGCCCTGCCGGTTCATGCCGAGCACCAGGATGCCGGCAAGCCCCGCGAAGAAGCCGGACAGCGCATAGAGGAGCAGCGTGTTCCGCGCAACGCTGACGCCGGAAAGCCGCGCGGCCAGCGGATTGGCCCCGAGCGCGAGGAAGCGCGCGCCGAGCGGCATGCGGTGGATGATGAGGAGCACGACGACCGAGACGACGATCCAGAGGAGGATGCCGGCGGGAATGCCGAGGGGGCGGGCCTGGCCGAGCAGGATGACCGCGGGATTGCTGACGGTGACGGCGCTGCCGCCTGCGACGATGACGAGCAGCCCCTGGAGAAACGTCGCCATGGCGAGCGTCATGATGATCGGCGGCACGCGCAGATAGGCCGCGCCCGCCCCATTGAGGAGGCCGATTCCGGTGGCGAGGGCAAGGGCGAGCACGATGCCGACGAGGCCGGTCGGGTCGGCGGCCGGCGAGATCAGCGGCAGCAGGATCGCCGTAACGGTGATGACCGCCCCGACGGAGAGGTCGATGCCGCCCATCAGGATGACCAGCGTCTGCCCGGCCGCGACGATGCCGATGACGGCGGCAAGCTCCAGGAGATAGCGCAGGTGCCCATAGGCGCCGAAACCGCGCAGCGTGAGGCTGGCGACGAGCCAGACGAGGGCCACCAGGAGGAAGGTCAGGAGCGGCGGATTGCGGAACACGGCTTTCACGGCCTTCATCGCCTTGCCCTCCATTGCTTCAAGAGTTCCGGCACCGCCACGGCGCCGACGATGATCAGGCCCTGCGCGACATATTGCGCGACCGGCGGGAAACCGAGGAAGAACATGACGTTGATCATGACCGAGAGCAGGAGGCTGCCGCAGATCGCGCCGCGCATCGTGCCCTTGCCGCCGAGGAAGCCGACGCCGCCGAGCACGGCGGCCGCAATCGAATTCAGCGTGAAGGGCGTGCCGATGACCGGATCGCCCGAGCCCGTCTGCGCCGCGACGAAGAGACCGGCCAGCGCCGCCAGCAGGCCGGACAGCGCGAAGGCGACGATTTTCACCCGATCGACCGGAACGCCGGAGCGGAAGGCGCCGATCGGGTTGTCGCCGGCGGCATAGATGCCGATGCCGAGCGGCGTCGCCAGGAACGCCTTCCAGGCAAGGAGGATGGCGACGAGCAGCAGGAAGGCGACCGGCGTATGGCCGGCCAGCGTCGTCGACAGCCAGTCCGGAATGAAGCCGCCCGGACGCGGCAGCAGGATCAGCGCGACGCCGGTGATGATGAAGGAGCCCGCCAGCGTGACGATGATGGCCGGCAGCCGCAGATGCGCCACGATGGCGCCGATGACGGCACCGATGGCAAGGCCGGCAAGCGCGACGGCGAGGATGCCGCCGGGAACGCCCAGCGCGCCGCCCATGGTCGTCGCCGCGATCACCGCGCCGAGGCTGACCAGCGGGCCGATGGCAAGCGTGATGCCGCCATTCAGCATCAGGAGCGCCTGCGCCATGGTGACGAGTGCCAGCGGGAACCAGTTCTGCGTGAACTTGGAAAAGCCGCTGACGGAGAGGATGCCGGGAAACAGCACCGCATAGAGGACGAGGAAGGCGGCGACGACCAGGTAGAGGCCGCCGAGGCCGCGATTGCGGCCGCGCTGGATGGCCCCGTAAAGCCAGCCGGAGGACGGAACGGCGCTCATGCGGCCTCTCCCTTTTCGTGGATGCCCATGGCGGCGCCGACGATGGCCTCCTCGCTGATCGCCGCGCCGGAAAGCCGGGCAGCGACATGCCCCTCGCGCAGCACGACGACGCGATCGCACAGATGCACGAGTTCCGGCGTATCGGAGCTGGCGAGGATGACGAGCCGCCCTTCGGCGGCAAACGCGCGCAGCATGAGGTAGATCTCGCGCTTGGTCTCGATATCGACGCCGCGCGTCGGATCGTTGAGCAGCAGGATGGACGGATCGAGCGGCAGCCACTTGGCGAGCGCCACCTTCTGCTGGTTACCGCCGGAGAGCGCCTGCACCGGCCGGGCGACGTCGCCCTTGATCGTCAGGCGCCGCGCCAGGTCGGCGATCAGCCCGGCCTCCGCCGCACGGTCGCGAAAACCGCGCCGGGCGAGCCGGCCGAGCGAGGGCAGGATGAGATTGGCGGCGATGGAATGGGGCAGGACCAGCCCCTCATGCTTGCGATCCGCCGGCACATAGACGATGCCTGCGGCATTCGCCTCGCCGACATGGGCGGGCAGGCGGGGAAGGCCGGAGACCTCGGCATGGTCGGCCCTTGCGGGAATGGCACCGTAAAGACCGAGCAGCAGGTCTTCCTGCCCCTGCCCGACGAGGCCGCCGATGCCGACGATCTCGCCGGCGCGGGCGGAAAAGCCGATCTCGCGCACGAGGCCGGCCGAGAATGTCTCGACGTTTATACGCGTCGCACCGGGAGCGGTGGCGGAACGCGGCGGGAAGAGATCGCCCGTCTCGCGGCCCACCATGAGACGCACCAGGCCCTCGCCGTCGATGCCGGCCAGCGACTGGTCCGCGGTGACGCCGCCGTCCTTCAGCACGGTGACATGGGCGCAGAGCGCCTGCACCTCGTTGAGCCGGTGGGAGATGTAGAGGAGCGCCGTGCCGCGGTCGCGCAGCGTCCCGATGAGGCGGGCGAGAATGCCGGCCTCATGCGCGGAAAGCGAGGAGGTCGGCTCGTCGAGGATCAGCACGCGCGGCTTGCGGAACAGCGCCTTGGCGATCTCCACCATCTGCCGGCGGCCGAGCGAAAGATCGGCGACCGGCATGTCGAGCGGCTCGGTGAGCCCCACCATGGCGCAGACCTCCCGCACGCCCTTCTGAAGCGCGGCATAGTCGATGAGGCCGAAACGGCGCGGAAAGGCGCCGAGCCCGATATTCTCGGCGATCGACAGGTCGGCAGTCAGGCTCAGCTCCTGCTGCACCACGGCGATGCCCGCGGCGCGGGCGGCGGCCGGGCTGAAACGCCCGACCGGCCGGCCATCGACGAGGATGGCGCCGCTGTCCGGCTGGAGAGCGCCGGAAAGGAGATTGATCAGCGTGGATTTTCCCGCGCCGTTCTCCCCGAGCAGGGCATGGACCCTGCCCGGATGAAGGGCTATGTCGACGCCCTTCAGAACGGGATTGCCGAAAAACCCCTTGAACACCTGCCGGGCCTCCAGCAGGGGTCTTGTTTCCGTCATGACGGCATCCTTCACGGGATTACTGGGCGAGCAGCTTGTCGAACAGCGCCTTGTCGTAATCCGAGTAGATGTAGCCGTCGGCCGGGAACTGGTCCGCGCGGGCGAGGTAGGTGTCGATGGTGCTGTCGTCGATGACGGGCAGCGGCACCTTGACGAAGGCCGGCACGTCCTTGCCTTCCAGCGCCTGCACGGCCGTGTAGACCGAGAGCGCGCCGAGCCAGTTCGGCTGCATGGTGGCCCACCCCTTCAGGCCCTTTTCCTTCCACAGTTCGAGGAACTGGCGGGCATTCTCGCCGGTGATCGGCACCTGCTCGCGGCCCTGGCGGTCGAAGGCCATGACGGAACCGGCCGAAATCGCGCCGCCGAGCGAGAGCACGCCGTCGATTTCCGGATTGGCGAAGAGCAGGCTGGTCATCGCCTCCTGCGCCGGCGCGACATTGTATTCCGTGTTGGTCTCGGTGATGATTTCGAGGCCCGGATTGGCGTCGAGCACCGGCTGGGCGCCCTTGCGGCGGTCATCGCTGACGGAAATCCCGGCCGGGCCGTTCATGACGATGATCTTGCCCTTGCCGCCGAGCTGGTCGGCAAGCCACTTGGCAGCGCCCGCGCCCCATTCGCTGGAATCGGTGTTGATCTTCGCCGTCACCTTTTCCGTGTTGACGAGGCTGTCGAAGTTCACCACCGCGATACCCTTGTCGCAGGCATCCGAAATGACGCGGTCGAGCGCGTTGGAGGAGCCGGCGATGACCACGATCGCATCGACATTGGCGTCGATCATCGACTGGATGTGCTGGATCTGCGTCTGGGCGTTGCCCTGCGCGTCCGTGATCATCAGGTTCTTCACGAGTCCGGCCTTCTTCAGCTCCTCGACCTCGGCAGCAATCGTGCCTTCGGTCTGCTTCATCCAGGTCGGCACCGAATAGATGTTCGCCCAGCCGACCGTATAGGGCGCCTTGCGGTCGCCCTTGATGCAATTGGCGGCGGCCGAGGCGCTGCCGGCCGAAAGGGCAAGGATGGCCGCAGCGGCGGCGGCGCCCGCGAGAAGGCGGCTGCGCCGCGAAACGGTCGGGCTGTTTTCAAGCGTTTTCATGTCGTTCCCCTTTTTTGCGGCAGCGGATACGGGCTTGCCATCCGTCAATGTCCAATATATTGAACATATGATCTTTATAATGGACGATGCGATCTTATGCCGAATTTTCCGCCCCGCAAGGGGAGGTCGAAAATTTCGTATGCGACGACGGCCGGCCGCCGCGGATTGACAGATCGCGCGGGCGGCGTGAGAAGTTTGACGAGGACGAAGGCAGGAACGGACGAGATGGATGCTATTGCGGACGATGCTGGCGGCAAGCGGGCCCGGGGACTCGATCGCGCCTTCGAGATCCTCGATTTCCTGCGCCAGAAGCGGCAGGCGCTGAAGCCGAACGAGATTGCCGCGCAGATCGGCGCGCCGCGCTCATCGGTCTACGAGCTGGTGAACCTCCTCCTGCGCAACGGCATCCTGGAATTCACCGGCGGCGACGGCCGCGTCTATCTCGGGCGGAAACTCTATTTCCTCGGCGCGGCCTACGAGAACCATTTCGACTTCACCCGCGAATGCGAGGCGGCGCTGGAGCGGCTGGCCGGCGAAACGCGCGAGACCGCGCAGTTCTGCATGCTGGACGGCAACAAATACACCGTCGTGCACATGCGCGAGGGCGCAAGGCCCTTTCGCATCTCCACCGATATCGGCCAGTCGGTGCCGATCCCGTGGACCGCTTCCGGCCGCCTGCTCGTCGCCCACATGACGGACGAGGAAATCCTCGCCTTCATCCCGCCGCAGGATTTCCAGCTGCCGGGCGGCGAATGGCTCGACCCGCAGGCCTTCCTCACCGAGGTGCGCCAGGCCGGGCACGAAGGCTTCTTCACCTTCAACAGCATCGTCGACAGCTTCACCCATTGCTTCGCCGTGCCGGTCATGGACGAGGGGCATGCCGCCGCCACGCTGTGCCTCGTCACCCCGCGCGACGACGGACTGGCCAACCGCGATCGCTACCTCGCCTGCCTGAAGGATGCGGCCGCCAGCCTCGGCCAGGCGCCGACGCGGCCGAAGCGCAGCTGACCGTGTCGGCTCAATCCGCCCGATTGGATAGCCAGCGATCGATCCCCTCCGCTGCCGCCCGCCCGGTCGCAAGGCAGGCCGTCAGCAGATAACCGCCGGTCGGCGCCTCCCAGTCGAGCATTTCGCCGGCCACGAAGACGCCCGGCAGGGCCTTCAGCCCATAGTCCGCATCGATGGCATCGAACCGGATGCCGCCCGCCACGGAAATCGCCTCCGCGATCGGCCGCGGCCGGACGAGGGAGATGGCCAGGGCCTTGATCGCCGCGGCCAGCGCGTCCGGGGGCAAGATGTGGACATCCCGAACGCATTCCCGTAGCAGGGCCGCCTTGACCCCGTCGAGGCCCGCGCCCTTGCGGAGCCGGCTGGAAAAGCTCGCCTTGCCGCCCTGCCGGGCGAGGTCGGCCGCAAGCCGCGCGAGACTGCGCCCGGGTGCAAGATCGAGCGTGAGGGAGGCCGCGCCCGACGCCTCCAGCGCATCGCGCAGAACCGCCGCATGGGCATAGACGAGGCTGCCCTCGATACCCGTCTTCGAGACGACGAATTCGCCGGGGATCGTGCCCGCCGCGGACTGCGCCGTGACGCCCTTGACCGGCGCGCCGGCAAAGCGCTCGGCGAAGACCGGCGACCAGTCCACGTCGAAGCCGCAATTGGCCGGGCGGAAGGGCGCGATGCCGACGCCCCGTTCCGCAAGGCCATCGATCCAGGCCGCATCCGAGCCGAGCCGCGGCCAGCTCGCGCCGCCGAGCGCCAGCAGGACCGCATCGAACGCCATCACGGCCACGCCGTCGGGCGTCTCGACACGCAGCCCTTCCGGCGCAAATCCCGTCCAGCGATGGCGCACGCGGATGGCGACGCCCTGCCCTTCCAGCCGCGCCCGCCAGGCCCGCAGCAACGGCGAGGCCTTCATGGCGACCGGAAACACCCGTCCGGAGGATCCGACAAAAGTCTTCGTGCCAAGCCCCTCCGCCCAGGCCCGCAGGTCCCCGGGCGTGAAGGCATCGAGCGCCGGCCGCAGATGCGCGCCTGCCGCGCCGAAGCGGGCGGCGAAACGGTCATAGGGCTCGGAATGGGTGATGTTGAGGCCCGACTTTCCGGCCAGCAGGAACTTTCGCCCGATGGTCGGCATGGCTTCCAGCACGCTCACCGCATGGCCGCGCGCCGCAAGCACCTCCGCCGCCATCAGCCCGGCCGGCCCACCGCCGACGATCCCGATCCGCCGCTTGTCCATTCCACACCGCCTTGAAACCTTGCGTCGTTCTCATAAATCGTCTCCGGCGGCTCCGCCAGCACTCTTGCCGGTATAGGATCCGCACAGCAGAATCAGGAGACGGATATGGACATCAAGCGCAACGGCACCAGCCCCTCGACGCCAGGCCCGGCCGACTACTTCACCGGCAAGGTACGCCTCGACACGCCTTTCAAGGCG
This sequence comes from Shinella yambaruensis, assembly GCF_050859155.1. NCBI lineage: Bacteria > Pseudomonadati > Pseudomonadota > Alphaproteobacteria > Hyphomicrobiales > Rhizobiaceae > Shinella > Shinella yambaruensis. The sequence continues at coordinate 4,172,214 of NZ_CP150638.1, forward strand.
GAAGCCCCCGGCCGCGCCGGCGGCGCTATCGTCACCTTCGAACCCGGCGCCCGCACTGCGTGGCACACCCACCCGCTCGGCCAGACCGTCATCGTCACCGCCGGCCTCGGCTGGGCGCAGCGCGAGGGCGGGCCGATCGAGGAGATCCGCCCGGGCGACGTCGTCTGGTTCCCGCCCGGCGAAAAACACTGGCACGGCGCGACGGACAGGACCGCGATGACCCATGTCGCCATCGCCGAAGCGCAGGACGGCTCGCCCGTGACCTGGCTGGAACAGGTGACGGACGAGCAGTATCTCGGCAAAGGCTGAGAACTGGCCCCTCGCCCCTTAGTTCAATTCGGCAGCCCGGGCGCCTCGTGGCCGGTCTGGGCGACGTATTCGGTATAGCCGCCCGGATATTGATGCACGTCGTCGCCGTTGAGCTCGAGCACGCGGTTCGACAGCGCGCCGAGGAAATGGCGGTCGTGCGACACGAAGAGCATGGTGCCCTCGTATTCCGAGAGCGCCTTGATCAGCATTTCCTTGGTGTCGAGGTCGAGATGGTTCGTCGGCTCGTCGAGGATCAGGAAGTTCGGCGGATCGAACAGCATCGCCGCCATCACAAGCCGCGCCTTCTCGCCGCCTGACAGCACCCGGCACTTCTTCTCCACGTCGTCGCCGGAAAAGCCGAAGCAGCCGGCCAGCGTGCGCAGCGGCCCCTGCCCCGCGCGCGGAAACTCCGCCTCCAGCCACTGGAAGACGGTCAGGTCCCCGTCGAGCAGATCCATAGCATGCTGTGCAAAATAGCCGACCTTGACGCTCGCCCCGATCGTCACGCTGCCCGTATCCGGGCTTGCCGCCCCGGCGACGAGCTTCAGCAGCGTGGACTTGCCGGCCCCGTTGATGCCCATCACGCACCAGCGCTCCTTCCGGCGGATGAGGAAGCTGAAATCCCGGTAGACGGACCGGCTGCCATAGGCCTTGTCGACATTCCTGAGGCTGACGACGTCCTCGCCCGAGCGCGGCGCCGGCTGGAACTCGAACATGACGGCCTGGCGGCGGCGCGGCGGCTCGACCCGCTCGATCTTGTCGAGCTTCTTGACCCGGCTCTGCACCTGCGCGGCGTGGGAGGCGCGCGCCTTGAAGCGCTCGATGAACTTGATCTCCTTGGCGAGCATCGCCTGCTGGCGCTCGAACTGCGCCTGCTGCTGCTTCTCGTTCTGGGCCCGCTGCTGCTCGTAGAAGGCATAATCGCCCGAATAGGTGGTAAGCGAGCCGGCATCGATCTCGATGATCTTCGTCACGATGCGGTTCATGAACTCGCGGTCGTGCGAGGTCATCAAAAGCGCCCCGTCATAGCCCTTCAGGAACTGCTCCAGCCAGATCAGGCTTTCGAGATCGAGATGGTTGCTCGGCTCGTCGAGCAGCATGACGTCCGGCCGCATCAGCAGGATGCGCGCCAGCGCCACCCGCATCTTCCATCCGCCGGAAAGCTTGCCGACATCGCCGTCCATCATCTCCTGGCTGAAGCTCAGGCCCGCCAGCACCTCGCGCGCCCGGCTCTCCAATCCGTAGCCGTCGAGCTCCTCGTAGCGCGCCTGCACCTCGCCATACCGCTCGATGATCGCGTCCATCTCGTCAAGCCGGTCGGGATCGACCATCGCCGATTCGAGCGCGCGCAGCTCCGCGGCGACCGAACTCACCGGCCCTGCCCCGTCCATCACCTCGGTGACGGCGCTGCGGCCTTCCATCTCGCCGACATCCTGGCTGAAATAGCCGATCGAAACCGCCTTCTCGACCGAGACCTGCCCCTCGTCCGGCGCCTCCTGCCCGGTGATCATGCGAAAGAGCGTTGTCTTGCCGGCCCCGTTCGGCCCGACAAGCCCGATCTTCTCCCCCCGGTTCAACGCGGCGGACGCCTCGATGAACAGGATGCGGTGGCTGTTGGACTTGCTGATGTTCTCGATGCGGATCATGAAAAACCGGGCCTCGTCGTGTCCCGCGCCCTATGCCATGAGGCGGCGCATCAAGTCCATGCCGCCGGCGCGCCCGACAGAAATGAAAAATTCCGCTTCGATGGAATAAGCCGCCACGCGCGCCGTTCCTCCCGCGCAACACGGCAATTCTGCCCGTCGACGAAGGAGTTTTCACATGGTTACGAAACGCGGAAATGACGACGACAACCGTATCATCGGTACGAACCAGAAAGACCATCTCTATGGCCGCTCGGGCGATGACTTGCTTTTTGGCCATGGCGGTAACGATTTCCTCTATGGCGGGGAAGGCAACGATCGCATCGATGCGGGTAGTGGCCGAAATCATGTGTGGGGCGGCGAAGGCAACGACCGGATCGTATCGGGCGGCGGCGACGACAAGCTATGGGGCGGGGACGGCAACGATGTCCTGCGCGCCGGCGACGGCGACAACCACCTCGTTCTCGGCGAGGGCAACGACCATGCCGTCGCGGGCAGGGGTCGCGATCAAATCAGCGGCGGCGAAGGCAATGACGTGATCTATGCCGGGGCCGGCAGCGATGTGATCTCTGGCGGCGAGGGCGACGACAGGATCTGGGGCCAGTCCGGCAACGACCGCATCGTCGCGCATGAGGGCAACGACGTTCTGAACGGCGGCGCCGGAAACGACAGGATGACCGGCGGCGAAGGCGCCGACGTCTTCGTCTTCAACGGCGGCCGCGACATTATCACCGACTTCGAAAACGGCGACGACCGCATCGACCTTTCCCACTACGACCGGTTCGACAGCTATGCGGCCATCCGCGCGGCCGCCAGCCAGTCCGGCAACAACGTCATCATCCGCGCCGGCGACGACAATCTGGTCCTTGAGAACACGCGGCTCGGCGAACTCAGCCGTGACGACTTCAGCTGGTAAGACCGATGGGCAGATAACGATGCACAAAACCAAACATGAGGTAGGGTACCGCCGATCCGTTCGGCGGCGCTTGCCGGGAACCGAAATATCGGGCGATTATGGCGGAGAGGGTGGGATTCGAACCCACGATACCCTTGCAGGTATGCCGCATTTCGAGTGCGGTGCATTCGACCTCTCTGCCACCTCTCCGCATCGGGTCGACGCTTTCCAGCGCGGGCGGTACATAGCGGGTGTCGGGCGGGGTTGCAAGGGGGCTGGCGCGCGGAAAGTTCATCTATTTGTCATGGTGACGGAAATCCCCTTGACAGTTTTCATGGCCTCACCTATTGCGCAAGGTGCAGTGGCATAGGTCCGACCTGTGCCGCTACGTTGGTTCTTTGTGCCATGCCGAGAGGCTATCCCGCAAGGAACCGCTTGAGCCGGCGGTGCGCCAATGCATCGCCATTACCGACTGACAAAAAGACGGCCTTGCCTTCAGAGGCAAAGAGCCGGCACGAACATGAAAGGATAAAATATGTTCGCAGTCATCAAGACCGGCGGTAAGCAGTACCGCGTGGCCGCCAACGACGTCCTGACGATTGAAAAGCTGTCGGGTGACGCAGGCGCCAAGATCGAATTCACCGAAGTGCTGATGGTCGGCGTCGGCGCCGATGCCACGATCGGCGCGCCCTTCGTCGAAGGCGCCGTCGTGACCGCCGAAGTCGTCGAGCATGGCCGTGGCAAGAAGGTCATCGCCTTCAAGAAGCGCCGCCGCCAGAACTCAAAGCGCTCGCGCGGCCATCGTCAGCACAACACGACCGTCCGCATTCTCGACATCGCCGCAGCCGGCAAGGCCAAGAAGGCTTCCAAGAAGTCCGAAGCCGCCGCTGAAGCCGCAGCCGAATAATCTGGACAGGTAAAGGAGAACTCCCATGGCACACAAAAAAGCTGGCGGCTCCTCGCGCAACGGTCGCGATTCCGAGTCCAAGCGCCTTGGCGTGAAGAAGTTCGGCGGCGAAGCCGTCGTCGCAGGCAACATTATCGTCCGTCAGCGTGGCACGCAGTGGCATCCCGGTGCCAATGTCGGCCTCGGCAAGGATCACACGATCTTCGCCCTTACGGCTGGCAATGTGAATTTCCGTACGAAGGCCAACGGTCGCGTCTACGTGTCTGTAGCCCCGAAAGCGGAAGCAGCGGAATAAGCCGGTAGCGCTCTAAAACAGCCGGCGTCTCATCGACCCGGCTGACGCTACAGGTTCAGACCTGAAGAAAAAAGGGGAGATGGGGCAAGACCTTATCTCCCCTTTTTGCTCTGGAGGACTGAACCATGCAGACCGAATTGTTAAGGGAAGGCCAATCACGGTCTCCCAAGGAACGGCTGAGGCCTGAACGGTCGAGGACCGATTGCCCGATCTTGCTGTCGCAGAGGCTCGTCATGAGAGCCCCGCACGAAGACGACATCGACGCCCTTGCCCATCTCGCCAACAACGCCAATATCGCCAACATGGTCGCCCGCATGCCGCACCCCTACACGGTCGCGGATGCTGCCGATTTCGTGCGACGCACACGCGCCGGCGCGATTGGCAAGTGCGTCTATGCCATTACGAAAGCCGACAACGGCGCCTTCCTCGGATGCTGCGGGATCGAACCGCACGAGGACGGGCGGACGGTCGAACTCGGCTATTGGCTGGGCGAGCCCTACTGGAACCAGGGATATGTCACCGAGGCGACCCACGCGCTGATCGACATGGCCTTCCGCACCCGCGACATCGAGCAGATCGATGCGCGCTGCCGGGTCATGAACATCCCCTCGCGGCGGGTCATCCAGAAGTGCGGCTTCCAGTTCCAGGCGACCGGCATGGTGCAGAGCCTTGCCGTCGGCGGCATGGTGCCCGTCGAATGGTACCGGCTGGACCGCAAGACCTGGGTCTCGCTGAAGAGCTGGGGAGGCATGCGATGAACGTCCTGCAGACCCAGACGGAAGGCGCGCGCATCGTCGGCCCCGGGCCCTGCCCGACCGTCGCGACGGCGCGCCTCGTCCTGCGCCCGCACCGCATGTCCGATGCGCAGGCGATCGCCCAGTCGCTGAACGACTTCCAGGTCTCGCGCATGCTGGCGCGGGTGCCCGCGCCCTATGACCGGCAGGATGCGGCCGAATGGCTTTCCGTCGCCACCACCGATCTCAACGAGGGCTGGGCCTTCGCCATCACCGCGGGAGACGACGTGCATATCGGCTGCGTTTCCTTCGAGCGCCGCAATGGCGGTTGGGAGCTCGGCTACTGGCTGAACCGCTTCTACTGGGGGCGGGGCTACATGAGCGAGGCCGTGCATGCGGCGACGGCACGCTTCCTGATGCGCATGCCCGGCACGGACATCCGGTCCGGCATCTTCGCCGACAACGTCGCCTCGCTCAGGGTGCAGGAGAAGGCGGGCTTCCGCATCACCGGATGCAGCGATCTCTTCTGCGTCGCCCGCGGCGCGATGGTGCCGCATATCGAAACGCGGCTGGAGCCGGGCGATTTCCGCCCGGCGGCACCGCGGCACTGAAAAGGGACCGGGGCGGAGACATCCGCCCTGTCCCCCACCGACGTCATCCTCGAGCTCGACCCGAGAATCCACGCAGCTAGCGTGGCGTGGATGGTCGGGTCGAGCCCGACCATGACGGAGGAGAGGGTTTCCCGGTTTTAGAGTGTTCGGCTCGTTTCACTCACGAAAGCTCGAACCAGACCGGCATATGGTCCGAGCCGTAGGCGGTCTCGTCGACCCAGGCGTCCGTCAGCCGTTCCACGAGGCCATGGCTGAGGAAGCAGTAATCGAGGAAGAGGCGCTCGGCATGGTTCTTCGGATCGACCCAGCTGTAGCTGGCGGCATGGCGCTTGCCGAGGCCGGCCAGCGCGTCCACCGGATGGGTAGCGCGAATCTGGCGGCCGTAGAGCGCATCCACGCCGCCGACCATCTCGCAATATTCCGGCGATTCCGGCACCATGTTGAAATCGCCCATCAGCACGTAGTCCTCCGGCACCGGCGGCTCGGCAAGGTCGAATTCATGGGCGCCGGAAATCGCGCCGCCCTCGGCGGGGTAGAGCCGGGCACGGTCCTTCAGATACCGGATCTGCGCGATGCGCTCGTCGCGGTGCACATGGTCGAGATGCACGGAATAGACGCGGAGCGGCCCCCTGGGCGTGGCGATCACCGCCTCGGTCGCGCCGCGCTGCAGGTTCAGCTTGTCGAGGGTGCGCGTGCGCGGCAGGAGGATGGTGCGGGTCGACAGGATCGGCCAGCGCGAGAAGATCATGTTGCCGAACTGGAAGCGGCGGTTGACCACGCGGCCCTGCTCGATCGCAGAGCCCGCATCGAGATCGCAGGCCGCGCCGAAGACGGAATAGTGATTGGCAAGCAGCGTCTGCAACTCGGCGACCATGTCGACATGGCCGTTGCGGCTGAAATTGCGGGTCACTTCCTGCAGCGCGATGATATCGGCGCCGTGAATGCTGGAGACGATGCGCGGCAGGTCGAACCGGTTGTCGAGACCGATGCCGTACTGGACGTTGTAGCTGACGAATTTCACGATAGTCTTTGACCTCTCACGGAAGCGGCTATATCGAAGACGGCACTATGAAAATACGAGAAAAGCGAACGGCGAGCCGATGAAGTTCCTGGACGAAGCAAAAGTCTATATCCGGTCCGGTGACGGCGGGGCAGGGGCTGTCTCGTTCCGTCGTGAAAAATTCGTCGAATTCGGCGGCCCCGATGGCGGCGATGGCGGGCGTGGCGGCGATGTCTGGGTGGAAGCCGTCAACGGCCTCAACACGCTGATCGACTTCCGCTACCAGCAGCATTTCAAGGCCGCGACCGGCACGCACGGCATGGGACGCAACCGCACCGGCGCGAACGGCGCCAGCGTGACGCTGAAGGTGCCGGTCGGCACGCAGATCTTCGAGGAAGACAACGAGACGCTGATCGTCGACCTCGTCACGGAAGGCCAGCGCTTCAAGCTGGCCGCCGGCGGCAATGGCGGCTTCGGCAATGCGCATTTCAAGTCGGCGACCAACCAGGCGCCGAACTGGGCCAATCCGGGCCTGGAGGGCGACGAGAAGACCATCTGGCTCCGATTGAAGCTGATCGCCGATGCAGGCCTTGTCGGCCTGCCCAATGCCGGGAAATCGACCTTCCTCGCCACCTGCACGCGGGCCCGGCCGAAGATCGCCAACTATCCCTTCACCACGCTGCACCCCAATCTCGGCGTCGCGACGATCGACGGCAGCGAGTTCATCCTCGCCGACATTCCCGGCCTCATCGAGGGCGCGCATGACGGCATCGGGCTTGGCGACCGGTTCCTCGGCCACGTCGAGCGCACGCGCGTGCTGCTGCACCTCGTCTCCGCGCAGGAAGAGGACGTCGCGAAGGCCTATAGGACGGTGAAGCACGAGCTGGAAGCCTATGGCGGCGGCATCACCGACAAGCCGGAGATCGTCGCGCTCTCGCAGATCGACCTGCTCGACGAGGACGAGCTGAAGAAGAAGACCAAGGCGCTGGCGAAGGCGAGCGGGCAGACGCCGTTCCAGATTTCCGCCGTCGCCAATGTCGGCATGACGGGCACGCTCAGGGCGCTGCGCGACATCATCGTTGAGGCGAAGAACTCCGGATCCGACGACTGAGATGACGAAGCACCGCAAACCGCTCGGAAAATACCGCCGGATTGTGATCAAGATCGGCTCGGCCCTGCTCGTCGACCGTGCGAGCGGCCTGAAAAAGGCCTGGCTCGATGCCATGTGCAGGGACATCGCGGCGCTGCGCGCCGGCGGCACGGAGGTGCTCGTCGTCTCCTCCGGCGCCATCGCGCTCGGCCGCTCCGTGCTGAAGGTGCCCTCGGGCGCCCTGAAGCTGGAGGAGAGCCAGGCCGCCGCCGCCGTCGGCCAGATCGCGCTGGCCCGCGCCTGGTCGGAAAGCCTCTCGACGGACGGCATCGTCGCCGGCCAGATTCTCCTGACGCTCGGCGACACGGAGGAACGGCGTCGCTACCTCAACGCCCGCGCCACGATCAACCAGCTCCTGAAACTCGGCGCCGTGCCCATCATCAACGAGAACGACACGGTCGCGACGACCGAAATCCGCTACGGCGACAATGACCGGCTCGCCGCGCGCGTCGCCACCATGACCGGCGCCGACCTGCTCGTCCTGCTCTCCGATATCGACGGGCTCTATACCGCCCCGCCGCATCTCGATCCGGAAGCGCGTTTCCTCGAAACGATCGCGGCGATCACGCCCGAGATCGAGGCCATGGCCGGCGGCGCGGCCTCGGAACTGTCGCGCGGCGGCATGCGTACCAAGATCGATGCCGGCAAGATCGCGACGGGCGCGGGCTGCGCCATGATCATCGCCTCCGGCAAGGTCGACCACCCGCTGCGCGCCGTCGAGCAAGGCGCGCGCTCCTCCTGGTTCGCGCCCTCGGGCTCGCCGGTGACGGCGCGCAAGACCTGGATCGCCGGGCAGCTGCAGCCGGCCGGCCGGCTGGAGATCGACGCCGGCGCGGAAACGGCGCTGACCTCGGGCAAGAGCCTGCTGCCCGCCGGCGTGCGCGGCGTCTGGGGCACGTTCTCGCGCGGCGACACGGTCTCGATCTACGGCACGAACGGGCGCGAGATCGCCCGCGGGCTTGCCGGCTACGACGCGGACGAGGCCCGCATGATCATCGGCAAGAAATCGGCGGAGATCGCCGCCATCCTCGGTTATGCCGGCCGCGCCGCCATGGTGCACAGGGACGACCTCGTGGTGACCGGCCTTTCCGCGCCGCTCGCCGACGAGGCGAAAAGGGACGTCAGCCATGCTTGACCAGGTCAGGACCGATATCGACAGCCTGATGGCCGAAATCGGCCGCAATGCCCGCGCCGCGGCGCGGCCGCTCGCCATCGCCACCGCCGATGCGAAGAACCGCGCACTCGACGCGATGGCCGCGGAAATCCTTGCCGGCCGCGATGCCATCCTCGCCGCCAATGCCGTCGACCTTGCCAATGCCCGGGAAAGCGGCGTCGCCGCTTCCTTCATCGACCGGCTGACGCTGACGGCCGAGCGCATCGAGGGCATTGCGGGCGCGATCCGCGACATTGCCGGCCTGAAGGACCCGGTCGGCGACGTCATCGCCGAATGGGACCGGCCAAACGGCCTGCATATCGAGCGCGTGCGCACGCCGCTCGGCGTCATCGGCGTCATCTATGAAAGCCGGCCGAACGTGACGGCGGATGCCGGGGCGCTGTGCCTCAAGGCCGGCAATGCGGTGATCCTGCGCGGCGGCTCGGACAGCGTGAATTCATCGCAGGCGATCCATTCCTGCCTCGTCGCCGGCCTCAAGGCCGCCGGCCTGCCGGAACACGCCATCCAGTACGTGCCCGTCACGGACCGTGCCGCCGTCGGCGCCATGCTGTCCGGTCTCGGCGGCACGATCGACGTCATCGTGCCGCGTGGGGGAAAAAGCCTCGTCGCGCGCGTGCAGAGCGAGGCGCGCGTGCCGGTCTTCGCCCATCTCGAAGGCCTGTGCCACATCTATGTCGACAAATCCGCCGATCTCGACATGGCAAAGACGATCGTCGTCAACGCGAAGATGCGCCGCACGGGCATCTGCGGCGCGGCGGAGACGCTGCTGATCGACCGCGTCGCGGCCGACACGCATCTCGCGCCGCTTCTCGAAGGCCTGCGCGCCGCCGGCTGCGAGGTGCGTGCGACGGACGAGATCCGCGCCCGCATCGAGAACCTTGTCGCCGCGACGGAGGCGGACTGGTCGACCGAATATCTCGACGCCATCATCTCCGTCACGCTCGTCGACGGCATCTCCGGCGCAATCGAGCATATCAACCGCTGGTCCTCCGCCCATACGGAAGCCGTGGTCGCCGAGGATCCCGCGGTCGTCGAGCGCTTCTTCACGGAGATCGATTCGGCGATCCTGCTGCACAACGCCTCCACCCAGTTCGCCGATGGCGGCGAGTTCGGCATGGGCGGCGAGATCGGCATCGCGACGGGCAAGATGCATGCGCGCGGCCCCGTCGGCGTCGAGCAGCTCACCTCCTTCAAATACCGCGTGCGCGGCACCGGACAGGTGCGGCCCTAAGGTGACGTCGGACGCGATTGCAGAGCGCTACCTGAGAATGCCGCATGCGGAAAAGGGCATGGCGATCGGCCTGTTCGGCGGCTCGTTCAACCCGCCGCACGAGGGCCATGCGCTGGTCGCGGAAATCGCCCTGCGCCGCCTCGGCCTCGACCAGCTCTGGTGGATGGTGACGCCCGGCAACCCCTTGAAGAACCACCGCGAACTCGCTCCGCTCAGCGAGCGCATCCGGCTCAGCGAGGACATCGCCCCCGGCCCGCGCGTCAAGGTGACGGCCTTCGAGAAGCGGCTCGGCCAGAGCTATACGGCAAGGACACTCCAGCGCGTGCAGGCGCTGAACCGCGGCGTCCACTTCGTCTGGATCATGGGCGCCGACAATCTCGGCACCTTCCACCGCTGGCAGAACTGGCAGAAGATCGCCTGCACCTTCCCCATCGCCGTCATCGACCGGCCGGGCTCGACGCTCGCCTATCTCTCCTCGCGCATGGCCAAGACCTTCGACTATGCGCGCATCGACGAGGAGGACGCGATGTCGCTTGCCCGCCGCCGGGCGCCGGCCTGGACCTTCATCCACGGCCCCCGCTCGCCGCTCAGCTCCACGGCGCTGCGCAGCCAGGCGGCGCTAGAGAAAACCATCCCTCAGAAGTGACGTCTTGAAAGTGGTAACCTTTGATGCCTACATTTGGTAGGTGCCGGCCCGACACGCCGGCACAAGACGTGCTTGTCCTGTTACACAGAAAGGAACGAACCTGACAACAGTGCACGCGAAGGGAAACGTCATCGGCGTTTTCTCCAAGAGCGCGGGAAGGGGCGACGATGCCGCCGACCGTGCCCTTCAACTGGTCCTCGCAAGCCTCGAGGACTCGAAGGCAGAAGATATCGTCACCATCAACATTGCCGGCAAATCGGCGCTGGGCGACTACATGGTGGTCGTGTCCGGACGCTCGAACCGTCATGTCATGGCGATTGCCGACCATCTCATCTCCGATCTCAAGGACGAAGGCCTGGGCAATGCCCGCGTCGAGGGCCTGGAGGCGGGTGACTGGGTGCTGATCGACACGGGCGATATCATCGTTCACGTGTTCCGGCCGGAAGTCCGGGAGTTCTACAACATCGAACGGATGTGGGCAGCTCCCGAGATCGAGGACGGCACCGTCCATTGAAATGACGCCGGGCGCCTGTCCGGCAAGGAAAACGGTGGCGCGGCTTAGGCGTCACCCGAACGGGCAGGGCTTGGGGCGATGCGGGTTGGACTTTTTGCGGTTGGACGGCTGAAGGCCGGCCCTGAGAAGGATCTTGCGGCCCGCTACATGGACCGTTTCGCCAAGGCCGGCCCCGCGATCGGCCTCGAGCTCGGCAAGCTCGCCGAGGTCGGCGAAAGCCGCGCCGGCAATGCCGAGACGCGCAAGCGCGAGGAAGCGGCCATGCTGCAGAAGGCGCTGCCCGACGGCGCCGTGCTGATCCTGCTCGACGAGCGCGGCAAGGCGCTCGACTCCCCCGCCTTCGCCGATCTCATCGGCGGGTTTCGCGATGCCGGCAAGCGCGAGCTGATGATCGCCATCGGCGGTGCCGACGGGCTCGATCCCGCCCTCTACGAGCGCGCCGACGCCACGCTCTGCCTCGGCAAGATGACCTGGCCGCACCAACTCGTGCGCATCCTCATCGCCGAACAGCTCTATCGCGCCGTCACCATCCTCTCCGGCCACCCCTATCACCGCAGCTGACGCAAGCGTCACCGCCGCGCAAGGCTGAAGGCACAGGATGGGCGCAGCCGTATTTTCGGCGCGGTTTGTTGGCCAAGTGACGTTCTTGGCGAAAGCGCCAAATCAGCATAGAGCGGGAAGAACGGACGTTCGGGAAGCGATGAGGAAAGCCCATACAGCCAATCGGGGGGAAGGCGTCGGCCGCCTGCTGCGGCCGGCTTGGCTTTGTGCTGCCCTGGTGCTGGCCCTTCTGCCCCAACCCATTGCCGCCGAGCCGAACGAGACCGGCGTCGCGCAGGAAAAGACGGGATCGCTGCCGAAGGCCGAGTCCGATCCGGCCGCCGCCCTGACGCTGCGCCGCGACAGCACGCGCCGCGAGCTGGAAACATTGTCCCGGTCGCTCACGGTTTCCGAAGAGAAGACGAAAGAGCTCGAAGCCGAGATCGCCAAGCTGGAGAAGACCCGCCAGACCCTGCGCGAGGAAATCGTCAAATCGGCCGCCATGCGCAAGAGCATGGAGGAAAAGATCCTCGCCGGCGAAAAGCGGCTGGAGGGCATGCGCGAGCGGGAGGCGGGCGTTCGCGCCTCGCTGCACGAGCGCCGCGGCCTCCTGGCGGAGGTTCTCGCCGCGCTCCAGCGCATGGGGCGAAATCCGCCGCCTGCCCTGCTCGTCAACCCCGAGGATGCCCTGTCTTCGGTCAGGAGCGCCATTCTCCTCGGCGCGGTCGTTCCGGGCATCCGCAAGGAGACGGAAGAGCTCGTCGACGACCTGGCGGCGCTGATGGACATCAAGAGCGATATTGACCGCGAGCGCACGGAACTGACCGATGCCATGCAGCTGCGCATCGAAGAGGAGAAGCGCTCCGAACTGCTTGTCGCCCAGAACGAGGCGCTGGCGCAGACCAACGGCCGCACGCTGGCCGCCGAACGCCGCCGCGCCGAGGAGCTCGCCGCCCGCGCGACCAGCCTCGAGGGCCTGATCGGCAGCCTGGAGCGCGACATCGGCTCGGTGCGCGACGCCGCCGCGCTCGCCCGCGCCAAGGAGGAGGAACGCCGGAACCAGAGCGCGGCCGAACGAGAGAAGGCGAGGGCGCTCGCCCGCGACGGCGTGCCCGACAAAAACCGCATTGCTCCGGCATATGAATTCTCCGAACTGCAGGCAAAACTGGACTTTCCCGTGGCCGGCGACGTTCTGCGCCAATTCGGCGAAGCGGACGGCACCGGCCATGATTCGCAGGGGCTGACGCTGGCGGCCAATCCGGGCGCGCTCGTCACGGCCCCCGCCGATGGATGGATCGTCTTTGCCGGCACGTTCCGCAGTTATGGGCGCATGATCATCCTGAACGCCGGGGAGGGCTACCATCTGGTGCTCGCCGGCATGGATCGGGTGAGCGTGCGGGAGGGTCAATTCGTCGTGGCGGGAGAACCGCTCGCCGTGATGGGTGAAAAAAGGGTGGCGAGTGTCAACGCTTTGACGCTGGAAACGGACAAGCCGACACTTTACATTGAATTCCGAAAGAACGGAAAACCGGTTGATTCCCGGCCGTGGTGGTCCGCAAAAAATTCTGGAAAGGCACGCAATGATACGTAGGGCTTCTCTTGTTCTCGTCGGTGCACTCATGGGTGCCACGGCGATGAGCGTCATCAACACGGCCACGCTGCCGGCCGAAGCCGCCGGCTCGTCGACCTATCGCGAGCTTTCCATCTTCGGCGACGTCTTCGAGCGCGTGCGCGCGCAATACGTGACGCCGCCCAAGGAAGACCAGCTCATCGAGAATGCCATCAACGGCATGCTTACCTCGCTCGACCCGCATTCCTCCTACATGAATGCCAAGGACGCCGAGGACATGCGCACCCAGACGCGCGGCGAATTCGGCGGCCTCGGCATCGAGGTCACGATGGAGGACGAGCTCGTCAAGGTCATCACGCCGATCGACGACACGCCGGCCGCCCGCGCGGGCGTTCTTGCCGGCGACTTCATTTCCAAGATCGACGGCCAGGACGTGCGCGGCCTGAAGCTTGAGGAAGCGGTCGAGAAGATGCGCGGCGCGGTCAACACGCCGATCAAGCTGACGCTGATCCGCAAGGGCGCCGAAAAGCCGATCGAACTGACCATCATGCGCGACATCATCGCCGTGAAGGCCGTCAAGTCCCGTGTCGAGAACGATGTCGGCTATCTGCGCGTCATCTCCTTCACGGAGAAGACCTATGACGACCTGGAAGCCGCGATCACCAAGATCAAGGAAGAGGTTCCGGCCGACAAGCTGAAGGGCTACGTGCTCGACCTCCGCCTCAACCCGGGCGGCCTGCTCGACCAGGCGATCAACGTCTCCGACGCCTTCCTGGAGCGCGGCGAGGTCGTTTCGACCCGCGGCCGCAACGAGGACGAGACCCGCCGCTTCAACGCGACGCCGGGCGACATCACCGACGGCAAGCCGGTCATCGTCATGGTCAATGGCGGCTCGGCATCGGCATCGGAAATCGTCGCCGGCGCGCTGCAGGACCTGCGCCGCGCCACCGTGCTCGGCACGCGCTCCTTCGGCAAGGGCTCCGTCCAGACCATCATCCCGATGGGCGATGCCGGCGCGCTGCGCCTGACGACGGCGCTCTATTACACGCCGTCCGGCAAGTCGATCCAGGGCACCGGCATCACGCCGGACATCACGGTCGAGCAGCCGCTGCCGCCCGAATTGCAGGGCAAGCTGGAATCCGCAGGCGAATCGAACCTGCGCGGTCACATCCAGGGCCAGAGCGAGACGGAGGCCGGCTCCGGCTCCTCCGCCTATGTGCCGCCGGAAGCCAAGGACGACCTCCAGCTTCAATATGCGCTGGAACTGCTGCGCGGCCAGAAGACCGACAAGGCCTTCCCGGCAAATCCGGAAAAGGCCGAGCTGAACAAGTAACCCGCTTCCTCCGGGCCCGTGACCGCACGGGCCCGGATTTCTTCATGCACCAGACGCATGTCGTGATCGCAAAACAGCCGCTGCTTTTGCGCGACATGCCCTAGAGTCTTGTTTTTACCGCATTCTCCGATGCCGAAGCGCTGCCGCTTCGGCTGGAAATGCTCCAGCGGCCGGCGCGGACTGACCTTGGGCACAGACATTCACGCACCTCTCGGCCAGGACCGCAAGGCAAGGCCCCGACCGGCGGGACCGCCGCGGTTCTCCGCCGGCACGATCCTGTTCACGCTTGCCGCCATCGGCCTCATCGGCTTTTCCGGCTGGACCGCAACCGCCCCGAGCGGCCTCGGCACCACGCCTTACACCCCGCCGGCAGAAGAAACCGCCGCGCAGGCGACCGCCGGAACCGGAGCCGACCAGAAGGCCGTTGCGGCAAGGGACGGCGTGCGCCGGGCGAACGGCCTTTCCGGCGCCCGCGTCCAGGAAACGCTGACCGACGACGGCAATGTCGTGCGCACCTATACGCCCGGCACGCGCACCGGCACCGGCCCGCTCATCATCGAGACGAATCGTATCGGCCAGGACGCGCGCTCCGCCGCCTTCCCGAACGAGGACCTGCTGGAGGAAACCTCCGACGGCAAGATCCCGATCATCGGCCTCGACGGCACGCGCCCGATGGATCAATATGCAAGGCCGTGGTCCGGCGCGCGCGGCACGCGCATCGCCATCGTGGTCGGCGGGCTCGGTCTCAGCCAGACGGGCACGCAGCGCGCCATCCGCGAACTACCGGGCGAGGTGACGCTCGCCTTCGCCGCGAGCGGCAACAGCCTGCAACGCTGGATGCAGGAGGCCCGCCGCGGCGGCCACGAGATCCTGCTGCAGATGCCGCTCGAGCCCTTCGACTACCCGCAGAACGACCCCGGTCCCTATACGCTGCGCACCGATCTCGGCGAGGCCGGCAATCTCGCGGAACTGCACCGCGCCATGGCGCAGATCACCAACTATACCGGCATCGTGAACTTCATGGGCGGCCGCTTCCTGTCCGATGCCGACGCGCTGGAGCCGGTCATCCGCGACATTTCGAGCCGTGGCCTCCTCTTCCTCGACGACGGCAGCTCGGCACAGTCGCTGTCCGGCACCCTTGCCGGCGCCGTCGAGGCGCCGCACGCCTTTGCCGACCTCCAGCTCGACGGCGACTTGTCGCGCGAGGCGATCTTGAAGAAGCTCGACGAGCTGGAGCGCATCGCCCGGCGCAACGGCACGGCGATCGGCATGGCATCGGCCTTCGATGAAAGTGTGGACGCGATCCGCGAATGGTGCGAGGAAGCAGGCGGCCGCGGTATCGAGATCGTCGGCGTCGCGTCGCTCGCAGCGGTTCCCACCAAACAATAGGAATTTTCGATGGGCAAGGAAAAGGACAGGGTGGTTCGGACCGAGGACCTGCCGTACCGCCCCTGTGTCGGCATCATGGTGCTGAATGCCGAGAACAAGGTCTGGGCTGGCCGGCGGCTTGCCGTCGGCAATTCCGAATATGACGGTTCGCCGCAGCTCTGGCAGATGCCGCAGGGCGGCATCGACAAGGACGAGGACCCGCTGGCAGCGGCCTATCGCGAACTCTACGAGGAAACCGGCATCAGGAATGTGTCGTTGCTTGCCGATGCCGGCCGCTGGATCAACTACGACCTGCCGGCCCATTTGATCGGCATCGGCCTCAAGGGCAAGTATCGCGGCCAGACGCAGCGTTGGTATGCCTTCCGCTTCGAAGGCGCGGAGGACGAGATCGCCATCAACCCGCCGCCGGGCGGCCACGAGGCGGAGTTCGACGCCTGGGAATGGAAACCGATGCGCGACCTGCCGGATCTCATCGTGCCGTTCAAGCGCAGGGTCTACGAAGAGGTCGTCGCGACCTTCGCATATCTGGCGCCCTGAAGCGCAAACGAAAACCCCGGCCGCAGGACCGGGGTTTTCTGTATCGGGCGTATGGCTGCGCCTTACTCGGCTTCGTTCGCCGGCGCCGCGTTGAGCTGGCCGTACTTCTCCTCGCCAAGCTTGTCGAGCAGTTCCAGCTGGGTTTCGAGGAAGTCGATATGGCCTTCCTCGTCGATCAGCAGCTCCTCGAACAGCTTCATGGTGACGTAGTCACCGGCGTCATGACAGATGTCGCGCGATTTCTTGTAGGCCGTGCGGGCATCGTACTCGCCGGCAAGGTCGGCCTCCAGCACTTCCTTGACGTTCTGGCCGATGCGAAGCGGCGCGACGGTCTGGAGGTTCGGGTGGCCTTCGAGAAAGATGATGCGGGCGACGAGCTTGTCGGCGTGCTGCATCTCTTCGATCGACTCGGCGCGCTCCTTCTTGGCAAGAAGCGTGTAACCCCAGTCTTCCAGCAGACGATAGTGAAGCCAGTACTGGTTGACGGCACCGAGTTCGAGATAGAGCGCTTCGTTAAGCTGCTCGATGACTTTTTTGTCGCCTTTCAAGGTCCGCTCTCCTGTTTTCCTCATGGAATTGTTTGAGGCGGATCATGAAATCAAATATCTCGGCGTCCGTCGAGTCGCGGCGGGCGTGGTACTGCTCGGTCGTGCGGATGATGATGTCCACGACGTTCGGGAAACAGCCGCAGCAGCGGCCCCGTTTTTGCATCGCATGGTAGACTTTTGCAGGCACGATGAGCTGCCAACAGTCCTCGTCGAGGAGGCTGTTGATCACGTCGACAATTTCCTTATCGGTGATGAAGTTGCAGCTGCAAACCAGCATTTCGTCTTGCCTGCCATACGCAAAGTACTGAGTTTCCGGGATTAAGCAAAAGACGACCTTCGTTGTCAAGAATGAACAGGTCAGCCTTGTTGACTCATAAATTTAGAGTCATTCTAATCTTGATTTAAAATGTCGTCTTTTCAGAAGGTTACGGCTTCCCGCCAGGCACGAAAGGCACCGCCACCTGCGGCAAACTGACCGATCACATTTTGTTGCAAAACGCCTGTGGACAACGATTTTGCGCCCGCGCCCGTTTCGGCCGGGAACGGGCCGGGCATCCGAATCGTCCCGCCCTGCGCAGGCAGGCCATGCAAATTCGACCCTCGAAAAACGCTGGAAATCGTCTATATGACGGGCAAAGGAGAGCCCATGGCCCGCATTGACCAGACCGATGATTGGCGCACGCGCCATGCCCCGACCATCAGCACGTTCGAATCCCTGGCGCTGGAGGCCTACGGCCACCTGCCGGAGGAGTTCCGTGCGCTGACGGGCAACCTCATCATCGAGATCGCCGAGTTCCCGAGCGACGACGTTTTCGAGGACATGGCGCTGGAAACGCCCTTCGACCTGCTGGGCCTCTTCGAGGGTCGCGGCATCACCGAGCGCTTCACCGTCGAGACCGGCGAGATGCCGAACCGCATCACCCTCTATCGTCGCCCGATCCTCGACTACTGGGCCGAGAACGAGGAGACGCTGGGCGACATCATCACCCATGTCCTCATCCACGAGATCGGCCACCATTTCGGCCTGTCGGACGACGACATGGAACGCATCGAGGCGAGCGCGGAGATCGCGGCGGGCTGAGCCGCCATCACCGAACCACAGCCGTCTCTCTCGTCATGGCCGGTCCTCGGGTTAAACCCGAGAATGGCGAAGGTGCGCGAGGCCGAAGTGTCGGCGGCACAGGGCGCACGGGAGCATGGTCTCAGCCTACTGCTCGGAAAGCTTGATATCCGGCGTGTAGTCCTTGCCCGGAACGTCCTTCACCACCGCCTGACCGCATTGCATCAGCTTGGTTTCGCCGTTGTAGGCATAGGTCGGCGAGCCGTGCAGCGCCCAGCCCTTGTTCAGCGCCAGCGTCACCTTGTGGCAGAACGAGGCGTCGTCGGGGCCGGTGAGGAAGCGGTAGACTTTCATGCTTTCTTCTTTCTCTCGTTGATCAGGTCGGCCTTGGCGATGAGGCGCCGGGCCTGGTCGGCATGGAGCTTTTCGACCATGCGGCCGGCAAGGCTCACCACCGCCTTGCCCGCATTTTCCGGCGCCGCGAAGGCCGCGACGATGGCGAGCGCTTCGGCGGCCTCCGCCTCCGTGACGCCGAAGACATCGTTGGCGGCGGCGATCTGCGCGGGATGGATCAGCATCTTGCCGTCAAAGCCCATCTGCCGGCCCTGCCGGCATTCCGCCTGAAGGTTCTCGTCGTCGGAGAAATCGTTGAAGACGCTGTCGATGACGTCGAGGCCGCAGGCCCGCGCCGCCACGACGACCTGGAGCAGCAGCGGCACGAGGAAGGGGCGCCCGGGAATATCGGCGATGCCGGTTTCCTTGCGCAGGTCGTTGAGGCCGACGACGAAGCAATCGAGCCGGCCGCCATGCGTGCGGCCCGTCTCGGCGATGGCGGGAAGGTTGAGGAGGCACGCCGCCGTCTCGATCATCGCCCAGAGGCGCGGGCCCTCATCGGCCCCCGCCTCGGAAAGCCAGTCGGCGACGGCCAGCACATCCTGCGGCTCGCAGACCTTCGGCAGGAGCACCGCGTCGGGCATGCACTCGAGCACCGCTTCGAGATCGAGCGCACCGTCCGGCCCCTCGAGCGGGTTGATCCGGATGACATGCTCGCGGCCGGGGGAACGGTCGAGCGCCTTGAAATGACGGATGAGGGCCGCGCGGGCTTCCGCCTTCTTCTCCGGCAGAACGGAATCCTCGAGATCGAAGATGATCGCGTCGCAATCGAGCAGGGCGGACTTGGCGAGCGCCCGGGCATTGACGGCGGGAACGCTGAGCACCGAGCGGCGCAGGCGAAGCGGGTGATGGTGCGGTGTCCTGTTCATCCGTCCTTTTTGCCGCGCTTTGCCGCGGTCGGCAAGCGCTGCGGCACCGCGCGTCCTCCACGACGCCCGCGGGACGCCGCAGCGGCGGCAAATCAAGCCCTTTCGGCCTTGCAATGGACAAAATCGCTCCCCACATTGCCTTTCAGAGAAAGGGCAAATCAAAATGCAGCGCATCCGCTCCATCGTCTTTACCGTCTTCACCATGCTTGTCGCAGGCGCGACCTTCCTGTTCGCCGCCTCCGTGGGCCTTGCCATCGCCGGCATCGTCGCCGTGCTGATGCTCGGCTCCATGCTTGCCGCCAAGCTTCAACCGGCTCCGGTCCGCGCCAGCGCGCGCAACGACCGCCGGGCGCCCGGCCAGCGCGAACCACGCATCTGGAACGACGGCCGCGGCACGATCATCGACCTTTAAAAGAGGTTTTGCTCCCCAAGGGGATGCACCGGGCGCTTTTCCGCGCCCGGCATTTGCGTTTGACACCCGGCTTTTGCGAAGATTCTCCTTCAAATCCGGGGAAAACTCATCTAAACGCTTGCATCAACCGACATCACTGCATTTCGAGGGTTCTTCGCATGGAAAAGTTCGTCAAGCTGACCGGCGTCGCCGCGCCGCTTCCCGTCGTCAACATCGACACGGACATGATCATTCCGAAGGACTACCTCAAGACGATCAAGCGCACCGGCCTCGGCAAGGGCCTCTTCGCCGAAGCACGCTATAACGAGGACGGCAGCGTCAACCCGGACTTCGTGCTGAACAAGCCGGCTTACCAGAACGCCACGATCCTCGTTGCCGGCGACAATTTCGGCTGCGGCTCCTCGCGTGAGCATGCGCCCTGGGCGCTGCTCGATTTCGGTATCCGCTGCGTCATCTCCACCAGCTTCGCCGACATCTTCTACAACAACTGTTTCAAGAACGGCATCCTGCCGATCGTCGTCAGCCAGGACGACCTCGACAAGCTGATGGACGACGCCAGCCGCGGTTCCAACGCCATCCTGACCGTCGACCTGGAGACCCAGGAGATCACCGGCCCCGACGGCGGCCGCATCACGTTCGAGATCGACGCCTTCCGCCGCCATTGCCTGCTGAACGGCCTCGACGACATCGGCCTGACGCTGGAGAAGGCGGCCTCGATCGACAGTTTCGAGAAGCAGACCGCGACCTCGCGCCCCTGGGCGTGAAGAGCATGCGCCGGCTGATCTCGTCCGGCTCCCCCTTTGAAGCGACGGCGGGTTATTCGCGCGCCGTCGTGGAAGGCAACTGGTGCTTCGTGTCGGGCACGACCGGCTACGACTACGCCACGATGACCATGCCCGAAAGCGTCGAGGACCAGACGCGCAACGCACTCGCCACCATCGGCAAGGTTCTGCAGGACGCCGGCTTTTCTTTCGCCGACGTCGTGCGCTGCCACTATTACGTGACCGACGCCGCCTTCGCCGACCGCGTCTTCCCGATCCTCGGCGAGACCTTCGGAACGATCCGCCCCGCCGCGACCATGATCGTCTGCGGCCTTATCCGGCCGGAAATGCTCATCGAGATCGAAGTCACGGCGCTGCGCGCGAACTGAAACATGCCGCGCAAAAGTGTGCAGCGGTTTTGCGATAACGACATGCGAAAAATCAAGGACCTAAAGCGCGGGAATGAATCTGGAAGATCGCGACGCGCTTAGCCGAAAGGCGCAACGCCTCGCGCAAAATTCTTTCTTTTCGACGATTTTCCTTGAACGGAAGTTGCGCTAAGAAGCGCGCGACCATTCCGTGACATCAAGGACAATCCCATGACAGCGCGCACCCTCCTCCTTCTGCCCGGCGACGGCATCGGCCCGGAAGCCATGGCGGAAGTCCGCAAGATCATCGCCTACATGAATGCCGAACGCGGCGCGGGTTTTGAGACCGACGAGGGCCTCGTCGGCGGCTCGGCCTACGACGCGCATGGCGCGGCGATCTCGGAAGGCGACATGGAGAAGGCGCTGGCGGCCGACGCGGTGCTGTTCGGCGCCGTCGGCGGCCCGAAATGGGATGCCGTGCCCTATGAGGTACGCCCGGAGGCCGGCCTCCTGCGCCTGCGCAAGGACCTGAAGCTGTTCGCGAACCTGCGCCCGGCCATCTGCTATCCGGCGCTCGCCAGCGCCTCCTCGCTGAAGCCGGAACTCGTCGAAGGCCTTGACATCCTCATCGTGCGCGAACTGACGGGCGGCGTCTATTTCGGCGAGCCGAAGGAGATCATCGACCTCGGCAACGGCCAGAAGCGCGGCATCGACACGCAGGTCTACGACACCTACGAGATCGAGCGCATCGCCGGCGTCGCCTTCGAACTGGCGCGCACTCGCCAGAACCGCGTCTGCTCCATGGAGAAGCGCAACGTCATGAAGTCCGGCGTTCTCTGGAACCAGGTGGTGACGGAAACGCACAAGCGCAGCTATTCCGACGTCCAGCTCGAGCACATGCTCGCCGATGCCGGCGGCATGCAGCTCGTGCGCGCCCCGAAGCAGTTCGACGTCATCGTGACGGACAACCTCTTCGGCGACATGCTCTCCGACGTCGCCGCCATGCTGACCGGCTCGCTCGGCATGCTGCCGTCCGCCTCGCTCGGCGCGCCCGATGCCAAGGGGCAGCGCAAGGCGCTCTACGAGCCCGTGCACGGCTCGGCGCCGGACATTGCCGGCAAGGGAATCGCCAACCCGATCGCCATGATCGCCTCCTTCGCCATGTGCCTGCGTTACTCGTTCAACATGGTCGCGGACGCCGACAACCTGGAGAAGGCGATCGCCGAGGTGCTCGACAGCGGCATCCGCACCGGCGACATCATGGCCGAAGGCTGCCGCAAGGTCGGCACCGCCGAAATGGGCGACGCCATCCTCGCCGCGTTCAGGAAGCTTTCGGCCTGAACCTGACGTCATTGCGAGAAGGCTCCCGGCGCGATCGGCGGGGAGCCTTTTTCGTTTGCCTCCCTTGAAATGCCGGCGCTCGCCAACACATGGAAGCAACGCCGTTATCAGGGTATGCTCATGAACCGATCGCTCGCGACCTCCTCGCTCTGGATCCTCGCCGCCACCGCCATTCTCGTCGTGGCTCTCGTTCCTCTCGATCCCATGCTGTCGCAGCGCGCGCAGGGCCTTCCCGACGCGATCGTGACCTTCAACGCGCGCATCACCGATTTCGGCACTTTCGCCTGGATGATCTACGGCTCCGGCTTCATCGTGATCCTCGCCTATATCGTGCGTCGGGTAAGCCGCAACGAAACGCTCGCCGGCCGGGCGCGCACCGCCCGGCGGCTGTCGCTCTACTTCTTCCTGACCATCGGCGCGACGAGCGCCCTCGTGCATCTCTTCAAGCTGATCGTCGGCCGGGCGCGCCCTGAACTCTTCGCCGAACTGGGTGCCTACAGCCTGACGCCCTTTGCCTATGACAATCTCTATGCCAGCTTTCCCTCCGGGCATTCGGCGGCGGCCGGGTCGTTCTTCGGGGCCTTTTCGATGCTGGCGCCGCGGCTGCGCCCGTTGTTCCTGCTCGGGGCGCTGGCGATCGGCATCTCCCGCGTCATCGTCGGGGCGCACTATCCGAGCGACGTCGCCGCCGGCCTTCTGCTCGGCCTGTGGGCCGCCATCGCCACGGCCTTCTTCTTCGCCGGCAGGGAATGGCTCTTCCGCTTCGATGCGCGCGGCTGGCCGATGCCGAAATCCCTGCTGCCGCCCAAGGGCCAATAAAGAACCCGGCCCGTGTCGCCACGAGCCGGGTCGCCATGAACTATCGGAAGGGGGAGATCAATCCATGGCGTGGATGTCGCGGTCCTTCGTTTCCGGCAGGAAGAGAAGACCGATGACCAGCGTGATGCCGGCGAAGACGATCGGGTACCAGAGGCCGTAGTAGATATCGCCCTGGGCCGCGCTCATCGCGAAGGCCGTCGCCGGAAGCAGGCCGCCGAACCAGCCGTTGCCGATATGGTAGGGCAGCGACATGCCGGTGTAGCGGATGCGGGTCGGGAAGAGCTCCACCAGGAGCGCGGCGATCGGGCCGTAGACCATCGTGACGTAGATCACGAGCACGGTCAGCACGGCGATGATCGTGATCCAGTTCACGCGCGCCGGGTCGGCCACCATGGTGAAGGCACCGCCCTTGTCGATCGTGTAGACCGCCATGTCGGTGACCCCGGCGGCTTCCTCGGCCGTCAGCAGCTTGGCCGTGACGAGGTCGGCAGCCGGCATGGTCGCCTTCTCGCCGGCGCGGATGGCGGCGGCATCGAGGGCGAGTTCCGGGTTGCCTGCGACGAAGGCATCCAGCTTGGACTCCGGAACCTTGACCGCGCCGCGGACCAGCGGATAACCGTTCGCCTGGAGGGCCAGGTTGGTTTCCTTCTGGAAGGCCGCGTCGAGCGTCTTGACCTGATCGGCCGAAGCGATGGCATCGTAGCTCGAGATCGTCTTGTCGCCGATCTGGACCGTTGCGGCCGTGCCGGCAGCCGCCGTGGTGACGACGTCATAGGGCACCGAGTTGCGGGTCAGGAACGACGTCGCGATGTCGCATGAGGTGGTGAACTTCGCCGTGCCGGTCGGGTTGAACTGGAACTTGCAGTCGCCCGGAGCAGCGGTGACCGTTGCGCGGATCGTGTCCTGCGCCGTTGCCAGCGCCGGGTTGCCGGCCCAGGTCAGAGCCTTGAACAGCGGGAAGTAGGTCAGCATGGCGAGCACCAGGCCGGCCATGATGATCGGCTTGCGGCCGATCTTGTCCGACAGCCAGCCGAAGAAGACGAAGAAGCCGGTGCCGATGAGCAGCGAGCAGGCGACCATGATGTTGGCCGACTGGCTCTCGACCTTGAGAACGCCCGTCAGGAAGAAGAGCGCATAGAACTGGCCGGAATACCAGACGACGGCCTGGCCGACGACGGCGCCGAAGAGTGCGAGCAGCGCGATCTTGGCGTTGCGCCACTGACCGAAGGCTTCCGTCAGCGGTGCCTTGGAGCCCTTGCCTTCTTCCTTCATCTTCGCGAAGGCCGGCGATTCGTTCATCTTAAGACGGATCCAGACGGAAACGCCGAGGAGCACGACCGACAGCAGGAACGGAATGCGCCAGCCCCATTCGGCGAAGGCTTCCTTGCCGACGATGAACTGCACCGCGAGGATGACGATCAGCGACAGGAACAGGCCGAGCGTCGCCGTCGTCTGGATCCACGAGGTGAAGTAACCGCGTCTGCCGTCCGGAGCGTGCTCGGCCACGTAGGTCGCGGCACCGCCATATTCCCCGCCGAGCGCCAGACCCTGCAGCATGCGCAGGATGATCAGGATGATCGGCGCGGCGATGCCGATGGTGGCGGCACCGGGCAGGAGGCCCACGACGAAGGTCGAGACGCCCATGATGAGAATGGTGATAAGGAAGGTGTACTTGCGGCCGACGAGGTCGCCGAGGCGGCCAAACACCAGCGCGCCGAACGGACGCACAAGGAAGCCGGCGGCGAAGGCGAGCAGCGCGAAGATGTTGCGCGTCGTCTCGGGATACTGGCTGAAGAAGGTGGCGCCGATATAGATCGCCAGCGAGCCGTAAAGATAGAAGTCGTACCATTCGAAAACGGTGCCGAGCGAAGAGGCGAAGATCACCTTCTTCTGCTCGCCCGTCATGGGCGCGGCCTTGGCGTTGCCCACCGTCGAAACATTTGCCATTTCATTGTCCTCCACGAAAACGGCGTATCGGGGCAGCCCATGACAGTCCGGAGTTTCTCCCTAAAAACGCCGGACGGGGTGCGCCTGATGAAAGGATGGCAGAAAACGCCTTGCCGCATCAGCGCTGCTTTGGGCTTATGACTTTCGGCGTAAGACTTAAGTCGAGGGCCTTGGCGAAATCCCGGATCGTTCACGCAAGGCTTGACTCTTCGGCAGATGAGCGTATGCAGCACGCACGCAAAGGAACCGCCATGTATCGCTGTGGTCTCGCCATCGCCCGCATGATCGCTCCGGCCTTCAACGCCGGACGGGTTCGTCGTTGCGTATCGATTTCCAAAACAATGGCCAAAACGACGACGAAAACCGTCTGACGTCTCTGGCCACCGCTCTCTCCCCGGTACGGCCGGGGACCGAAACCCGCGTCATGGCCGGCGGGTTTCACCTCCTGAACCCGCGGAGAGACAGAGAAAGAGAGCTTTAGACATGGGTTTCAAGATCGCAGTCGCCGGCGCGACCGGCAATGTCGGCCGCGAAATGCTGAACATCCTTTCCGAGCGCGGCTTCCCGGCTGACGAAGTCGTGGCGCTGGCCTCCAGCCGCTCGATCGGCACCGAGGTCTCCTTCGGCGACAAGACGCTGAAGGTGCAGAACCTCGAGAACTACGATTTCTCCGACACGGACATCTGCCTGATGTCGGCCGGCGGCACGGTTTCCCAGAAGTTCTCGCCGAAGATCGGCGCGCAGGGCTGCGTCGTCATCGACAATTCCTCCGCCTGGCGCTACGACGCCGACGTTCCGCTGATCGTTCCGGAAGTGAACCCCGACGCCGTCGCCCAGTTCACCCGCAAGAACATCATCGCCAACCCCAATTGCTCGACCGCCCAGCTCGTCGTGGCGCTGAAGCCGCTGCATGACCGCGCGACGATCAAGCGCGTCGTCGTCTCGACCTACCAGTCCGTCTCCGGCGCCGGCAAGGACGGCATGGACGAGCTCTTCAACCAGACCCGCGCCGTCTTCGTCGCAGATCCGGTCGAATCGAAGAAGTTCACCAAGCGCATCGCCTTCAACGTCATCCCGCATATCGACGTGTTCATGGAGGACGGCTACACGAAGGAAGAGTGGAAGGTCCTCGCCGAGACCAAGAAGATGCTCGACCCGAAGATCAAGGTGACCTGCACGGCGGTGCGCGTGCCCGTCTTCATCGGCCATTCCGAATCGGTCAACATCGAGTTCGAGAAGGAGATCACCGCGGACGAGGCGCGCGACATCCTGCGCGAAGCGCCGGGTTGCCAGGTCATCGACAAGCACGAGAACGGCGGCTACATCACCCCGTACGAATCGGCCGGTGAAGACGCCACCTACATCTCGCGCATCCGCGAGGACGCCACGGTCGAGAACGGCCTCAACATGTGGGTCGTCTCCGACAACCTGCGCAAGGGTGCCGCCCTCAACGCCATCCAGATCGCCGAGCTGCTCGTCAACCGCGGCCTGATCAAGGCGAAGAAGCAGGCCGCCTGACCGGCCAGGCGCCACGGAAAGACGGAACGCTTTCTGCCTTTTGGAAAAATTGGCAACGCTCCGTTAATCGACTTTAAATAAAAGTCCCGGTTGTTCCGTCTGAGGACAATCGGGACTTCGCTTTGAGGCGGTCCCGGCGGCATCGCCGGAACGGTTCACGGCAAGGTGCGGTGACAGGAACAGGGGAGCATGGCATGCTCCCGCAGAATTGACGAGATCACGGGGTTTTTCATGGGCATGACAAAGAGCGTGGCCAAGGTGCTGGCCGCAATGATCGCCGCGGCAGCAGTGCCGGCGGCGGCAGAGGCTGCAAAATGCGGCAATGATGCAAGCGGGTTTCCGGCCTGGGTGGAAGCCTTCAAGGACGAGGCGGCCGGACGCGGCATCAGCCGCTCGACCATCGACAAGGCCTTCGCCAATGTCAGCTATGCCCGCGCCACGATTCGCGCCGACCGCGGCCAGAAGAGCTTCAAGCTCTCGCTCGAGCAGTTCATGCAGAAGCGCGGCGGCCAGGCGATCATCCGCCGCGGCAAGAGCCTGAAGAAGCAGAACGCCGCGCTCTTCCAGCGCATCGAGGCGCGCTACGGCGTGCCGGCCGGCCCGCTGCTCGCCATCTGGGGCATGGAAACCGGCTTCGGCGGCTTCCTCGGCAAGGAACACACGATCTCGGCCGTCGCGACGCTTGCCTATGACTGCCGCCGTTCCGAATATTTCACGAACCAGCTCTACGCCACGCTGCAGCTCGTGCAGAAGGGCGTCCTGAGCCCCTCGGCCCGCGGCGCGGCGCATGGCGAAATCGGCCAGACGCAGTTCCTGCCGGCCAACGTGCTGAAATACGGCGTCGACGGCGACGGCAACGGCCGCATCGACCTTGTCGGCTCCAAGGCCGACGCGCTCGCCTCCACGGCGAACTTCCTGCGCGGCCATGGCTGGAGCGCCGGCGGCGGCTACCAGCCGGGCCAGGGCAATTTCGGCGCATTGCAGGGCTGGAACGCGGCCAGCGTCTACCAGCGCGCAATCGCCATCATCGGTGCGGAAATCGACGGCGAATAAACGCCGCGAACCGTCCCTCGCCAGGCCCCGGCAAGCCGGGTGACGTCGGGGACGGGCGGCATTGCCGGTCGTGACGACATGAACCCAGCCGGGCGACCGCGCCGGGTTTTCCGTTACGCGCCGGGGCGCTGGAAATCGCCGCTCTTGGCGTCCATGATCCACAATTCGCCGGTCGAGATGTCGAACCAGGCGCCATGGAGCTGGAGGCGGCCGCGCTCTTCCAGGATGCGCACGCAAGGGAAGGTGCGCAGGTTGGCGATGGAATTGCGGATCGAGACGCGCTCCAGTGCGCGCTGGCGCTCGCCCTGCGTCAGGATTTCGGCGCCTTGGATCTGTTCGGCGACCGGCTTGAGCATGCCCATCCACTTGCCGATGAAATCGCCGGGCGACAGCGGCTCGGCATCCGGGTCGAGCGCGGCGGAAATGCCCCCGCAGCGGCCATGGCCCATCACCACGATATCGCTGACCTTCAGCGACTGCACGGCGAATTCGAGCGCCGCCGAGGTCGCATGGAAATTGCTGTCCGGCTCGTAGGGCGGCACGAGGTTCGCGACGTTGCGCACGACGAAGAGCTCGCCCGGCCCGCTGTCGAAAATCGTCTCCGGCGCGGCACGGGAGTCGCAACAGGCGATCACCAGCGTCTTCGGTTTCTGCCCGGTCTCCGCCAGGGCCTTGTAGCGCGCCGACTGCTCGACATAGCGGCCGGACATGAAGTTGCGGTAGCCATTCAGAAGACGATCGGGAAAGCGGTTCATGGTGTCAAAGTACCCCCGGGTGCGAGCGATCTGCTGGATGAGGCCCCATCCGGCTTCCGCATAAACCACTCTGCAAGGCATGGCGCAAGGCCGGATCGTCAAGAACGCCGCGGCTGCGCCGGATGCACGAGACGGCGCATGTGCACCATGGCCATGGGTGTGGAGATGCTGGACGCGTCCTGTTCCAGCGTCAATTCGTCGGCGCCGCGCTTGGCGGTGCGCGCGACGATCTCGAAGACGCTGGCGGTGGCCATCATCAAGGCACGTTCCTCCGGCAGGCCCTCCATCAGCCGCGACAGGAAGATGGCAGCCAATAGGTCCCCGGTGCCGTTCGGCGGGTTCGGCACGAGCCGGTGTTCCGCCAGCAGCGCATGGCGTCCGGAGAGATAGAGATTGCCGGTGCTTCCCGTCATCAGCGCCAGCGAGGAGGTGACGAGCATGCGGGAAGGCCCGAGCGACAGCGCCGCCTCCATGATCGCCGCATTGGTCTCGAGCGGCGCGCCGGCAAGCCAGGCAAGCTCGAACCGGTTGGGCGTGGCGATGGAAGCAAGCGGGATCAACGCGTCGCGGATCGCCGCCGCCGTCTCCTCCGGCACGTAGAGGCCGCGATCGTCGCCGCAGACCGGATCGCACATATAAAGCAGGTCGGGATTTTCCGCCCGCAGGGCCGTGACGAGCCGTGCCACCGAATGCGCCTGCGCCGCGCTGCCGAGATAGCCGGAAAGCACCGCCTTGACCTCGCCCCGCCAAGGCGCGCGGATGAGATCGGAGATCATCGCGTCGAAATCGTCCGCCGAGATCGCCACGCGGGTCGAGCGCCCGCGACCGGGATGCCAGGGCAGGATAACCGTCGGCAGCGCCCAGACCGGATGGCCGAGCGTTTCGAGCGCGAAGACGGCGGCGCGGTTGCCCACCGTGCCGCGCACCACATGGCTCGAAATCACGATGACCGCGCCCTTGTCGCTCTCGTTCATAACCGGCTCCCCTGGTTCCGGCGAAGTGATGACAAGGGGGTCATTTCCTGTCAACGCCCGCCCCTTTTCCGGCCACCGGCCGAAAAGCGGAAAAATGCCGCCGCAGCCGATTTTGGGCTGCTTTTCGACGAAAAAACATGAATTTCGCGACAAAACGACAGCAAAACTGACCTATCTCGGACAAAATCGATTGAATTTTCTCGCAAATGCACAAATTCCGTCGCGCGTATTTTTTCTTCTGCTAACGTCCGGCCATCGGATTCGAGGGAGAATTCCATGGGTGCCAGGACCAACGTGAAACGAGAAAAACACATCGAGGCCGCAAAGGCCGCAGCCGCAGCCCTCGGCGCGAAGACGCTGAACCCGGACATCCTCTTCGGGCGGGCCAGCAAGGACGATATCGAGCACTATACCGGCGAGATGCTGGCCGTTGCCGCCGCCCATGCCATGGCCGAAATCGAGGCCTGGGACGGCACCGGGCCGCGCGTCACGGTCACCACGCTTGCGGATGTGCGCCCGCAGGGCGAGCCCGTCTCCGTGCTCTCCGTCACGGACCGCAACCAGCCGTTCCTTTACGATTCGGTGATGGGCGAGGTGACGAGCACCCATCGCGACATCCATCTGGCGATCCACCCGATCCTCGTCGTGGCACCCGGCGAGACGCCGAAGCTTTTCTCGCCGGACGAAGACAGCGATCCGGCCCAGCGGGTCAGCCATATCGAGATCCACCTTTCCGAGCGGGCGCCGAACGAAGCCGCCGCGCTCGCCGAGCGGATCGGAACCGTGCTCGACCAGGTCCACCTCGCCGTCGACGACTGGCCTTCCATGCTGGAAAAGCTCGATAGCACCATGGCCGACATGGAGCGCTACGCCAAGGAAAAGCCGGGTAAGGAAGAGGCGCTCGCCTTCCTCGACTGGCTGCGCGGCAACAACTTCACCTTCCTCGGCATGCGCGAATACAGCTATTCCGGCAAGGGTGAGGCGGCCACCGTCGAACGGGGCGGCGAAGGCCTCGGCATCCTGTCCGATCCGGACGTGCGCGTGCTGCGTCTCGGCAAGGACGCTGTGACGACGACGCCGGAGATCCTCGAATTCCTCGAAGGTCCGGATTTCCTGATCGTCACCAAGGCCAATGTGAAGTCGCTCGTGCATCGCCGGGCCTATATGGACTATGTCGGCCTCAAGCGCTTCAACGAGAAGGGCAAGGTGATCGGGGAATTGCGCATCGTCGGCCTCTTCACCTCGACGGCCTACACCCACGCCGCCGGCCAGATCCCGCTGCTGCGCTCCAAGGTGGCCGCGGTCATCGAGCATTTCGGCTACGACCCGAAGAGCCATTCCGGCAAGATGCTGATCAACACGCTGGAATCCTATCCGCGCGACGACCTCTTCCAGATCGACACCGGCCTGCTCGCCACCTTCTGCGAGCAGATCAACGAACTTTCCGACCGGCCGCGCATCCGCGTGCTGCCGCGTATCGACCGCTTCGACCGCTTCGTCTCGGTCATCGTCTACGTGCCGCGCGAACAGTACGATTCCGACGTGCGCGAAAAGATCGGCAACTATCTGAAGTCGGCTTACGATGGCCGCGTCTCGGCCTATTATCCGGCGTTCCCGGAAGGCGGCCTTGCCCGCGTGCACTTCATCATCGGCCGCTCCGGCGGCAAGACGCCACGCCTTCCGCAGCAAAAGCTAGAGCAGGCGGTGCGCGAGATCGCCACCCGCTGGACCGACCGCTTCGAAGCGCTCTCCAATGCGGACGGCGTGCGGCTCGTCACCGACCGCGGCTACCAGGAGGATTTCACGCCCGCCGAAGCCCATGCGGACCTCGCCCTGATCACCACGGCGACGCCCGAAAACCCGATCAGCATCGCCTTCTACCGCAAGGCCTGGCACACGGATCTTGCCACCGTCGAATTGAAGATCTTCCATGCCGGCGAGCCCGTTTCGCTGTCGCGGCGCGTGCCTCTGCTGGAAAACCTCGGCTTCAACGTCATCAGCGAGCAGACGCACGACCTGACGCTCGCCAGCCTCGACGGCGGCGAGCGCCGCGTCATCCTGCATGACATGGAGCTGCGGCATCGCGACGGCATCGAGATCAACCTCGCCAAGCTGAGCCCGATGCTGGAGGAAGCGTTCCTCGCGGCCTGGCACGGCGAGGTGGACGACGACGCCCTGAACCGCCTCATCCTCACCGGCGGCCTTTCCGCCCGCGAGATCATGGCGCTGCGCACCTATTCGCGCTACCTGCGCCAGACCGGCATCGCCTATTCGCAGGGCTATATCGCCGATACGCTCAACAAGTACCCGACGATCGCCGCCGATCTCTTCCGCCTGTTCGAGACCCGACTCGACCCGAAGCTTTCCGAGCGCCAGCGCGAGAAGAAATCCGCGGATGTGGCGGCGGCGATCGAGGACGCGCTGGCGAACGTGCCAAGCCTCGACGAGGACCGCATCCTGCGCCGCTACGTCAACGCCATCCAGGCCACGTTGCGCACCAACTATTTCCAGCGCGACGCGGACGGAAAGCCGCGCAAAACGCTGGCCATCAAGCTCGACCCGAAGGCCCTCGACGGCCTGCCGGAACCGCGCCCCTTCCGCGAGATCTTCGTCTACGGCGCCGAGGTCGAGGGCGTGCACCTGCGCTTCGGCAAGGTCGCCCGCGGCGGCCTGCGCTGGTCCGACCGCGCGCAGGACTACCGCACGGAAGTGCTCGGCCTCGTGAAGGCCCAACAGGTCAAGAACTCGGTCATCGTGCCGGTCGGCGCCAAGGGCGGCTTCTATCCGAAGCAGCTTCCCGCCGGCGGCAGCCGCGACGCCGTCTTCAAGGCCGGCACCGAGGCCTACAAGACCTATATCCGCACGCTGCTCTCCGTCACCGACAACATCGTCGGCCTGGACGTCGTGCCGCCGGCCGATACGGTGCGGCTCGACGGGGACGACCCCTATTTCGTCGTCGCCGCCGACAAGGGCACCGCGACCTTCTCCGACACGGCGAACGGCCTGGCGCAGGAAGCCGGCTTCTGGCTCGACGACGCCTTTGCCTCCGGCGGCTCGGCCGGCTACGACCACAAGAAAATGGGGATTACCGCCCGCGGCGCCTGGGAAACCGTCAAGCGCCATTTCCGCGAGATGAACATCGACATCCAGAAGACGCCGTTCACCGTCGCCGGCGTCGGCGACATGTCGGGCGACGTCTTCGGCAACGGCATGCTGTTGTCGCGCAAGATCCGGCTCGTCGCGGCCTTCGACCACCGCGACATCTTCATCGATCCCAACCCGGACACCGACACGTCCTTCGCCGAGCGGCGGCGCATGTTCAACCTGCCGCGCTCCAGCTGGCAGGACTATGACCGCTCCGTGCTCTCCAAGGGTGCGATGATCATCCCGCGCACGGAAAAATCCGTGACGCTGACGCCGGAAGCCATGGTCGTCATCGGCATCGACAAGGCCAAGGCGACGCCCTTCGAGATCATGACGGCGATCCTGAAGGCGCCGGTCGATCTCCTGTGGTTCGGCGGCATCGGGACCTATATCCGCGGCCAGAACGAGACGGATGCGGAGGTCGGCGACCGCGCCAACGACCCGATCCGCATCGTCGCCGACGACGTGCGCGCCAAGGTGATCGGCGAGGGCGCGAACCTCGGCGTCACCCAGCGCGGCCGCATCGCCTTCGGCCTCAAGGGCGGACGCTGCAATTCCGACGCCATCGACAACTCGGCCGGCGTGAATTCGTCCGACGTCGAGGTCAACATCAAGATCGCGCTCGCTTCGGCCATGCGCGACGAGCGGCTGACGCGCGCCAAGCGCAACGTGCTGCTCGCCTCGATGACGGATGAGGTGGGCCATCTCGTGCTGCGCAACAACTACCTGCAGTCCCTGGCAATCTCGCTGACGGAACGGCAGGGCGCGGCCAACCGCGCGCCGCTGACCCGCCTGATGGATCGCCTGGAGGCCGCTGGCCAGCTCAACCGCAAGGTCGAGACGCTGCCCGACGACCGCACCATGGCCGAGCGCTACCAGGCCGGCAAGCCGCTGACGCGGCCGGAGATCGGCGTGCTGCTCTCCTATGCCAAGCTGGTGCTGTTCGACGAGCTCATCCATACCGGTCTGCCGGACGAACCCTATTTCGAACCGGCGCTGACCGGCTACTTCCCGGCCAAGATGCAGAAGGCCTATGCGGACGACATCCGTTCGCACCGCCTGCGCCGCGAGATCATCGCGACGATCCTCGCCAACGAGGTGATCAACCGCGGCGGCCCGGCCTTCGTCAACACGCTGACGGACGGCACCGGCTTCGGCCCGGCGGACGCCGTGAAGGCCGCCGTCATCGCCCGTGACGGCTACGGCCTCGCCGCGCTCTACGCCGGCGTGGACGCGCTGGACAATGTGGTATCCGGTTCGGTGCAGAACGAGCTCTACGAGGAGATCGGCCGCATCTACGCCTCCGTCACCAGCCTGCTCCTGACCACCGGGGCCGTTTCGGGCCCGATGAGCGAGGCCGTGCACAAGCTCAGGCAGGCGCTGAAGCAGCTGCGTCCGCATCTTTCCACCCTCATCTCCGAACAGGCCGGCGACGAGGCCCGCCGCAAGGCCCATGCCTATGAGGACGAGGGCGTGCCGGCAGAGCTTGCGGAGGAGATCGCCACCCTCTCCATGCTGACCTTCGTGCCGGAGGTCATGCTGATCGCCGGGGCGACGGGCGATACGCTCGGCAAGACGGCGCAGACCTTTGCCGGCATCAGTGCGACGCTCAATATCGGCCGGCTGCTTTCGGCGGCCAGCCGCATCCCGACCGGCGATCTCTACGAGGCGCTCGCCCTGCAGCGCAGTCTCACCGACATCGCCAATGCCCGCCGCGACCTCGCCACCGTGGTGCTGACGCGCCACAAGGGCGACAAGGCACCGCTTTCCGCCTGGCAGCAGGGCGGCCGCGAGCGTCTCGCCCGCGTCACCGCCAACCTCTCGGCGCTGACGGAAGCCGGCGAGGCCACGCTCGCCAAGGTCAGCGTCGCCGCCGGCATCCTGAGCGACCTCGCACAGGAGCGGGCACGGTAAGGCAAGCCTTGCCTCACCGCAGCCGCCTCACGCGGCTGCGGCTATCCCACGGTTGCATAATTCCAATCGCGACTACCCCCTTTGCCCGGCAACGCAGAGGGGGTCCTAACCACACCCGTTGAATCCCGCCGCCGGCAAATGCTAGCCTCTCGCCGGAACCGGCGTGAGAACCCGCCGCAGCGATTCGAGAAACGAGGGCGGGCGTGGCGGAAGCGGCAGCAGGGCGGACGAGCCGCCTCGGCATAACGGGCTGGATGCTATTCGACTGGGCGGCACAGCCCTTCTTCACGGTCATCACCACCTTCATCTTCGGCCCCTACCTCGTCTCGCGCCTCACCGAGGACCACGCGGCCGGGCAGGCGGCCTGGAGCTACACGCTCACCATCGCCGGCGTCGCCATCGCGCTGCTCGCGCCCGTCATGGGCTCCATCGCCGATGCTTCCGGCGCGCGAAAACCCTGGATCGCCGCCTTCGCCGCCATCAAGATCCTGTCGCTCCTCGCCCTCTGGTATGCGGCGCCCGGCAGCAGCCTCGTCTTCGCCATGGCGATGATCGTGCTCGCCACCGTGGCGGCGGAATTCTCCATCGTCTTCAACGATTCGATGATGCCGCGCCTCGTCAGCCCGGCGGATGTCGGCCGCATCTCCAACATCGCCTGGGGCCTCGGTTATCTCGGCGGCATGATCGTGCTGATCGCGGTCGTCGCGCTGCTGGCCGCAAACCCGGAGACCGGACGGACGGCGATCGGCATCAGCCCGCTCTTCGGTCTCGACGCCGCCGCCGGCGAGGACGCCCGCATCACCGGGCCGATCTCGGCGCTCTGGTATCTCGTCTTCATCCTGCCGATGTTCTTCTTCACGCCGGACCAGAGCCGGGGGCTGCCCATTGCGGCCGCGGTGCGCGCCGGCTTTGCCGACCTCTCCGTCGCCCTCGGGGAATTGCGCAGGAAGCCGGGCATCCTGCGCTTCCTCATTGCCCGGATGATCTACCAGGACGGGGTCAACGGACTGCTGGCGCTTGGCGGAACCTTCGCCGCCGGCATGTTCGCCTGGCAGACCTTCGAACTCGGCATCTACGGCATCATCCTCAACGTTGTGGCGATCGGCGGCTGCCTCTATGCCAGCCGCATGGACAGGCGCCTCGGCTCGAAGGCCGTCGTCGTGATGAGCCTTGTCTGCCTGATCCTCGCCACCATCGGCATCGTCTCCACCGGCCCGGGCTTCACGCTGTTCGGCCTCGTGCCGCTGCCGACCGCCGATTCCGGCGGCCTGTTCGGCACGGCGGCGGAAAAGGCCTATATCGTCTACGGCCTCATGATCGGCGTCGCCTTCGGCCCTGTCCAGGCCTCCGCGCGGTCCTATCTTGCAAGAAGCATCCATCCCGACGAAGCGGGCCGCTATTTCGGCCTCTATGCCCTGTCCGGCCGGGCCACGTCCTTCCTCGCGCCGCTCTCCGTCGCGCTCGTCACCACCGCGACGGGCTCCGCCCGCCTCGGCATGATGGCACTCATCGCCTTTCTCCTCGCCGGCTTCCTGCTCCTGCTGCGCACGCCCTATCCCGCGGCAAAGGTCGAGGCCTGAGACGCAAGACGCCCGGAAAGCGGGGCGTCAGGGGGATGACAGACATCGCCCCACCCACTGTCGTCATCCTCGGGTTTAACCCGAGGATCCACACGCCACCTGCGGCCATGGACGGTCGGGGCAAGCCTCGACCATGACGGAGGAAAGCAGAGGTCTGCTAAGAATCCGGCTCAGTGACGGAAATGGCGCATGCCGGTGAAGACCATGGCGACGCCGGCCTCGTCGGCCGCGGCGATCACCTCCGCATCGCGCATCGAGCCGCCCGGCTGGATAACCGCCGTGGCGCCTGCGGCAATCGCCGAGAGCAGGCCGTCGGCGAAGGGCAGGAAAGCTTCCGACGCGACGGCCGAGCCACGCGTCAGCGGCTCGGCAAGGCCCATGGCCTTGGCCGCTTCCTCGGCCTTCAGGCCGGCGATGCGGGCGGAATCGACGCGGCTCATCTGGCCGGCGCCGATGCCGGCCGTCTGGCCGTCCTTGGCATAGACCACGGCATTCGACTTGACGTGCTTGGCGACCTTGAAGGCGAACTTCATGTCTTCCAGCTCCTGCGCCGTCGGCGCACGCTTGGTCACGACCTTCAGTTCGAGGTCCTCGACCATGCCGTTGTCGCGGCTCTGTACCAGGAGGCCGCCCGACACCGTCTTGGCGGAAAGGCCCGGCACGCGCGGATCGGGCAGGGCGCCCGTCACCAGCAGGCGCAGGTTCGGCTTGCCGGCGATGACGGCGCGGGCCTTCTCGTCCGCGTCCGGCGCGATGATGACCTCGGTGAAGAGCTTGACGATCTCTTCCGCCGTCTCGCCGTCCAGCACCGTGTTGAGCGCGATGATGCCGCCGAAGGCCGAGACCGGATCGCAGGCGAGCGCCCGCGCATAGGCCTCCTTCAGCGTCCTGCCGGTAGCCACGCCGCAGGGATTGGCATGCTTGATGATCGCGCAGGCCGGGCCGTTTTCCGGCAGGAACTCGGCAACGAGCTCGAAGGCGGCGTCGGTGTCGTTGATATTGTTGTAGGAAAGCTGCTTGCCCTGCAGCAGCGTGGCGGTCGCGACGCCCGGGCGGTTTTCGCCGGTCACGTAGAAGCCCGCCTTCTGGTGCGGGTTCTCGCCGTAGCGCATCTCCTCCTTCAGGACGCCGCCGAGCACGCGGTGGCGCGGCATGGGTATATCGAGCGCATCGGCGAACCAGTTGGAGATCGCCGCGTCATAGGCTGCCGTGCGGGCATAGGCCTTCGCCGCCATGCGCTGGCGGAAGGCGTAGGAAGTCGAACCGTCCGCAAGTTCCTCCAGCAGCGCGGGATAATCGGCGGGATCCGTGACGATAGTCACATAGGCGTGGTTCTTGGCCGAGGCGCGGATCATCGCCGGCCCGCCGATGTCGATGTTCTCGACCGTCGTCGGATAGTCGCCGCCCTTGGCGCGTACCTCCTCGAAGGGATAGAGGTTGATGACGGCAAGGTCGATCGCGCCGATGCCATGCGCCTTCATCGCCTCGACATGCTCCGCATCGTCGCGGATCGCCAGCAGGCCGCCATGCACGGTGGGATGCAGCGTCTTGACGCGGCCATCCATGATTTCCGGAAAGCCCGTGACCTCGGAAACGTCGGTGACGTCGAGCCCGGCATCGCTGAGCGCCTTGTGCGTGCCGCCGGTCGACAACAGCCGCACGCCCTTTTCGGCAAGGGCGCGGGCGAGATCGACGACACCGGCCTTGTCGGAGACGGACAGCAGCGCCGTGCGCAGGGCGACCCGGTCTGGGGCGGGGATTTTCTTGGAAATGACGGCCATGGGACGCTCCGTTCTGACGGCCCGGAAGAGGGGGCCGGATGGTCATGCGCCCCGTTATCACAGGCCCGGCCCCGAGAAAACCGCCAAAAGCCGGGAATTCTCAACGCTGCCGCATCAGCGACCACTGGACTTCCGCCACCTTGGCAAGCGGCATGGTCAGCGTGAGCTGGCGCGACGCCCGGACGCCGGAGGGATCGGCGAAGAAGACATCCTCCTCCTCTTCCACGGCAACGTCGATGCAGGTCAGCGCCCAGGCCTCGCCGTCCGGCGCGATCAGCCGCATCTCGTTGGCCGATACCCGGTAGAGCTGGATCGTCGGATGAATGTGGAAGCGCACCACGGCCGTGCCCTTCTCGATCGCGCCGTCGGGGTCGGCGGGCTTGTAGAAACGCTCCCGGCCGCGGATCTCGCTGCCCGTCGCCGCCACGAGGATGTCCCGTTCGTAGAGAAGGCCGAAGCGCTTGAGATAACCGTCATGGGTCGCCGTCACGCTGTCGGCGCCAGACTGGCGCTCGGCACGCGACACGTCCACCTTGCTGACGCCGCCGACGACGATCGGCCCGAGGAAACGGGACGTGGAGATGCGCGAGGAGGAGGTATCGTTGAGCGTGGCGACGGAATGGGCCGCGGTGGTGCGCGCCATCTGCCTGAGCGCCTCGCCGGCAAAGCGCGGTCGTCCGGAATTGACGATGAAGCGGTTCCTGCCCGAGGACATCTCGATGGAAAGCGCACCGGCGGCGGCCGTCGCCGAAAGATCGACCGACTTGGGCGCGCCCGTATCCATCAGCACGACCGTTTCCTTGACGGCCAGGCGGTCGTACCGGCTCTGCGGCAGCGCCTTGAAGGGCGCGCCGCCGGTCTCGTCGTAGCGCAGCACCGACATCAGCTCGTTCGCCAGCGTATAGGTCGCGCCGTTGAACAGCGCGAGCTCGCCGCCCTGGTGGCGGAAGAAGCGCAGCGCCGGGAAGATGCGGTCGATGGAGGGGATGAGCTGCGCGGGCACGTCATGGCCGAGATTGACATAGGTCTGGCGCAGCGGAAGCAGGTCGAGCAGCACGTCGAGCGCGGCCCGCGGATTGCGCGAGGAATGGCCGCCATCGGGCAGGATCTGCCGGTCGAGCTCCTCGTCGAGATGGCGGGCGGCCCTGCGCATGCGCGAGGCGGAGGCCGGCATGGCGATGGAGGCCATGGCAAGCGCGATGCGCACCCGCAGCCGCGGCTCGCCGTCGCGCGTCGTGTCGGCGACATGGCGCAGATAGCGGACCTGGAAGGCGAGGCTCTTCAGGAAGCGGCGATAGAAGGGATAGTCGGCATCCTTCAGGACCACCGGCGAATGGGACAGCCAGGCGATGATGCGTTGCGCGACGACATCGGGCCGCCAGGCAAGCCCGCCGATGACCCGCCCATGGCTCTGCAGCCAGTCGTCCACGATGAAGCGAGCCGTATGGGCGGCCTTTTCCGGATCGACCAGCCGCATATGGCGCAGCCAGCCGAAGGAATGCAGGCGCACGGCGAACTCCTCCGAGGGAAGCTCCAGTGCGAAGGGTGATTCGCCGTCGCATTCGAGAACGCGGCCGGCCAGCGGGAAACGCCCGGCGACGATTTCTTCGCCGGCAAACGAATCAGCGGGGTGAAGGTCCGTCGGCGCGACGACCAGCCGGTCCGGCGTGCCGCCGGAAAAGCGCATCGCGCTGATTCGCCCGAGGGCGAGCCTCCGCGAAAACCGGCGCCAACCCTCACGCATATACAGATAGAGAAGCCGCTGCCTGTCGGAAAGCTGCATGGTTAACGAACGCCTCCTTGGCCTATAGCTAGGCCGAGAAGGCAAGCGGCGTCAATTGACCGGCGGTCGATGGGCTGTTGACGACGGCATATGTCTTTCGGAGGAGCCTGTGCAGCTCAGCCGGCACGGACGAGCCGAACGGCATAAAACCCGTCCACGCCGCCGGCATGGCCGAGTGTCGCGGGCAGCATGGCAGGCGTGGTGCGGAATTCGCCGCGCGGGGAGATCGCCGCTTCCAGACCCGGCCAGTCGGCGGGATCGACCGGCGCAATGCGCCAGTCCGGATTGTCGGCGAGAACCCGGGCGACCATGTCCTCCCCCTCGCTCGGATCGAGCGAGCAGTTGGAGAAGACCAGCTCCCCGCCGGGACGCACGAGCGTCAGCGCGTGGCGCAGCAGGCGCTCCTGCAGGCCGGCCAGCTTGCCGATATCCTCCGGCCCCTTGGTCCACAAGACATCGGGATGGCGGCGGATCGTGCCCGTCGAGGAGCAGGGCGCATCGAGCAGCACGGCATCGAACAACTCGCCCGGACGGTATTCCGCCATGTTCGCCTCGACCGTCTCGGCCGAAAGACGCAGCCGGTCGAGATTGCCGATGAGCCGCTTCAGACGGTTGCCGGACTGGTCGAGGGCGGTGACCCTCGCGCCGGCGGCGGCAAGCTGCGCGGTCTTGCCGCCGGGCGCGGCGCAGAGATCGGCGACCCGCTTGCCGGCAAGGTCCGAAAACAGTTTTGCCGGCAGGCTCGCCGCGGCATCCTGCACCCACCACTCCCCGGCCTCGAAGCCTTCGAGCGCCGGAATGGCGCCGGACGCGACCGGCAGGCGCACCGAACCGGTCGGCAGCACCAGGCCGCCGAGCCGCGCGGCCCAGCCTTCCGGGTCCGATTTTACGGTGAGGTCGACAGTGGAGGGTTCGAGCAGCGCATCGGCAATGCGCGCGGCATGGTCACGGCCATAGACGGCGGAGAGCCGCTCGTGGAACCAGGCCGGAATGACGGAAACCGCCTGCGTCGCCGTCAGGTGCGAGGCCTTTTCGCGCGACAGGCGGCGCAGCACCGCATTGGTGAGGCTGGCGAAGCGGCGGTTGCGCGGGTCGATCTGCGCCTGCTCGACCGCAAGGTCGACGGCGGAATGATCGGGCACGTCGAGATAGAGGATCTGCGCCGCCGCGACCGTCAGCACATGATGCAGCGCGCGGGCGCCGTCCGGCAGCGGCGTGCCGACGAGCATATCCAGGATGGCCTCGATACGGGGGAGGTGGCGCAACGCCGTGTTGAGGATGGCCCGGACGAGCGCGCGGTCGGCATCGTTCAGCTGGCGGTAGGCCGGGTTGCCGTTTTCGAGGTCGAGCATGCCGTCGAGCGGCGTCTTGCGATCGACAACCGCCGCCAGGATCTTGGCCGCGGCCTGCCGGGCTCGAAGGCCCGGCTTTTCCGGATGGTTCGCAGCAGGCCCCGGAAGCGGCCCCTTGCCGGGGCGATAGCGTTTCGAATGCGTTCTGTTTTTGTGTTTGTCGTCGTTCAAGACCAAGGACCTTTGGGCGGTTCGGAACCACCGCGTCCCCAGCCGGTCGACGGGACGGAGCGCGATTTGCGCACCGGATTATCAGCCCGCACCGGCTCCGTCGAGCGTGTCTGCATGCCGCGGGCCATTTCCTCGAGCGCCGCTATGCGGTTCTCCGTGTTCGGGTGGGTGGAGAACAGGTTGTCCATGCGCTCGCCCGACAGCGGATTGATGATGAACATATGGGCGGTCGCCGGATTGTGCTCGGCGGCCTCGTTGGGAATGCGGCCGGCGGCGATGGCGATCTTCTTCAAGGCGGAGGCGAGCCAGAGCGGGTTGCCGCAGATCTCCGCCCCGCGCTTGTCGGCGGAATATTCGCGCGTCCGGCTGATCGCCATCTGCACCAGCATGGCGGCGAAAGGCGCGACGATCATGGCGATGAGCACGCCGATGAAACCGAGCGGATTGTTGTTTTCCCGATTGCCGCTGCCGCCGAAGAACATGGCGAAGTTGGCAAGCATCGAGATCGCACCGGCGATCGTCGCCGTCAGCGTCATGGTCAGCGTGTCGCGGTTCTGGATATGGGCGAGTTCATGCGCCATCACGCCCGCCACCTCTTCATAGCTCAGGGCCTGAAGCAGGCCCGTCGAGGCGGCGACGGCGGCGTTCTGCGGGTTGCGGCCGGTGGCAAAGGCATTCGGCTGGTCGCTGTTGATGACATAGACGCGCGGCATGGGCAGGCCGGCACGTTTGGCGAGATCGCGCACGATGCCGTAATATTCCGGTGCCGAGCGCTCGTCGACCTCCTTGGCGCCGTACATGGACAGCACCATGCGGTCGGAATTCCAGTAGGAGAAGAAGTTCATGGCGATCGCGACGAGAAGCGCGATCATCATGCCGCCCTTGCCGCCGATGAGCAGGCCCACGCCCATGAAAAGCGCCGTCATGGCGGCAAGAAGCATGGCTGTTCGAACGATGTTCATGCGTTTTCGGCTCCTGTCTGGTCTCTTGCCGGGTTGCCACTCCCTGTTGTCAAGGGAATGTTTCACGTGAATCAGCG
This sequence comes from Shinella yambaruensis, assembly GCF_050859155.1. Classification (NCBI taxonomy): domain Bacteria; kingdom Pseudomonadati; phylum Pseudomonadota; class Alphaproteobacteria; order Hyphomicrobiales; family Rhizobiaceae; genus Shinella; species Shinella yambaruensis. Next base: position 4,214,274 of record NZ_CP150638.1, read on the forward strand.
CTTTCCACAGCGCCTTCATACCTAGCTTTTGCATGTCGTTATCGCAAAACCGCTGCACACTTTTGCGCGACATGTCTTATATGATGGGAAGCGAACAGGAATTCTTCAATATCCGGGAAGGATGCCCAATTTCATGCAAAGCGACAACGACAATCATGCCGACGGCCGGAAAGTGCTGCCGCCCGCCGCCCTGCGCGCCCTCCAGGAAGCCGAGGAGCGGCGCAAGGCCGCCCCGCAGGCCGAGCCCGCGCCGGAGATCGGCGGACGCGGCGGCGCCGACCCGGCACGCTTCGGGGACTGGGAGATCAAGGGCCGGGCGATCGATTTCTGAGAGGAAATTCGGCGAGCGGCCGTGACACATCGCCTCCCTCTCCATCGTCATGGTCAGGCTTGACCCGATCATCCACGGCCACGGGTGCCGCACGGATCCTCGGGTCGAGCCCGAGGATGACGTAGAGAGGAGGAACGAAAACGGCGGCCAAATGGCCGCCGTTTCGCTTCATGCTTCAAACTCAGCCGGCAGCCTTGTTCTGCCGGTTGGCGATCAGGTCGTCCACGACGGCCGGATCGGCGAGGGTCGAGGTGTCGCCGAGCGAACCGAAATCGTCCTCGGCGATCTTGCGCAGGATGCGGCGCATGATCTTGCCGGAGCGTGTCTTCGGCAGGCCGGGCGAGAACTGGATCTTGTCGGGCGTCGCGATCGGGCCGATCTCCTTGCGCACATGCTTGACGAGGTCTTGGCGCAGCGCATCGGTGCCTTCCTCGCCGGCCATCAGCGAGACGTAGCAATAGATGCCCTGGCCCTTGAGGCTGTGCGGATAGCCGACGACGGCGGCTTCCGAGACGAGGTGGTGCGAGACGAGGGCCGATTCGATTTCCGCCGTGCCGAGGCGGTGGCCGGAAATGTTGAGCACGTCGTCGACACGGCCGGTGATCCAGTAGTAGCCGTCCTCGTCGCGCCGGCAGCCGTCGCCAGTGAAGTACTTGCCCTTGTAGGTCGAAAAATAGGTTTCGACGAAGCGCTTGTGGTCGCCGTAGACCGTGCGCATCTGGCCCGGCCAGCTGTCGATGATGCAGAGGTTGCCATCAGCCGGTCCTTCCAGCACCTTGCCCTCGTTGTCGACCAGCTGCGGCTTGATGCCGAAGAACGGCCGCGTGGCGGAGCCCGGCTTGAGCTCCGTCGCGCCCGGCAGCGGGGTGATCAGGATACCGCCCGTCTCCGTCTGCCACCAGGTATCGACGATCGGCGAACGGCCCTCGCCGACGACGTTGTAGTACCACTCCCAGGCTTCCGGGTTGATCGGCTCGCCGACCGAACCGAGCAGGCGCAGCGACGAGCGCGACGAGCGCTTCACGAAGGCATCGCCGGCCCCCATCAGGGCGCGGATCGCCGTCGGTGCGGTGTAGAAGATGTTGACCTTGTGCTTGTCGACCACCTCCCAGAAGCGGCCGGCATCCGGAAAGTTCGGCACGCCTTCGAACATCAGCGTGGTCGCGCGGTTCGCCAGCGGGCCGTAGACGATATAGGAATGGCCGGTGACCCAGCCGACATCGGCCGTGCACCAGTAGACATCGCCGTCCTGGTAGTCGAAGACGTATTTGTGCGTCATCGAGGCATAGACGAGGTAGCCCGCCGTGGTGTGCAGCACGCCCTTCGGCTTGCCGGTCGAACCGGACGTGTAGAGAATGAAGAGCGGATCTTCCGCCTTCATCTTTGCCGGCGGACAATCGCGCGGCACCGTCAGCACCTCCTGGTGATGCCAGATGTCGCGGCCCGGCGCCCAGCCGGTCTTGCCGCCGGTGCGGCGCACGACGAGCACCTTGTTGACGATGACATGGTTCTTGGCGGCGATGTCGATCGCGGTATCGGTGTTTTCCTTGAGCGGGATCGGCTTGCCGCCGCGCACGCCCTCGTCGCAGGTGACGACGAAGGTGGATTCGCAGTCGACGATGCGGCCGGCCAGCGCATCCGGCGAGAAGCCGCCGAAGACGACGGAATGCACGGCGCCGATGCGCGCGCAGGCGAGCATGGCATAGGCCGCCTCCGGGATCATCGGCATGTAGATGGTGACGCGGTCGCCCTTCTTGACGCCGTGCTTCTTCATCACGTTCGCCATGCGGCAGACGTGTTCGTAGAGCTCGTTATAGGTGATCTTCTTGTCGATATAGGGATTGTCGCCTTCCCAGATGATGGCGACGTCGTCGCCATGCGCCTTGAGGTGGCGGTCGATGCAATTGTAGGAGACGTTGGTGATGCCGTCCTCGAACCACTTGATCGGCACCTTGCCGGTAAACGACGTGTTCTTCACCTTGGTATAGGGCTTGAACCAGTCGATGCGCATGCCGTGCTTGTCCCAGAAGCGCTCCGGGTTCTCGATGCTTTCGCGGTACCAGTTCTGATAGGTCTCGTTGTCGATCAGCGCACGGCTTTTCGCGGATTTCAGCACCGGATAGGTCTTTGCGGACATGGATTCCTCCTCACTGCGCATAGGCGGGAAAGCCGCGTCTCCTCCAGCTCCCCGCATCTCCGTTGCCATACATATCAGGTCAAATCCCTCGGGCAATTAGACAAAAGGTCATTTGCGCTTGAAGAATTGCATTTCTGCGACAGTGATTGTATAGAGGGCGCAATTCCCGGAACATAGTGGTTACACCCCACGGCCCGCGACACCGGCGCGGACGGACAGAAGGACTATATCCATGGCTCAGCAGCTCCTCATGCCAAAGGCGACCGCGGTCTGGCTGGTCGACAACACGGCGCTGTCGTTCGACCAGATCGCCACATTCTGCAAACTGCACCCGCTCGAAGTGAAGGCGATCGCCGACGGCGAATCGGCCCAGGGCATCAAGGGCCTCGACCCGATCTCGACCGGCCAGCTGTCGCGCGAGGAGATCGCCCGCGCCGAAGCCAATCCGAATCACAAGCTGAAGCTTTCCGAACCGAAGGTCCGCGTGCCGGAATCCAAGCGCAAGGGCCCGCGCTACACGCCGGTCTCCAAGCGCCAGGACCGCCCCAACGCCATTCTCTGGCTGGTGCGCAACCATCCCGAACTCAAGGATGCGCAGATCTCGCGTCTCGTCGGCACGACCAAGTCGACGATCGAGCAGATCCGCGAACGCACCCACTGGAACTCGACCAACCTGACGCCGATGGACCCCGTGACGCTGGGCCTGTGCTCGCAGATCGACCTCGACCTCGAAGTCGAACGCGCTTCGAAGGGCCGTCCGCTGCCGACCGCCGCCGAGCTCGGTGCGACGCTGGAATCCGCGCAGGAAACGGAAAAGCTGCCCTACAGCACCGACCGCGAGGACGAGAAGGAAATCGACGCCGACGCCGTCTTCGCCAAGCTGAAGTCGCTGAAGTCGGCCACGCCGGACGAAGACGAGGACGACCGCTTCTGAGCGGTGAAACAAAGGCTGCTCACCTCTCCTTCGTCATGGTCGGGCTTGACCCGACCATCCACGCCACGCTCGCTGCATGGCAACTGTGTTCAAGCGAAGTTGGTTTTGTCGCGCTGCATTGCATTGAGGATCGTGATGAGCTTTCTTGCGACGGCGATGATGCCGGCCTTTGCGGAACCTGTTCTGGCTGAGACGGCCTGATGGAAGGCGCGCAGGCGCGCTGAGGCCTTGATCGCGCCGAGGGCCGCCATGTAGAGGGCCTTTCGCACCCTTGGCCTGCCGCCCTTGATGCGGCGGCGGCCGGATCTCCTGCCGGAATCGTCATTGAAGGGAGCAAGGCCGGCAAGGCTTGCGGCTGTTTTGGGCGAAAGGCTGCCGAGTTCGGGCATATGGGCCAGCAGGGTCAAGGCTGTCACCTTGCCCACGCCGGGCGCGGAGGTAAGGCGGTGCGCCTGCTGAGCGAGATGTCCATTCTTCATCTGCTCGTCGATCGCAGCCTGGATCGAGGCGATCCTCTCGCCGAGGATGGCGATCATGGCCTCGATGTCGGCGCGGACGGCGGGATCGAAGGCATCGCAAAGATGCCGGCGCTCGGTTGCACGGGCATCGACGAGCTGGTCCCGGCGGCGGGCAAGGGCCGCCAGCCGTTCGCGCACCGGGCAAGGCGGCGCCTCGGCCGTCAGGCCGAACATGGTTCCCATCTCGCAAAGCGAGCGGGCATCGATGCGGTCGGTCTTGGCCAGCCGTCCCCGCGCTTCGGCAAAGCGCCGGGCCGTCTTCGGGTTGACGCGGGCAAAGGCGATGCCGGCCTGCGAAAGACACAGGCGCAGCAGCCGGTCGCAATGACCTGTCGCCTCGAAGACGACCAGGTCGGTGGCCGGGTCGAGGCCACGGGCAAAAGCGGACAGCGCGGTCTGCTCGTTGGGAATGCGGCAGAACCTGGCCGTTCTCGGATCGAAGATGTCGATCATGTCCTTGCCGATGTCGCAGCCGATGAAGGTATGGTGTATCGTCATGGCGCCTGCTCCTGTGTGCGGGGTCTGTGGCGACAGCCCCGTGCAACTGTTCAGGTTGATGGGCGAAGCGGGAAGGGACCAAGCCACGCCGCGGCCTGCCGTCACAAACGGCGGCCTGGATCCTCTCGGCCTCCTTCCCGCAACCATCTTACATCAGACCAAACACACAGGATCCTCGGGTTAAACCCGAGGATGACGACAATGGACGGGGCGGTTCTTCCCGTGTCCCAACCCGGCCTTTCGGCCGGGTTTTTTGTTGCTCAAACGATCCGCCGCCCGGACAGGACCTCGGCGATCTCGTCCAGGATGGCCGGATCGTCGATGGTCGCCGGCATCTTCCAGTCCACCCCGTCGGCGATCTTCTGCATGGTGCCGCGCAGGATCTTCCCGGAGCGTGTCTTCGGCAGGCGCTTCACGCAGATCGCCGTCTTGAAGGCGGCGACCGGGCCGATGCGCTCGCGCACGAGGCCCACCACCTCCTGCTCCACGAGCGATGATTCACGTGAAACACCGCTCTTCAGCACGAGGAAACCGGCCGGCAACTGGCCTTTCAGCGCATCGGCGACGCCGATGACGGCGCATTCGGCGACATCCGGATGGCTGGCGCAGACCTCCTCCATCGCCCCCGTCGAGAGACGGTGGCCGGCGACGTTGATGATGTCGTCGGTGCGCGACATGATGAAGACGTAGCCGTCCTCGTCGACATAACCGGCATCGGCGGTCTTGTAATAGCCCGGGAATTCCGAAAGGCAGGCCGAGCGGAACCGTTCGTCGGCATTCCAGAAGGTCGTCAGGCAGCCCGGGGGGAGGGGCAGCTTGATGGCGATGTTGCCGAGCGTGCCGGGCGAAACCTCATGGCCGGCATCGTCCAGCACATGCAGTTCGTAACCCGGCATGGGCACGGTGGGGGAGCCGTGTTTCACCGGCAGCCGGCCGAGGCCGAGCGGATTGCCGACGATCGGCCAGCCGGTCTCCGTCTGCCACCAATGGTCGATGACCGGCACGCCGAGCACCGCCTCGGCCCAGCGGATCGTGTCCGGATCGGCCCGCTCGCCGGCAAGGAACAGCGCGCGCAGACTGGAAATGTTGTGCCGCTTGACGAGCGCGCCCTCCGGATCCTCCTTGCGGATGGCGCGGAAGGCCGTCGGGGCGGTGAAGAGCACCGAGACCTTGTAGTCCTCCACCACGCGCCAGAAGGCGCCGGCGTCGGGCGTGCCGACCGGCTTGCCCTCATAGAGCACCGTGGTGCTGCCGTTGAGAAGCGGCGCATAGACGATGTAGGAATGGCCGACGACCCAGCCGATATCCGACGCCGCCCAATAGACCTCGCCGCGCTCCACGCCGTAGAACGCCTGCATCGTCCAGGCGAGCGCGACCATGTGGCCGCCATTGTCGCGGATGACGCCCTTGGGCTGGCCGGTCGTGCCCGACGTATAGAGGATATAGAGCGGATCGGTGGCCGCCAGCGGCGCACAGGGAATGACGCGCCCCGCATCCCGCGCCGCCGCAAGCGCGGGGCCGAGATCGACGTCGCGCCCGGCCTTCAGCTCCGCCGCCAGTTCCGGCCGCTGCAAGACGAGGCAGCGTTCCGGCTTGTGTGCGGCAAGCTCTATCGCCGTATCCAGCAGCGGCTTGTAGGCGACCACGCGATTGGGCTCGATGCCGCAGCTTGCGGTGACGACGAGCTTGGCGGTGGAATCATCGATGCGCGCCGCAAGCTCGCTCGCGGCGAAGCCGCCGAACACCACCGAATGGATCGCCCCGATGCGCGCGCAGGCGAGCATGGCGAAGACAGCCTCGGGAATCATCGGCATGTAGAGAATGACGCGGTCGCCCTTTTCCACGCCCTGATCGACGAGCACCGCCGCCATGGCGTTCACATGGGTGAGGAGTTCGTCGTAGCTGTAGCGCGCCTTGCGGCCGGTCACCGGGCTGTCATAGATCAGCGCGGCGTCCGCGCCATGCCCCGCCGCCACATGCCGGTCCACGCAATTGTGACAGGTATTGCCGACCGCATCGGGAAACCAGCGCCCGTAGACGCCCTGCTCTCCGTCGAAAATATCCGCCGGCTCGCTGAACCAGTCGATTGCCCGGGCCGCCTCGGCCCAATGACCCCTGTGGTCATTCTTCCACGCCCGATAGATCTCGGCATAGGTCTTCTGCATCGCATCCTCCATGTCCGGCCTCCTGAAACGGCCGGCTCCTCCAGAAGGAAGAATAGGAGAGGACGGTGCATCGGAAAAGCCAGACGAAAGCCTCAAGCGGCACATCGCGCCTTGCGCTTCGTCAAGCGAGGATGTCAGCGTGTGCCGAAAATCGCCGAACCGACGCGCACGCTGGTCGCGCCGAAGCCGATGGCGACATCATAGTCGCCGGACATGCCCATCGACAGCCGGTCGAGATTGCAGCGTTCGGCGAGCTTGGCGAGCAAGGCGAAATGCGGGCCTGGATTCTCGTCCGCCGGCGGAATGCACATCAGCCCCTCGATGGTGAGGCCGAGCTCGTCGCGGCAGAGGGCGACGAAGGCGACCGTATCGTCCGGCGCGATGCCGGCCTTCTGCGGTTCACGCCCGGTATTGACCTGGACATAGAGCCGCAAGGCGCGCCCCTGCCGCGCCATCTCGGCGGCGATCGCCCGGGCGATCTTTTCCCGGTCCACCGTCTCGATGACATCGAAGAGCGCCACGGCCTCGGCCGTCTTGTTGGATTGCAGCGGGCCGATCAGGTGAAGCTCGATGCCGGCCGCCTCGGCGCGCAACGCGGGCCACTTGCCCTGGGCCTCCTGCACGCGGTTCTCGCCGAACACCCGCTGGCCGGCCGCGATCGCCGGGCGAATCGCCTCGGCATCGAAGGTTTTCGAGACCGCCACCAGCGTCACCGCCTCGGGCCTGCGGCCGACCTCGGCAGCCGCCTTGCGCATCCGGTTGCGAACGTCTTCGAGACGGTCCTGAAGGTCCATGCTCATTCTCCATCGGCATCTGGTTCCGGACCTAGCGAAATCGGCACGGTTTGCCAAGCGTGCGCGTGCCGCATCTCTTTGGCCCGGGGGCCGGAAAACTTGACGCTTCGGCGGTTTCATGATGAAGGTCTCGGCACCATATTCGCATGGGCGCACCGCCCTCCAAGACTCCCAAAAGACTTCCGGAACATCAAAGACATGGCCACCGAACGTTACAATCCGCGCGATGCCGAACCCCGCTGGCAGGCAAAATGGAACGACGACAGCGTCTTCCTGACCAATAACGACGACCCGCGCGAAAAGTACTACGTGCTTGAGATGTTCCCCTACCCGTCGGGCCGCATCCATATGGGCCATGTGCGCAACTATGCGATGGGCGACGTCGTCGCGCGCTACAAGCGCGCCCGCGGCTACAACGTGCTGCATCCGATGGGCTGGGACGCCTTCGGCATGCCCGCCGAGAACGCCGCCATGCAGAACAAGGTGCACCCCAAGGGCTGGACCTACGACAACATCGCGACCATGCGCAACCAGTTGAAGTCCATGGGCCTGTCGCTGGACTGGTCGCGCGAATTCGCCACCTGCGACGTGGAATATTACCACCGCCAGCAGCACCTCTTCCTCGACTTCCTGGAAAAGGGCCTCGTCTACCGCAAGCAGTCCAAGGTGAACTGGGACCCGGTCGACCATACGGTGCTTGCCAACGAGCAGGTCATCGACGGCCGCGGCTGGCGCTCCGGCGCGCTCGTCGAGCAGCGCGAGCTGACCCAGTGGTTCTTCCGCATCACCGATTTCAGCCAGGACCTGCTCGATTCGCTGGAAACGCTCGACCAGTGGCCTGAAAAAGTCCGCCTGATGCAGAAGAACTGGATCGGCCGTTCCGAAGGCATGCTGGTGCGCTGGGAAATTTCCGAAGGCGCGGGCCTGACGGGCGAAAAGGACGTCACCGTTTACACGACCCGTCCCGACACGCTGTTCGGCGCCTCCTTCATCGCCATCTCCGCTGACCACCCGCTTGCCCGGGAGGCGTCTGCGAAGAACCCCGAGATCATGGCCTTCGCCGAGGAATGCCGCCGCGCCGGCACCTCGCTCGCGGCGCTGGAGACGGCGGAGAAGAAAGGCATGGACACCGGCATCCGCGTGCGCCATCCCTTCGACGCGACCTGGGAGCTCCCCGTCTACATCGCCAACTTCGTGCTGATGGACTACGGCACGGGCGCCATCTTCGGCTGCCCCTCCGGCGACCAGCGCGACCTCGACTTCGCCCGCAAATATAACCTGCCGGTCGTGCCCGTCGTCATGCCGAAGGATGGCGACGCGGCTACCTTCGCTATTGCCGACGAGGCCTATGTCGGCGACGGCGTGATGATCAATTCCGGCTTCCTCGACGGCCTTGGCACCGAGGAAGCCTTCGAGGAGGTCGCGAACCGCCTCTCCGCCATCACGCTCGGCAACGCCCCGCAGGGCGAGCGCAAGGTGAACTTTCGCCTGCGCGATTGGGGTATTTCGCGCCAGCGCTACTGGGGCTGCCCGATCCCGGTCATCCATTGCGAGCAGTGCGGCGTGGTGCCCGTGCCGAAGGCCGACCTGCCGGTCAAGCTGCCCGACGACGTCACCTTCGACAAGCCGGGCAACCCGCTCGATCGCCATCCGACCTGGCGCCACGTCGCCTGCCCGCAGTGCGGCGGGGACGCCCGCCGCGAAACGGACACGATGGACACCTTCGTCGATTCGTCCTGGTACTTCGCCCGCTTCACCGCCCCGTGGGAAAACGACCCGACGGACCCCGCCGCCGCCAACGCTTGGCTGCCGGTCGACCAGTATATCGGCGGCATCGAGCATGCGATCCTGCACCTGCTCTATTCGCGCTTCTTCACCCGCGCCATGCAGGTTTCCGGCCATCTCGACCTGAAGGAGCCCTTCAAGGGTCTCTTCACCCAGGGCATGGTGGTGCACGAGACCTACAGCCGCAGCGTCGCCGGCAAGCGCGAATGGGTGACGCCCGCCGAAATCCGCATTGAGGAGGAGAGCGGCAAGCGCCGCGCGGTCCATCTCGAATCCGGCGAAGAAATCGCCATCGGCTCGATCGAGAAGATGTCGAAGTCGAAGAAGAACGTCGTCGATCCGGATGACATCATCGCCTCCTACGGCGCCGATACCGCCCGCTTCTTCGTGCTCTCCGACTCCCCGCCGGACCGCGACGTCATCTGGTCGGAAGCCGGCGTCGAAGGGGCCCATCGCTTCGTCCAGCGCGTCTGGCGCCTCGTTTCCGAGGCGGCGCCGGCCCTGAAGGCCGCGGAAAGCCGTCCCGGTACGGAGGGCGAGGCACTCGCCGTCTCGCAGGTCGCGCACAAGACGCTGAAGGCCGTGCAGGCCGATTACGACAAGCTCGCCTTCAACAAGGCCGTCGCGCGCATCTACGAATTCGTCAACGCGCTCGCCGCGCCGCTCACCGCCGCCGCTGCCGGCAAGGCCTCGCCCGACCTCGCAGCGGCCCTGCGCGAAGCCGTTGGCATCCTGATCCGCGTCGTCGCCCCCATGACGCCGCATCTGGCGGAAGAATGCTGGCGCGAGATCGGCGGAGAAGGCCTCGTCGCCAACACGCCTTGGCCCTCCTACGAAGACCGCCTCGTCGCCGACGACGAGATCACGCTGCCCGTGCAGATCAACGGCAAGAAGCGTGCGGATTTGACAATCGCCCGCGATGCGGACCAGACTGCCGTCCAGGCGGCCGTTCTGGCGCTCGAGGCGGTCCAGGCCGTGCTCGCCGGCCAGCAGCCCAAGAAGATCATCGTCGTACCGCAGAGGATCGTGAATGTTGTTGTCTGACGGAACCGGCCTTTCCCGGTTCGCAAAGGCGTTCGCCGGCATCGCCATCCTCGGCGTCGTCGCCGGCTGCCAGGTGCGGCCGCTGTATTCCACGCCCGCCGGCACGGAGGGCAAGCTTGCCTCCGTGGCCATCTCGAAGGCCGACGACCGCGTGGAACAAAGGGTCCGCAATGAGCTGATCTTCCTCTTCTCCGGCGGTGCCGGCGAGACGCAGCGCGCGCTCTACCACCTCGAGCTCAATGTCGCCGTCCGCAAGGTCGGCGTGCTGCTCGACGTGCGCGACGACATTCCCCGCGCCGGCCGCATCGTCGTCTCGGCCGACTACAATCTCGTGCAGACCGATTCCGGCGAAACATTGGCGTCCGGAAAGCGCTCCACGGTCGCGCTCGTCGATTATCCCGTGCAGGAATTCGCCAAGCTGCGCGCCGTGCGGGATGCCGAGGATCGTGCTGCCCGCGAGCTGGCGGAGCTGATCCGCGCGGATGTCGCGTCGGCGCTCGGCCGTCGCTGAGCCGGCTATGGCCGAAGTCAAGTCGCACGAGTTCGACGGTTTTCTGAAGCGCAAACCGCTGCCCGTGCGGCTGTTCCTCGTCTACGGTCCCGATCGGGGCCTGGTTTCCGAGCGGGCGGCCGCACTGGCGGCGGTCAGCGGCGTCGATCTCAATGACGCCTTCTCCGTCGTGAAACTCGATGCCGGCGAGGTCGGCAGCCAGCCGGGCCGGCTGATCGACGAGATGAACGCCATCGGCCTCTTCGGCGGCGACCGCCTCGTCTGGGTCCGCAATGCCGGCAGCGAGAAGGGTCTTTCCGACGCGCTGGACATCCTTTCCAAGATGCCGGCCGGGCCATCCACGCTGATCATCGAGGCAGGTGACCTGAAGAAGGGCGCCGGACTGCGCAAGGCGGCCGAATCCGGTTCCGCAGTCGTCGCTATCCCCTGTTACGCCGATGACGGGCGCGCCCTGCAGGCCCTCATCGACCAGGAGCTCGCCGCCGAGGGCTTGCGCATTTCCCCCGCAGCCCGTTCACGCCTGGTGGAAACCATCGGCGGCGACCGGCTCGCCTCGCGCAACGAGGTGCGCAAGCTTGCGCTCTATTGCCGTGGCAGGGAACTGATCGAGGAGCAGGATGTCGAGGAGATCGTCGGCGATGCCAGCGCGATCTCGACGGACGACGCCATAGACGCCATCCTCAAGGGCGACAAGGACGGTTTCCTGCACGCCATCCAGAAGATCGTTTCCTCCAAGACGCCGGTCTTCCTGGTACTGCAGGGTTGCCTTCGGCAGTTCCAGCTCCTGGAGCTGATGCGCGCGGAAATGGATGAAAAACGGGCACCGGCCGTCCAAGCCATGGCGACCCTTGGCCGCCATCTGCATTTCCGCCGCAAGCCGATCGTCGAAAATGCCCTGAAAACCTGGACGGGGCCGGCGATCCGGCGCGAAACGCAGCGCCTGCAGGCTGCCATCCTGCAAAGCCGGCAACGCCCGGCCCTGGAGGACACGATCGCCATGCAGACGATGCTGGCGACCGTACTTCAATCCGCGCGACGTTGAATCCGGCTAAGGATGTTACCGCCGCTCAAGAAGCCGGCAGATTTCCTCGAGCTGCTCGAGCGTCTTGTAGGCAATTCGCAGCTGCCCGCCGCTTCCCTTGTGATTGACGGTCACATCGAGGCCCAGCACGTCCGACAGCGTGCGCTCCAGCGCCAGCGTATCGGCATCCTTCTCGTCCTTGCGCGGCGCCTGGCCGTGATTGGGATCGCCCTGCGCCTTGATATCGTTCTGTGCAAGACGTTCCGCGTCACGCACCGACATGCCCTTTGCCACGACGGTCTTTGCCAGGGCGACAGGATCGGAGGTCGGGATGAGCGCACGCGCATGGCCGGCCGATAGCGAGCCGGAGGCCAGCATGTCGCGCACCGGTTCCGGCAGCTTGAGCAGGCGAAGGCTGTTTGCCACATGGCTGCGGCTCTTGCCGATGATCTCGCCGAGATCGTTTTGCGTGTAACCGTGATCGGCGATCAGCAGCTCATAGCCCATCGCCTCTTCCAGCGGATTGAGGTCGGAGCGCTGTACGTTTTCCACGATGGCGATTTCCAGCGCCGTGCGGTCGTCCACGTCGCGAATGATGACCGGAATGTCGATCAGCCCCGCCAGCTGCGCGGCGCGCCAGCGGCGCTCGCCCGCGATGATCTCGTAGCGACTGTCGGCCGTGGTGCGTACGACGACTGGCTGCACGATGCCGTGCTGGCGGATGGACGAGGCCAGATCCTGCAGCTCCGATTCGTCAAAATAGCGCCGCGGATTGCGCGGATTGCGACCGACGAATTCGATAGGAACCAGGCGATCAGGATTGACCGCCGGGCGCTCGCCGACATCGGCGGCGGGCAGCTGGTCCATTTCACCGATCAGGGCGGCAAGGCCGCGGCCAAGGCGCCGCTTCGAGTTGTCTTCATTCATCGGTTCTACTCACGGATACTGAAATCAGGCAGCTCGGCGCTGCCTTTCACGCTGGATTACCTCGGAGGCGAGCTGAAGATAGGCCTGGCTTCCGGCGCATTTGAGATCGTAGAGAATGGCCGGCTTACCATAGGACGGCGCCTCGGACACGCGGACATTGCGCGGAATAAGTGTATGATAGACTTTTTCACCGAGATGCGTGCGCACGTCGTTGACGACCTGCTGCGCAAGATTGTTGCGCGAATCGAACATGGTGAGCACGATGCCCTGGATATCCAGATACGGATTGACGGTGCGGCGCACTTGGTCCACCGTCTCCAGCAGCTGGCTCAGGCCTTCCAGCGCAAAGAACTCGCATTGCAGCGGCACCAGCACGGAATGCGCCGCGGCGAGCGCATTCATTGTCAGGAGGTTGAAGGACGGCGGGCAATCGACCAGCACGTAAGAGTAAGACAGCGCCTCGGCCGAGGCGAGGGCCCGCCGCAGCCGGAAGACGCGGTCGTTCTGCTGCGCGATTTCCATTTCGATGCCCAGGAGGTCCATCGTCGAGGGAATGATCGACAGATTGGGCACGGCCGTCTGCAGCACAGTCTCCGCGACGCCATGGCTGCCGATCAGCAGGTCATAGGAGGAGAGTTCGCGGTTGCGGCGATCAATGCCGAGACCCGTGCTGGCATTGCCCTGCGGATCCAGGTCGACGATCAGCACGCGCTCGCCGATCGCGGCCAGCGCCGTGGCGAGATTGATCGCGGTCGTCGTCTTGCCGACGCCGCCCTTCTGATTCGCAATGGTGATGATCCGGTTCTTTTCGATTGCCATGGGCATCCGCCAATCATTCGCGTCTTCGCGAAAGCTTCGAGAGTTCGAGCACCACGGAATCCGGCTCGACGACACTGGCATGTTTTACCAGATCGAATCTCCACCGACCAAGCGCTTTATCGACCTCGCGCTGGTAATCCCGGCCTTTATGAAGGAAAAACCGCAGATCCAGATTGCGCTCGGCCCATGGCCAGCCGAAATCCATCAGGAGATCGAGGTCCGCCAGGGCCCGGGCAGAGATCGCGTCGCAATGGGCGATTGCCGCCGGCGCCTCTTCGATGCGAATCGCATGCACCGACGCGCGCGCACCGGTTTCGCGGATAGCCGTTCGCAGGAAGGCGGCCTTCTTGTTGTTGCTTTCGACGAGATGAACCCATCCATCTCCCGCGCCGGCCAGCAGAATACCGGTGACAATGCCCGGAAAACCGCCCCCGCTGCCGAGATCCACCCAAATCCGCGGCCCAGGACATAGAGCAGAGATCTGCATGCTATCGACAACATGGCGACTCCAGACTTCCGCCAAGGTCGAGGAAGCCACCAGATTGATGGTCTTCGCCCACTTCTGAAAAAGCGCAACGAAGGCGTTCAGCCTGTCCTCGGTTTCACGTGAAACATTCAGCTCGGCAAATTCGCGCGGCAAAGACTTCATGCGCTGGCCGTCCGTTCCATCGCTGCCGTGGCGGGCACGCGCTTGAGATAGGCAAGCAGGAGCGTCAAGGCAGCCGGCGTCATGCCGTCCACCCGCGCGGCCTGTGCAAGGTTCGCCGGGCGCGCCGCGGCCAGTTTCTGCTGCAATTCGATGGAGAGGCCGGGGAGGGCGGCAAAATCAAAGTCGGCGGGGATGCCGCGATCTTCTTCCCGCCTTGCCTCGGCTATATCTGCTGCCTGCCGATTCATGTAGACCGCATAGCCGGCCTCGATTTCGATGGTATCGCGAACACGGGGGGAGAAGGCGTCGAGCTCTGGCCAAACGGCCGCCAGCCGCGCGAAGTCGACGTCCGGATAGGCGAGCAGATCGTAGGCAGAACGGCGAACACCATCCTGATTGATCCGGATCCCCTTGCTGGCCGCCTCATTGGGCGACAGCTTCAGGGTATCGAGCCGTTCCCGCAGGCGCTGCATGTCCGTCGACCATTCCTCGAAGCGTCGGCGCCGGTCTGCACCGACAATGCCAAGCGCCATGCCGGATGCCGTCAACCGCGCGTCGGCATTGTCAGCCCGCAGCGAAAGGCGATACTCCGCACGCGAGGTGAACATGCGGTACGGCTCGGTCACGCCGCGGGACGTCAAGTCATCGAGCATCACCCCGATATAGCTCTCCGTGCGGCTGAAGACGTGTCCCTCCATGCCCGCAGCCCGCCGGGCGGCGTTCAGTCCGGCAACCAGTCCCTGCGCCGCGGCCTCCTCGTAACCGGTCGTACCGTTGATCTGGCCGGCCAGGAAAAGCCCGGGCTGCCGCCGGGTTTCCAGGGTGGCGGACAGGTCCCGCGGATCGACATGGTCGTATTCAATGGCATAGCCTGGCTGCAGAATACGCACCCGCTCGAGGCCGGGGATGGTCTGAATGAAGGCCTGCTGTATATCCGCCGGAAGCGACGTCGAGATGCCGTTCGGATAGACGGTGTCGTCGTCCAGACCCTCGGGCTCCAGGAAAATCTGATGACCGTCCCGTTCGCCGAACTTCACGATCTTGTCCTCGATCGACGGGCAATAGCGTGGGCCGACACCTTCGATCTGGCCGGAATACATGGCCGATCGGCCGATATTCTTCTCAATGATGCGATGCGTCGCGGCCGTCGTTCGCGTGACGCCGCATTCGATCTGCGGTGTCGTGATGCGATCGGTCATGAAGGAGAAGGGCACAGGCGTCTCATCTGCCGCTTGGCGCCCGACTGCGTTCCAATCGATGGTGCGGCCATCGAGGCGTGCGGGCGTGCCGGTCTTCAAGCGGCCAAGCCGGAAGCCGAGGCGCTCGAACGTCGCCGACAGCCCGAGGGAGGGGTCTTCTCCAACGCGGCCAGCCGGGATTTTTTCGGAACCGATATGAATAAGGCCACGCAGGAACGTGCCTGTGGTAACCACCACGGCGCCGCAGGGCAGGCGCCGCCCGTCCTTCAGGATCACCGCGTGGATACGGCCCTCTGCGCAATCGAGATTGTATGCGTCACCCTCGACAACGGTCAGGCCGGCAATCTGCGCAATCTCCGCCTGCATGGCCTCGCGATAAAGCTTTCGATCGGCCTGGCTGCGCGGGCCGCGCACCGCGGGGCCTTTACGCCGGTTCAACAGGCGAAACTGAATGCCAGCCCGGTCGGCAACCCGTCCCATCAGGCCATCCAGCGCGTCCACTTCCCGGACGAGGTGACCCTTGCCAAGACCGCCAATCGCAGGATTGCAGGACATGACCCCGATCGTCGAGGCCTTGTGGGTAAGAAGAGCCGTTTGCGCGCCGAACCGTGCCGCGGCGGCAGCGGCTTCGACGCCCGCATGCCCACCACCGATTACCACCACATCATATGTCTTCAATGTCGTCATATCGTACCACCTGTTTCACGTGAAACGCCCAGCGCGACTCGTGTACGTTGTGTTGTTTCACGTGAATCACTTGCCAATGCAAAATTCCGAAAAGATCACATCCAGCAGGTTCTCTACATCCACTCGCCCCGTGACTCGGCCCAGCGCCTGACCCGCCAGGCGGAGATGTTCCGCCTGTATATCGAGACCGTTCCTGCCCGAATCCAGCGCCGCGCTGATGTGGCTGCGTGCTTCCGCGAGATTGTCCGTATGCCGTTGACGCGTTGGAAGTGCCAAGGCGCTTCCCTGATCCAGATTCGGGAGGTATCCGCTCACCAGATCCAGAAGTGCCGATATGCCTTCACCCGTCCGCACGGAAATCCTAACATCAGCTTCCGGATCCCGCCAGGAGGCATCCTGCCTGTCCGCCTTGGTCTGGACACGGATAATCGGACCGTCATATCCCTCGGTGAACGCGACCCAATCAGGCTCCGCAAGTGACGACAACAGAAGCACCAGATGGGCCTGGGCCATGGAAAGCTGCGTCCGGCGGATACCCTCCTGCTCGACAACGTCATCCGTCTCGCGCAGTCCGGCCGTATCATAGAGCCGAACGGCGAAGCCGTCGAGGTCGAGATCGATGTGCAGGACATCCCGCGTCGTTCCCGGGACGTCAGTGACAATGGCGACATCCCGTTTTGCGAGATAATTCAACAGGCTCGACTTTCCCGCATTGGGTGGACCCACGATGACGACCTTGAGGCCATCCCGCACGATCTCCCCGGTTCTCACACCGGAAAGATGGTTAACGATCTCTTGCTCCAATTGCCGCATGTCGCGCCAGATGGTATCTGCAATGGAACCGGGAACGTCGTCCTCATCGGCAAAGTCCAGCTCGGCTTCGATCATGGCGCGCGCATTCGTCAGTCGTTTCGCCCACGAATCGTAGAGTTTCGACAGGCCGCCGGACGATTGCTCTGCCGCCAGACGGCGTTGCATCTCGGTTTCCGCCGCAATGAGATCCGCCAGGCCCTCCACTTCGACCAGATCCATGCGGCCGTTCAGGAAAGCGCGCCGGGAAAATTCACCGGCTTCCGCCGCACGCAGACCAGCCATGCCGGCAAGCTCCGCAAGAACAGCCTTGACCGTGGCCCGCCCGCCATGGATCTGAAGTTCCGCGCAATCCTCGCCCGTGAAAGAGTTTGGGCCGGGGAAGAACAAGACCAGGCCCGCGTCGAGCTTCTCACCGTTCCGGTTACGAATCGAGAGCAGGGACGCACGTCTTTCCGCGGGCTGGCGGCCGCACAGCGCTTGCACCGCCTGGCCGCTTGCGGGTCCGCTCAGGCGAATCACCGCCACGCCGGAGGGCAAGCCACCGCTCGACAAGGCAAAGATCGTGTCCGTAGACATCATGATTTATCATTCCGGGTGCGAATCGGCGATTCCGTTTCGGAGGAGAATCGATTTCTTCTCCTGAAACGAAAATGGTCCCGCCGTAAGGCGGGACCATGTCTTTACGCACGTTCGTGCCTATTGGCTATGTGTTCATCGAATCGAAGAAATCGCCGTTGTTCTTCGTCTGCTTCAGCTTGTCGATCAGGAATTCGATCGCATCCGTGGTGCCCATCGGGGCAAGAATGCGGCGCAACACGAAGATCTTCTGGAGATCCTGGCGCGGCACCAGAAGGTCTTCCTTGCGCGTGCCGGATTTGAGGATGTCCATGGCCGGGAAGATGCGCTTGTCGGCGACCTTGCGGTCCAGCACGATTTCCGAGTTGCCGGTACCCTTGAACTCCTCGAAGATCACTTCGTCCATGCGGCTGCCGGTGTCGATCAGCGCCGTCGCGATGATGGTCAGCGAACCGCCTTCCTCGATATTGCGCGCCGCGCCGAAGAAGCGCTTCGGGCGCTGCAGGGCGTTCGCGTCGACGCCGCCGGTCAGCACCTTGCCCGACGACGGAACAACCGTGTTGTAGGCGCGGCCGAGGCGGGTGATCGAATCAAGCAGGATCACGACGTCGCGGCCGTGCTCGACGAGGCGCTTTGCCTTCTCGATGACCATTGCGGCGACCTGGACGTGGCGCGTAGCCGGTTCGTCGAAGGTCGAGGAAACGACTTCGCCCCGCACCGATCGCTGCATGTCCGTCACTTCCTCCGGACGCTCGTCGATCAAGAGGACGATGAGATAACATTCCGGATGGTTTGCGGTGATCGAATGGGCGATGTTCTGCAGGAGAACCGTCTTACCCGTGCGCGGCGGGGCGACGATGAGACCGCGCTGGCCCTTGCCGAGAGGCGCGACGAGATCGATGACGCGCGGCGACAGATCCTTCGAGGTCGGGATCTCGAGTTCCATCTTGAAGCGCTCGTTCGGGTAGAGCGGCGTCAGGTTGTCGAAGTGGACCTTGTGGCGGATCTTCTCCGGATCGTCGAAATTGATCGTGTTGACCTTGAGCAGCGCGAAATAGCGTTCGCCTTCCTTCGGGCCGCGGATCGGGCCTTCCACGGTATCGCCGGTCTTCAGCGAGAAGCGGCGGATCTGGGAGGGCGAGATATAGATATCATCCGGGCCGGGCAGGTAGTTCGCATTGGCCGACCGCAGGAAGCCGAAACCGTCCTGCAGCACTTCCACGACACCCTCGCCGATGATCTCCACGTCCTGCGCGGCCAGCATCTTCAGGATCGCAAACATCAGTTCCTGCTTGCGCATCGTGCTCGCGTTCTCGACCTCGAGCGATTCGGCAAAGGCAAGGAGGTCGGTCGGAGTCTTGTTCTTGAGGTCTTGTAGCTTCATTTCGGCCATGAATGGTCCATGCTGGGTGTCATCGGGATGGGAAAAGGCGTGCGGGTCAAGGCCGAACTGCGGGGGATCGGGTGCAGTTCACTGAACGAATACACATGCCACGAAAGATGAGATGCGCGGAAAATAGCGGTTCCGGTGCTGGCCCGCAAGGGGGCTTTGAAATTTCATCCGTTTTGTCGCAGAGGCTCAGAACGGTTTGACGACGACCAGAATGACGATGAGGATCATCAGGAGCGCCGGCGCCTCGTTCCAGATGCGCCACTGGCGGCCGCTCCGGGTGTTGCGGTCCTCGGCGAAGGCCTTGACGGCCCGGCCGTAGAACTGGTGCACGCCGGTCATGAGGACGACCAGGGCGAGCTTGGCATGCAGCCAGCCGCCCTGGAAACCGTAGACGGACCAGGCGAGATAGAGGCCGAGCAGCCAGGAAAGGCCCATCGCCGGCTGCATGATAACCCGGTAGAGCCGCTGTTCCATCACCTTGAAGACCTGCGCCTCGGCCGAGCCGGGCGGGGCATCCGTGTGATAGACGAAGAGCCGCGGCAGGTAGAGCAGGCCCGCCATCCAGGAGATGACGGCGATGATGTGCAACGCCTTGATCCAAAGATAGAGATCGTCCGGCGGATGGAGGACGAGGAGGAGAGCCAGCAGCGCGAAGACGACAAGCGCCACCGCGGCGCGCAGCCGCGCCCGGCGCCCGGCGCTCTCGCCCGCCTGCTTCTCACTCACCGCTTTTCCCCGCGCACCCGCGCCACGAGGCGCGCGACAGTGTCGGGATCGGCCTGAGGCGTGATGCCATGGCCGAGATTGAAGATCAGCGGCCCATTGCCGAGCGCCTGCAGGATGGCATCGATACCCTCGTCGAGCGCCGTGCCGCCGGCAACCACCCGCATCGGATCGAGATTGCCCTGGACGGGACCGTCCTTCTGCAGGTCGGCCGCGAAGGAGAGCGGCACGGACCAGTCGAGGCCGATCGCATCGGCGCCGGTCTGCTGCCGGTAGGATTTCAGCAACAGGCCCGCACCCTTGGCGAAGGCGATGACCTTCGCCTGCGGGCGGCGGGCCTTGACCGAGGCGATGATCCTTTGCACGGGCCGGACGGCGAAATCGGCAAATTCGCGCTCGCCGAGAACACCGGCCCAGGAATCGAAGATCTGCACCGCATCGGCGCCGGCATCGATCTGCGCCACAAGGTAATCGGCCGAGAGTTCGGCAAGCACGTCGAGCAGGTGTGCGAAGGTGCG
Source organism: Shinella yambaruensis (assembly GCF_050859155.1). Classification (NCBI taxonomy): domain Bacteria; kingdom Pseudomonadati; phylum Pseudomonadota; class Alphaproteobacteria; order Hyphomicrobiales; family Rhizobiaceae; genus Shinella; species Shinella yambaruensis. The sequence continues at coordinate 4,234,316 of NZ_CP150638.1, forward strand.
TGGCTCCCTGTAGGCGAAGAGACGCGCGGGAGCCTGGTCCGGCGTTCCGTGGCCGGCGATCATGTAGGTGGCAACGGTCCAGGGCGCGCCGCAGAAGCCGAGCAGCGCCGTTTCCTCGGGCAGGGCGCCCCGGATGCGGCCGACCGCCTCTATGACCGGCTTGAGGTGATCTGCCACCCCGTCGCCCTTCAGGGCCAGAATGCCATCGACATCGATCGGATCGAGGCGCGGCCCATGGCCTTCCTCGAAGCGGACATTGCGCTTCAGGGCGTCGGGAATGACGAGGATATCGGAGAACAGGATCGCCGCGTCGAAGCCATAGCGGCGGATCGGCTGGAGCGTCACTTCCGTCGCCAGCTCCGGCGAATAACAGAGATCGAGGAAGCTTCCCGCCGCCGCGCGGGTCTGCCGGTACTCCGGCAGGTATCGTCCGGCCTGGCGCATCAGCCAGAGGGGAGGGGGGGAGATCGTTTTCCCGTTCAGGACATCGACGATCTTCCGGCTTTTCGCAGACACCGCGGGGTTCTCCCAATCAATGAAATAATCTCTTTGAAAAGGTTTCTATTTCTTAGAGTCGGTGACTATCAAGGATTAAATCCTCTCCACAGGGATCCGGCCTTGCCGGCGGCAGGGCGGAAAAGACGAAGCCCGCAGGAAGATTTTATGAGAATAGTGCGGAGAACCGGATTCGCCTTTTCAAATCAAGACGATCGACGGCGTCGACAAAAGAGCCTTGCTGTGGATGAGATGTGGAGAAGCGCGACACTTTGCCGTGTCATGAGTCTTATCCACATGGGCCGTGAATCCTGTTCCCGTCTCTCGCGGATTGTGGATAAAAAGGCGGTTATCCCCTTGCCTCCCGATCCCTGTCGTTCTTAGCTCGGTGCTGTCCCGGTTCATCAACAGGGGGCGGAGGATATTGTGGAAAGCACCAGAAACTACTTCCATCTGCACCTGATATCGGACTCGACGGGCGAGACGCTGATTGCCGCGGGGCGCGCGGCGGCCGCGCAATTCCAGTCGTCCCAGGCGCTCGAACATGTCTATCCGCTGATCCGCAACCGCAAGCAGCTCATGCCCGTGCTCGATGCCATCGACGGGGCGCCGGGCATCGTGCTCTATACGATCGTCGACCGGGAGCTTTCGGAGATCATCGACCAGCGTTGCCGGGAGATGGGCGTGCCCTGCGTCTCCGTGCTCGAGCCGGTGATCGACCTCTTCCAGTCCTATCTCGGTGCGCCGTCGCGGCGGCGGGTGGGGGCGCAGCATGTGATGAACGCGGAATATTTCGCGCGGATCGACGCGCTCAATTTCACGATGGACCATGACGACGGGCAGCTGCCGGCCGATCTCGACGAGGCGGACGTCATTCTTGTCGGCATCAGCCGCACCTCGAAAACGCCGACGAGCATCTATCTCGCCAATCGCGGCATCAAGACCGCCAATGTACCGATCGTGCTCGGCGTGCCCCTGCCGGAGCGGCTGTCGACGACGACGAAACCGCTGGTCGTCGGGCTGATCGCCACCACGGACCGCATTGCCCAAGTGCGGCAGAACCGGGTGCTCGGCCAGACGCAGGATTTTCGCGGCGACGATTATGTCGACCGGTCGCAGATTTCCGAGGAATTGAAATATGCCCGCGCTATCTGTGCGCGCAACAACTGGCCGATCATCGACGTCACCCGGCGATCGATCGAGGAAACGGCCGCCGCCATCGTTGCTCTTCGCCCGAAGCTTCGCTAACCGGGAGGGGAAACGGAGATTTCCATGACATCGCTGATCCTTGCCTCGCAAAGTCCCTTTCGCCGCATGCTGATGGACAATGCGGGCCTTGCCTTTGAAACCGAGGCGGCCGATCTCGACGAGCGCGCGATCGAGACCGCGCTTGCGGCCCGCAACCCGACGCCGCCGGAGATCGCCCAGGCGCTGGCGATCGAAAAGGCCGTGAATGTGGCGCGGCGCAATCCCGGCGCCCTCGTCATCGGTTCCGACCAGACGCTGTCCCTGGAGGGGCGGGTGTTTCACAAGCCGGCCGACATGGCAGAAGCCAAGACCCATCTTCAGGCCATGTCCGGCCGCACCCATTCGCTGAACTGCGGCATCGCCCTGGTACGGGACGGAGAGACATTGTGGAGCCACATCTCCATCGCGCATCTGACGATGCGGCCGCTGTCCGGCGATTTCATCGATCGCCATCTGGCGCGGGTCGGCCCGCGGGTGCTGGCGAGCGTCGGCGCCTATCAGCTCGAGGGCGAAGGGGTGCAGCTCTTCGAGCGGATCGACGGCGACTACTTCACCATTCTCGGCCTGCCGCTGCTTCCCTTGCTGGCTAAACTTCGCGATCTCGGTGCCATCGATGCATGATTCACGTGAAACAGTCGCTCGCCATGCCTTCGTGACGGGCTATCCGGTCAAACATTCGCGCTCGCCGCTGATCCATGGATACTGGCTGGAAACGCTGGGATTGCAGGGATCCTATACGCGGCAGGAGGTTTCGCCCGAGGATTTCGCCGGCTTCATTTCCCGCTTGAAAAGCGGTGAATCCGGCTTCATCGGCGGCAATGTCACCATCCCGCACAAGGAAACGGCCTTCGCGCTCGCCGACCGGCCGGATGCGCTGAGCGAAGAGCTCGGGGCGTCGAACACGCTTTGGCTGGAGGACGGCCGGCTCCATGCGACCAACACCGACGGCTTTGGATTTCTCGCCAATCTCGACGCCGCCGCGTCCGGCTGGGACAGGACGGACCGGGCCGTCGTCCTCGGGGCGGGCGGCGCCAGCCGGGCGATCCTCCAGGCGGCGCGCGATCGCGGCGTTGCGGAAATCCATGTCGTCAACCGCACCGTCGCCCGCGCACAGGAACTGGCAGACCGTTTCGGTCCGAGCGTGCACGCCCATCCGATGGCGGCGCTGCCGGAGGTCATGAAGGGGGCGGGGCTGTTCGTCAACACGACGTCGCTCGGCATGGATGGCGAGGCGGCGCCGGATTTCGACTTCTCGCCCCTGGGTGAGGGCGCAGTGGTGACGGACATCGTCTATGTGCCGCTGGTCACGCCGATCCTGCGTCAGGCGGCCGAGCAGGGTTTTGCCACGGTGGATGGCCTCGGCATGCTGCTCCATCAGGCAGTGCCCGGTTTTGAGAAATGGTTCGGTATCCGTCCGACTGTCGATGCGGAGCTGCGCCAATTGATCCTCGCCGACATGGAGGCGCATTGATGATCGTGCTCGGCCTTACCGGATCGATCGGTACGGGCAAGTCGACGACCGCGGCGATGTTCCGCGATCTCGGCGTGCCGGTGCATGATGCCGATGCGACGGTGCATGATCTCTATCGCACGGACGCCGTCACGCCGGTCGCCGAGCAATTTCCCGAAGCGCTCAGGGACGGGGTCATCGACCGCAAGGCACTGTCGGCGGTGCTTGCGCGGTTCCCCGACCGCTTCGCCGCGCTGGAGGCGATCATCCACCCGCTCGTGCGGGCACGCGAGAAAGCCTTCCTCGATGCGCAGCGGGATCATGGATCGCCGCTCGTCCTGCTCGACATCCCGCTGCTCTACGAGACCGGGGGGGAAGCGCGGGTGGACAAGGTGGTGGTCGTCACCTGCGATCCGGACATACAAAGACAGCGCGTGCTCGCCCGCCCGGGCATGACGGAGGAGAAATTCCAGCTCATCCTGTCGCGCCAGACGCCGGATGCGGAAAAGCGCCGGCGCGCCGATTTCCTCATCGATACCGGCAAGGGGCTTGAAGCGGCGCGCAAACAGGTGGAAGAGATCGTTGAAAGCTTGAAGGGACAAGAGCACTGATGCGCGAGATCATCTTCGATACGGAAACGACCGGCCTCGACAACAAGCTCGACCGCGTCATCGAAATCGGCGGCGTGGAGCTGGAGAACCATTTTCCGACCGGCCGCACGCTGCACCTCTTCATCAGCCCGGGCGACCGCAAGGTGCATCCGGATGCGCTTGCCGTGCACGGCATCACGGACGAGTTCCTGAAGGACAAGCCGCCCTTTGCCGATGTGGTGCAGAAGATCCTCGAATTCTTCGGCGATGCCCGCTGGGTGGCGCACAATGCCAACTTCGACATGGGCTTCATCAACGCCGAGTTCGAGCGCATCGGCCTGCCGCCGATCCTGCAGGAGAAGGTGACGGACACGCTGGCGCTGGCGCGCCGCAAGCATCCGATGGGGCCGAACTCGCTCGATGCGCTCTGCCGGCGCTACGGCATCGACAATTCGCATCGCACGAAACACGGCGCCCTGCTCGACTCCGAGCTTCTGGCCGAGGTCTATATCGAGATGATCGGCGGCCGGCAGGCGGCGCTGGGGCTCGGCATGGCCGAGAGCGGCCGGCGGACGCTGGTCGAGGCGGAGGACGATGTCGTCCTGCCGCTGGGTGTCAGGCCGAAGCCGCTCGCGCCCCGCCTTTCCGAGGAGGAGCGCGCCGCCCATGCCACCATGGTGCAGAAGATGGGCGACAAGGCGATCTGGGCGAAATACGGCGCGTGAATCCGGCCCAGCTTTTCGAAAAGCAAAAGAAAACGCCCGGTCACCAGGTGGCCGGGCGTTTTCGTTGAAAGCCGGTGGTCGCCTCAGTTGGCGTTGACTTTGGCCTTGACCTGTTCTTCGGCCATGCGCTGGGTGAACATCTGCGCGAAATCGATCGGATCGATCATCAGCGGCGGGAAACCGCCGTTGCGGGTCGCGTCGGCGATGATCTGGCGGGCGAAGGGGAAGAGCAGGCGTGGGCACTCGATGAAGAGCACCGGCAGCATGTGTTCCTGCGGGAAGCCCGCGACGCGGAAGACGCCGCCATAGGCGAGTTCGGCGTTGAAGAGCATCTTGTCGCCGTCCTTGGCTTCCGCGTTCAGCGAAAGGATGACGTCGAAGTCCGTTTCGGAGAGCGGGTTTGCATTGACGTTGACGCTGATGTTGATCGCCGGCGCCTTGTCACGGGCCTGGAGCGACCGCGGTGCACCCGGGTTTTCGAAGGAGAAGTCCTTCACATACTGCGCCAGGATGTTGAGCGAGGGGCTCGCGGCGTTGTTCTCGGTTGCTGCGTCGGTCATGAAAGTATCCTCGGGGACTCTGGAAAGTCAGGCCATCTAGCATTTCGGCCCCGGGCTTACAACCCGCCGTCACGGCCGGCCGTCGCGATGAAAGTCGCTTTCGTCGAGATCGATGGTGCGCTGGGGGCCTGTCTGCGGCCGGTTGCCTGGGTGCGTGCCGCCGATGTCGACGACCACGATGTTGCGCATCAGCCGGTTCCAGAGGAACGTGCGGACCGGCGGCAGAAACAGGGCGAGCCCCACGATATCGGTGAGGAAGCCGGGAATCAGCAACAGGATGCCGGCGATCATGATCATCGCGGCATCGAGCATTTCCTTGCCCGGCGCGCGGCCGTCCTGGCCGGCCTGGCGCAGCCGGGCAAGCACGCCGAAACCCTGGATGCGCATCAGCACGATGCCGGCGACGGCCGAAAGCACGACCAGCGACAGGGTGGCAAAAAGGCCGATGCGCCGCCCGACGAGAATGAAACAGGCGATTTCCGCCAGCGGCAGCAGGAGAATGAAGAGGGGAATGAGACGTCGCAGCATGGCCTTCACTGTCGCACAGTTTAGCGCGGACCGATACTGCCGGCGCTGTTTGGGCGTGCCTTCATCGCATTCACGTCATCGCCATTTGAATGATCCGGTTTTGCGGACTATATGGGAAAGGAACAAGAAAAACGAAAACGGCTGCGGATCGATAATGGGCTCATTCGACTTTGTAACGATTTTTTTCCTGGTGGCTGCGGTGGTCATCTTCCTGCAGTTGCGCAGCGTGCTCGGCCGGCGCACCGGCAGCGAACGCCCGCCCTTCGATCCCTATTCCAAGCGCGAGACCGCCAGCGAGGCTGATTCGGCCGATCGCGGCAAGGTGGTCACGCTGCCGCGGCGGGACGGGACGGACGAGGAGGAAAATTCCTATGCGTCCGTCGATGGCTTTGCCGCACCGGGCACCCCGCTCAACGAGCAGCTTCGCCAGATCGTCAAGGTCGACCCGTCCTTCAACCCGAAGGAGTTCGTCAACGGCGCCCGCATGGCCTATGAAATGATCGTCGTCGCCTTTGCCGACGGCGACCGCAAGGCATTGAAGAACCTCCTGTCGCGCGAGGTCTACGAAGGCTTCGACGCGGCCATCTCGGAACGCGAGAGAAACGGCGAGGTCGTCCGCTCCAGCTTCGTCGGCATCGAGAAGGCCGATATCGTCAGCGCCGAGGTCAAGGACAGCGAGGCGAATGTGACGCTGCGCATCGTCAGCCAGCTGATCTCCGCCACCTATGACAAGGCCGGCACGCTGATCGAGGGCGATGCGGAAACGGTGGCCGAGGTCAACGACCTGTGGACCTTCGCCCGCGACATCCGTTCGCGCGATCCGAACTGGAAGCTGATCGCCACCGAATCGGAAGGCTGAGCGAGGCAAGGCCAATGGACTATCGCCTGGTTCCGGCCCGGTTTTCGGCGCTTCCCGGCTGGAACGAGGATGATCCGACAGCGCTTCTTTCGGCAATGGCCCGCTGTCGCGATCACATCCGCACCGTAAAACCCTACAGGACGGGCTCGCTCGGCATCACCGCCGGCGAGCTTCTGGTGTTGCTGGATGCGGCGGCCGACGAGAAGCCGCAAGGTCCAGCCGCGGTGCGCGCCTTCTTCGAGGCGCAGTGCGTGCCCTTCCTCATCGAGAAGGCGGATGGCTCGCCCGGTTTCGTCACGGCCTTCTACGAGCCGGAAGTCGCCGTGCGGGCGGAGCCGGACGCCGCGTTCCGCCACCCCTTCTACGCCCGGCCGGAGGATCTGGTCGATATCGACGAGGACAATCGCCCGGCCGGTTTTCCGCCGGGTTTTGCGTTCGGGCTCAAGACGGCCGGCGGGATCGTCGAGCATCCCGATCGCGGCGAGATCGAGCGTGGCTATCTTGCCGGCCGCGGGCTGGAGATCGCCTATGCCCGCTCGAAGGTGGACGTCTTCTTCGCCCATGTGCAGGGCGCCGCGCGGCTGGTCTATCCGGACGGGTCGGTCAGGCGAATCACCTACGCCGCCAAGAGCGGCCATCCCTTTTCCGCGATCGGCAAGCTGCTGATCGACCGCGGCGAGATCGACGCGGCAACCGTCTCCATGGCTTCGATCCGTGACTGGCTGGCCCGCAACGAGGATCAGGTCGACGCCGTGCTCTGGCACAACCGCTCCTTCATCTTCTTCAAGGAGGCCGGGGTCGCGGATCTGTCGCTCGGCCCGATCGCCGCGGCGAAAGTGCCGCTCGTCGCCGGCCGTTCGCTGGCGGTCGACCGGCTGATCCATACCTTCGGCCTGCCCTTCTTCATTTCGAGCGACAGCCTCACCCATATGGATGGCGGCAAGCCCTTCCGCCGCCTGATGCTGGCGCTCGACACCGGAACGGCGATCGTTGGCCCGGCGCGCGGCGATATCTTCACCGGTTCGGGCGATGCGGCGGGCGCGCTGGCCGGCCATGTGCGCAATGCGGCGACCTTCCATATCCTCATGCCGAAGGCAGCGGCGGAGCGATACCTCCATGCCGAAGGATAAGACGCTCTCGAGCGAGGACCGTATCCTCTGGGGCAAGGTGGCGCGCAGCACGCGCGCGCTGCCGGGCAGGCTCGACGCCCTGACGGAGTTCGAGGCCGCCTTTGAAAAGCCGGAGGCCGGGAAGAAGCCCGAGCCGGAACCGAAGAAGACGAAGTCCGCCCCGCCCGCCGAAGGCATCGCGCTCACCATCGGCCGCGACAAGGAGACCCGGCACCACCCGCTGGAGCGCCCGGTCAAGCGCAAGATCGCCAAGGGCCGCCTGGCGCTGGAAGCGCGCATCGACCTGCACGGCATGATCCAGAGCGAGGCGCACGGCTTCCTGCTCGGCTTTCTCATCCGGGCGCACGAGCGGGGCCTGCGCCATGTGCTTGTGATCACCGGCAAGGGCACCTCGCTCGGCAGCGACGGCGCCTTGAAGCGGGCGGTGCCGCTGTGGTTCTCCCTGCCGGAGTTCCGGCCGCTGATCTCCTCCTACGAGCCGGCGGCGCGCAACCACGGCGGCGACGGGGCGCTCTATGTCCGGCTTGCCCGGCACCCGGGAGAAAAACGATGACGACACCCTTCGGCAAGGCCGTGCGGCACCTGCGCGACCGCAAGGGCGTTTCGCAGAAGGACATGGCCAAGGCGCTCGGCGTCAGCCCTGCCTATCTCTCGGCGCTGGAGAACGGCAAGCGCGGCACGCCGAGCTTCGATTTCCTCCAGCGCGTGGCGGGTTACTTCAACGTCATCTGGGACGAGGCCGAGGAACTGTTCCGCATTGCCCGGATTTCCGATCCGCGCGTGGTGGTGGATACGGCCGGCCTGCCGCCGGAATACACCGCCTTCGCCAACCGGCTTTCGGCGGAAATCCGCGACCTGCCGCCTGAGACGGTGCGCCGTCTTGCCGGTATTCTGGAAAAAGCATGCAATAACCGGGTAAAACCCGGCTGATCCCCTGAATTCTGCCGTGTTTGCCCTCTCCCTGATTTGGAACTTGAGGGCAAAATCCCTATATTCAAGGACTTGGAAAGCCGTGATTCGCCGCGCTTCCTGCCTTCCGAAAGAACCCTGGAAAGACGTTTGAATGACTGACACACCCGAGACCGAAAACGGCCCGGCCGAGTATGGCGCAGATTCGATCAAGGTCCTCAAGGGGCTTGATGCGGTGCGCAAGCGCCCCGGCATGTATATCGGCGATACCGATGACGGCTCGGGCCTGCACCACATGGTCTACGAGGTCGTCGATAACGCGATCGACGAGGCGCTTGCCGGCCATGCGGACATCGTGACGGTCACGCTCAATCCGGACGGGTCCGTGACGGTGACCGACAACGGCCGCGGCATCCCGACTGACATACACAAGGAAGAGGGCGTCTCCGCCGCCGAGGTTATCATGACCCAGCTCCATGCCGGCGGCAAATTCGACCAGAACTCCTATAAGGTTTCCGGCGGCCTGCACGGCGTCGGCGTCTCGGTGGTGAATGCGCTTTCGGTCAAGCTGAAGCTGAAGATCCGCCGCGGCGGCAAGATCCACGAGATGAGCTTCACCCATGGCGTGGCCGACGGCCCGCTGGCGGTGACCGGCGACTGCGGCAGCGAGACCGGTACGGAAGTGACCTTCCTGCCCTCGACCGACACCTTCTCGAACATCGACTTCAACTATGCGACGCTGGAGCACCGCCTGCGCGAGCTCGCCTTCCTGAATTCCGGCGTGCGCATCCTGCTCACCGATCGCCGCCATTCGGATATCAAGCAGGACGAACTGATGTACGAGGGCGGCCTCGAAGCCTTCGTGACCTATCTCGACCGGGCGAAGAAGCCGCTGGTCTCCAAGCCCATCGCCATCCGGGGCGAGAAGGACGGGATCACCGTCGAGGTCGCGATGTGGTGGAACGACAGCTACCACGAGAACGTGCTCTGCTTCACCAACAACATCCCCCAGCGCGACGGCGGCACGCACATGGCGGGCTTCCGCGGCGCGCTGACCCGCCAGGTCGTCTCCTATGCCGATACGTCCGGCATCACCAAGAAGGAGAAGGTGACGCTGCAGGGCGAGGACTGCCGCGAAGGCCTGACGGCGGTGCTGTCGGTCAAGGTTCCCGATCCGAAATTCTCCTCGCAGACCAAGGACAAGCTGGTTTCCTCCGAAGTCCGCCCGGCCGTGGAAAACCTCGTCAACGAGGCGCTCTCCACCTGGTTCGAGGAACACCCCGCCGATGCCAGGACGCTTGTCGGCAAGGTGGTCGAGGCCGCCGCGGCCCGCGAGGCCGCGCGCAAGGCGCGTGAATTGACGCGGCGCAAGGGCGCGCTCGACATTTCCTCGCTGCCCGGCAAGCTCGCCGACTGCTCCGAGCGCGATCCCGCGAAATCCGAACTCTTCCTCGTCGAGGGCGATTCGGCCGGCGGCTCGGCCAAGCAGGGCCGCTCGCGCGAGAACCAGGCCATCCTGCCGCTGCGCGGAAAAATCCTCAATGTCGAGCGCGCGCGTTTCGACAAGATGCTCTCCAGCCAGGAGATCGGCACGCTGATCACCGCGCTCGGCACCTCGATCGGCAAGGACGAGTTCAACGCCGACAAGCTGCGCTACCACAAGATCATCATCATGACGGACGCGGACGTCGACGGCGCGCATATCCGCACCCTGCTGCTCACCTTCTTCTTCCGGCAGATGCCGGAGCTGATCGAGCGCGGCCATCTCTACATCGCCCAGCCGCCGCTCTATAAGGTGGCGCGCGGCAAATCGAGCCAGTACCTGAAGAACGAGAAGGCGCTGGAGGATTACCTCGTCGCCGTCGGCCTCGACGATGCGGCGCTGGAGCTCAGCTCCGGCGAAGTGCGTGCCGGCCAGGATATCCTGGAGCTGATCCAGGATGCGCTGCGCCTGCGCACGCTGCTCGACGGCCTGCATTCGCGCTACAATCGCGCGATCATCGAGCAGGCGGCCATTGCCGGCGCGCTCAACCTCGAGCTCAGCCACGACCGCGAGGCCTATGCCGCCAAGGCGGAAGAGGTCGCCCGCCGGCTCGATCTCATCGCCGAGGAGACGGAGCGCGGCTGGACCGGATCCGTCGCCACGGACGGCGGCCTGCGCTTCGAGCGCATGGTGCGCGGCGTCAAGGAATTCGCGCATATCGACATGGCGCTGATCGGCTCGTCCGATGCCCGCCATATCGACCAGCTTTCCGCCCGCTTCCAGGAAATCTATACGGCGCCACCGGTCCTGCGCCGCAAGGATGGCCAGGTCGAGATTTCCGGCCCGCGCGCCCTGCTCGACGCCGTCTTCGCCGCCGGCCGCAAGGGGCTTTCCATGCAGCGCTACAAGGGGCTCGGCGAGATGAATGCCGAGCAGCTTTGGGAAACGACGCTCGATCCGAACGTGCGTTCGCTGCTGCAGGTGCGGGTGTCCGATGCGACGGATGCCGACGGCCTCTTCGCCCGCCTGATGGGCGACGAGGTGGAGCCGCGCCGCGACTTCATCCAGGAAAACGCCCTCAGCGTCGCCAACCTCGATATCTAGGCAAGGGAGCCGCCGAAAGGCGGCTCTCTTTTATCGGGAAGATATTGCTCTCTCCTCCGTCATCCTCGGGTCAAGCCCGAGGATGACGAAAATGGATGGGGCTTAGGCGGCCGTGCGCCCATTGCAAGCCGCCTCAGGGCACGAATTGCCCTTCGGAGACGAACTCTTCCACCTTCTTGCGCCCGCTTGGCACCTCGCGCTTCATGAGGTCCTCGGGCAGCGTCTCCTTCGGGGCGATCTTGCCGATCGCAAGCGCCGCTTCCACGCGGAAACCTTCTGGAATGCCGAGGACTTCTCTCGCCTTCTCCCGGTCGATGCCGCCCATGCCATGGGCATGGTAGCCGGCGCGCGTCGCCTCGAGCGCGAGATAGGCCCAGGCGGCGCCGGTGTCGAAGGCGTGGGTATAGGCCGGGCGCATTTCGCCGGCGGCGTTCTGGCGGTGGGTCTGCGAGATGATCACGGCCAGCACCGCGGCCTTGTCCGCCCAGCGGCGGTTGCCCTCGTCCAGCGTGTTGTAGATCCGCTCGAAGGCCTCGGTGCCGCGATGGCCGTAGACGAAGCGCCAGGGCTGGCCGTTGGCGGCGGACGGTGCCCAGCGGGCCGCCTCGAACAGCGAAAGCAGCGTTTCGTGCGGCATCGCCTCGCCGGTAAAGGCGCGGGGCGACCAGCGGTCGAGATAGATGGGGTCGATGGCGTGGTCCGCGGTGCGGCCGGTCGGATGGGTCATTGCAAGCCTCGAATGTCAGTTTGGCCGGCCGACCTTAGACCCGGCGGCGCGTCGCGCGAAGCGGTAAAATCGCGTTCCTGTCGCATTGTCGAACCGGTGGGGGAGGCAATATAACCCTTCCGACATGTGAGAAACGGCATCGCGAAATGGGAGATATCCGATGAGCCTCAAAGACCCGAGCCTGCTGCGCCAGGCAGCCCTCGTTGGCACCCGCTGGATCGAGGCGGATGGCAGCGGCATCGCCGTGAAGAACCCGGCAACGGGCGAGCTTGTCGGCCATGTGCCGAAGCTCGGCGCCAGGGAGACGAAGGAGGCGATCGACGCCGCCGCCGCCGCCCAGAAGGGGTGGGCCGCCCGCACGGCCAAGGAACGCTCGGCCGTGCTCAGAAAATGGTTCGAGCTGATGGTGGAGAACAAGGACGATCTCGGCCGTATCCTGACGATGGAGCAGGGCAAGCCGCTGGCCGAGGCCACCGGCGAGATCGTCTATGGCGCAAGCTTCGTCGAATGGTTCGCCGAAGAAGCCCGCCGCCTCTACGGCGACATCGTGCCCGGCCACCAGAAGGACAAGCGCATCCTCGTGATGAAGCAGCCGATCGGCGTCGTCGCGGCGATCACGCCCTGGAACTTCCCGAACGCCATGATCACCCGCAAGGCCGGCCCGGCCTTCGCCGCCGGCTGCGCCATGGTGCTGAAGCCCGCCTCGCAGACGCCGTTCTCGGCCATCGCCATCGCCGTCCTCGCCGAGCGTGCGGGCCTTCCCGCCGGCCTCTTCTCGGTCATCACGGGCTCTGCCCGCGAGATCGGCGCGGAGCTCACGGCCAACCCGATCGTGCGCAAGCTCACCTTCACCGGCTCGACGGAAATCGGCGCCGAGCTCTACAAGCAGTGCGCCCCCACCATCAAGAAGCTCGGCCTGGAGCTCGGCGGCAACGCCCCCTTCATCGTCTTCGACGACGCCGATCTCGATGCGGCCGTCGAAGGCGCGCTGATCGCAAAATTCCGCAACAACGGCCAGACCTGCGTCTGTGCCAACCGCATCTATGTGCAGGATGCCGTCTATGACGCCTTTTCCGAAAAGCTCGCCGTCGCGGTCGGCAAGCTGAAGACCGGCAACGGCTTCGACGACGGCGTCGTGCTCGGCCCGCTGATCGACCAGGCGGCGCTCGAAAAGGTCGAGGAGCACGTTTCGGACGCGGTGAAGAAGGGTGGCCGCGTGGTGCAGGGCGGCAAGCGCCATGCGCTCGGCGGCACCTTCTACGAGGCGACCGTCATTGCCGACGTGACGCCCGACATGGCCGTCGCCCGCGAGGAGACCTTCGGCCCGGTCGCGCCGCTCTTCCGCTTCAAGGATGAGGACGACGTCATCGCCCAGGCGAACGACACGGAATTCGGACTTGCCTCCTATTTCTACGCCAAGGAGCTGTCGCGGGTCTTCCGCGTCGCCGAGGCGCTGGAATACGGCATGGTCGGCGTCAACACCGGCCTGATCTCGACGGCGGAAGCGCCGTTCGGCGGCGTCAAGCTTTCCGGCCTCGGCCGCGAGGGCTCGAAATACGGCATCGAGGAGTTCACCGAGATCAAATATGTCTGCCTCGGCGGCATCGCCTGAGGGTCAGGGGACAGGGGAAGACCCGGCCGGCATCGTCCGGCCGGTTTCGTTTGAGAGGGAAAATCGTGGCAGCACCGAAAAACACCTTCAAGGCCGCGCTGCGCGAGGGCCGGTTCCAGCTCGGCCTGTGGGCAGCGCTCGGCAGCGCCTATGCGGCGGAAATCCTGTCCGGCAGCGGCTATGACTGGCTGCTGATCGACGGTGAGCACGGGCCGAACGACATGCCGCTGATCAGCGCGCAGATCGGGGCGCTGCACCGCTCCTCGACCCATGCCATGGTGCGTCCGCCGATGGGCGAGGCTTGGATCCTGAAGCAGTTGCTCGACCAGGGCGCCCAGACCTTCCTCATCCCGATGGTCGAATCGGCGGCCGAGGCCGAGGCGCTGGTGCGCGCGGTGCGCTATCCGCCGCACGGCATCCGCGGCGTCGGCGCCGGCCTCGGCCGCGCGAGCGACTTCAATCGCACGCCGGATTATCTGACGACCGCCAATGACGAGATCTGCCTTATCGTGCAGGTCGAAAGCCGGGCCGGCCTTGCGGCGATCGACGAGATCGCGGCGGTGGAGGGCGTCGACGGCATCTTCATCGGCCCGTCGGATCTTGCAGCGGACATGGGGCTCCTTGGCAATCCCGGCGCGCCGGAGGTGCTTGCGGCGATCACCCACATCTTCGCGCGCACGAAAGCCCATGGCAAGGCGCGGGGCATCATGACCGTGTCGCTGCCGCAGGCGGCGGTCTACCGCGATCTCGGCGCGGATTTCATGGCGATCGGCACCGACGTCAATTGCCTCGTATCGGCCGCCGGGGCCCTGCGCCGCACCTTCCTCGGCGAAGAGGGGACGGAAAAGCGCGGCGGCGGCTACTGACCGTGCCCGCATCTCCGGCCGAATGCACCGATTCGGCTGGAAATACAGCAAAAACAATAATTTATACCCGTATCACTCAACCGGACTTCACCGGAACCGCTCCCGCGATCGCCGTCAGCATCGGCATCGGCACGCCCGGTGTCCAGGCCATGAAGTCGCCGATGCGGCGAACGCGCTTTTCCGCATGGTGGCTGGCAATGTCGCTAAGGCGGTGCTCAAGGAAGGGATTGTCGAAGCGCTCCAGGGTCGCCGCGACATAGGCTTCCGCTTCCCTGCCGAACCCCCGATCGGCAAAGCCGGGCACGACCTCCTCGCTGTAGATCGCCAGAAGCCTCTGCTGCACGCCGGCATCGCCGAGAATGGCCCTCACCGTCTCCTCTGCCGGCCTGTCCTCCGTCATCCAGATGTCCGCCAGCACCGTATGGCCGAGATTGAGGATGTGCAGCTTGAGCTTTTCATGGGGCGTCAGGTCGTCGACGAGCAGAATGGCCGCGTGTCTGCACGGCGCCGTCAGGCCCGGCTGGTTCTCGATCGCCCAGAGCGCATAGGGTTCCGCGATGGCCCCGGTCGGTTCCAGCGGTTCTGAGACGATCCGGTCGACCAGCGTGTTGCCCCAGATCACGCTTTCGCACAGCCAGCTTCGAAAATCGGACTCCGGGTAACGATCGGCTTGCAGGTCGAGGATCAGCCGCTTCAGCACGTCGCCGTTGCGGGAAACGAGTTCGCAGGGCAGGAGGGTCAGCCCGCGCCGGTTCGCCGAAAAACGGTCGTGCAGAAGCGCCAGCAGCTTGCCGGGAAAGGAGGCGGGGACGGCACCGGCAAGGTCGTCCGGCCCCACTGCGTAGCCGGTGTCGCCGGTATTGGAGAGCACGACCTCGGTCTCCTCGCGAAAGACCTGCCGCACCGCGTCCCAGTCGTTTGCCGCCGAAAGCGCGCGCGCGACGCTGGTGACCCATTGCTCGCAATCGATGGCGCGCCCGTCCTTGCGTCCGCGCACGATCACCGGATAGCCGCCCGGCGCCGCGAGCGCGGCAAGCCGGCCCGCGCGCTCCGGGGCGCCCGTGGTCTGGACGACCGTGATGCGGCCGAGCGCTTCGCCCCTCTCCAGCGCTTCGCCGATGAAGAGGTCCGCATGCGCCTGCAGGAAGCGGCTGGTCCCGAATTGCAGGATGGGCGTACCCATGCCGTCCTCGTCAGTTGATCGATTGAAGGAGCGTTTCGCGCGCGGATTTCAGATGCTGCCGGCAGGCCAGCTCGATCTCGATCGGATCGCGCGAGCGCAATGCCGCGATATAGGCAAGGTGCTCTTCCAGGGCCCGGGCATTGCGCTCGCGGGCATTCGTCTTGTTCCACTGGTAGTGGTAGTGGAAGACGATGGCGATGACGTCGTAGAAATCGACGATGAAGCGGTTCTTCGAGGCCCGGTGCACGAGGAGGTGGAAGCGCTCGTCGAGCTCGGAGAAATCCCGGTAGCGGTTTTCGATATCGGCGAGGATCGCGTGGTGTACCGCCTCGATCGCGTCGAGTTCCCGCCAGGCCGGATGATCTTCCGGCAGGCGGGCGAAGGCGGTGGCCGAGCGCAGCTCGAACATCTCGCGCACTTCCGTCAGCTCCAGCGCGAAGTCCCGGGTGAAGCCCTTCAGCACCCAATGGCTGTTCGGCCGTTTCTCGATCAGGCCGAAGCGGCTGAAGCGGATGAGGAATTCGCGCACGCTCGTCGTGCCGATGCCGATCTCGCGGGCGAGTTCCAGTTCGTTGATCTGCATGCCCGGCTCGGCGCCGCCGGCAAGAATCCGTCGCATGAAGCTGCGTTCGATGATCTCGGAGAGCGAATCCGTTTCCTCGGTCGGAAAATAATCGGCGGCGAGCGGCTTGCGCAGCACGACCTTGCGCCGCTTCTCCCAGGTGAGAAGGCCGACCTCCTCCAGCCGGGTCAGGATCGCGCGAACGGTCGTGCGGCTGACGCCGAGCGTTGTGCCGAGTTCCGGCTCCGAGGGCAGGTTTGCCGTCTGCTCCAAGAGCTTCAGGCAGCGATTGAAGGCGTCCTTGAAGACGGTGTTCTGCTTGGCCATGGGTGCCGCCGGTTCTTTGGTCTGTTGCGTCCCTTGCGGGCTGACCGGGCGAAAGGCCGGACGCGGGCCGCCTGAAGCGCCGGCGTCGTCATCCCCCCGTTTCCTCCTTCCCGCATATTACCCATTGACGGCGATCTGTCTATTGTCGATAAAAGACAAAACGTCGGCGGGAGGACGCCGGCGGGGAGGCTCAATGAAGACGCGCACCATCGGCAGGACGGGCCTGGCTGTGACCGAATTCGGCTTCGGCACAGCGGCGCTTGGCGGTCTCTACCGGGCCTGCCCGCGTGACGCGGCGATGGAAACGCTTCAGGCTGCCTGGGACGAGGGCCTGCGCTATTTCGACACCGCGCCCTGGTACGGCTTCGGCCTTGCGGAACGCCGCACCGGGGACTTCCTGCGCGACAAGCCGAAAGGCAGCTGGGTGCTGTCCAGCAAGGTCGGACGCATCATGGTTCCCGTCGCCGACGACAAGGTGCCGAGCTACGGCTATGTCGATCCGCTGCCCTTCGACGTGCGCTATGACTACAGCTATGACGGCATCATGCGCTCCGTCGAGCTCAGCCATGCCCGCCTCGGGCTGAACCGCATCGATATTCTCTATGTGCACGATATCGGCGTCTACACGCACGGTGCCGAGCGCAACGCCTTCCATTTGCGCCAGCTGCTCGAGACCGGTCTGAAGGCGCTGGAGGAACTGAAGGCGTCGGGCGTCA
This sequence comes from Shinella yambaruensis, assembly GCF_050859155.1. Taxonomy (NCBI): domain Bacteria; kingdom Pseudomonadati; phylum Pseudomonadota; class Alphaproteobacteria; order Hyphomicrobiales; family Rhizobiaceae; genus Shinella; species Shinella yambaruensis. The sequence goes on from NZ_CP150638.1 coordinate 4,251,390, forward strand.
TCAAGGCCTATGGGCTGGGCGTCAACGAGGTGCCGGTCTGCCTCGACGTGCTCGGGAATGCCGATCTCGACTGCATCCTGCTCGCGGGCCGCTACACGCTGCTCGACCGCTCGGCTGTCGCGGAACTGCTGCCGCTGTGCGGGAAGAAGGGCACCTCCCTGGTGGTCGGCGGCGTGTTCAATTCCGGCATCCTGGCGACGGGACCGGTGGAGGGCGCGCATTTCGACTACATGCCGGCAACGTCCGATGTCGCGGCCAGGGTCGGCGCGATGATGGCGATCGCGCAGCAAGGGGGCGTGCCGCTCGCCGCGCCGGCGCTCCGGTTTCCGCTCAGCCACCCGGCCGTCGCCTCGGTGCTGATCGGCACCGCGAAGCCGGAGAGCCTGCGCCGCAACATGGCATTGGCACGCATGGACCTGCCGCAGGACATTTACCCGGCTTTCGAGCCGCATACAGTGGTCGCGCCGGACCTCGGGGAAAACGCCGTCCGGCAATGATTTCGATCTGGGAGGATCGCCAGGGCATGTTGAAAGGCATTCATCCGCTGCTTGGGCCGGATCTGCTGCACGCCATCCGGACCATGGGCCATGGCGACGACATCGTCATCGCCGACGCCAATTTCCCGTCGAGTTTCCTCGGTCCGAAGGTCATCCGGGCCGACGGGGTCGATGCCGTGTCGATCACCGAGGCGATCCTTGCGCATATGCCGCTCGATACCTTCGTGCCGCAGGCCGCCTGGCGCATGGAGGTGGTCGGCGATCCCGCGGCGGTGCCCGAGGTCTGCGCGACCTTCCAGGATCTCGTCCACCGGCTGGCCGGCGATTTCACGGTGCACGCGGTCGAGCGCTTCGCCTTCTACGAGATGGCGAGGAAGGCGGCCTATATCGTCGCCACGACGGAGTTCCGCCTCTATGGCAATATCATTCTGAAGAAGGGTGTCGTGCATCCGCACGAGGTATTTCAGGTCTAGTCGCCCCGGCGGCCATCGTTTGGGAGGACGGATGGCATGGACTGGAGCAGTTTCGAGCGCAGCATTTTCGGAAAAACGCCCTCGCTTGCCAGCAAAGGCAGGGAGGTGTAGCCTGCCTGCAAAATGTTTTTTATCGATAAAAGATCGAGTTGCCCGCTTCCCGCGACGCGATCCCAACAGGAACGGGAAGCATTTGAGAGGAGAAACCTGATGAGCATTGTAAGATCGCTTCTGTCTCGCCGCGCCTTCACGGCGCTCGCGGGTGCCGCAGTCCTCGCCACCATGAGCCCTGCCGCGTCCCTCGCGCAGGACGTCACCATCCCGATCATCGTCAAGGACACGACGTCCTTCTATTGGCAGATCGTGCTCGCCGGCGCGCGCGCGGCCGGCAAGGATCTCGGCGTCAACGTGCCGGAACTCGGCGCGCAGTCGGAATCCGACATCAACGGCCAGATCAGCATCCTCGAAAACGCCGTGGCCGGCGGGCCGGCCGCCGTCGTCATCTCGCCGACGGAATTCAAGGCACTCGGCAAGCCGGTCGACGAGGCGGCCAAGTCCGTGCCGATCATCGGCATCGATTCGGGCGCCGATTCCAAGGCCTTTACCTCGTTCCTGACGACGGACAACGTCCAGGGCGGCCGCATCGCGGCAGACGGCCTTGCCGCGGCGATCAAGGCCGCCACGGGCAAGGAAGAGGGCGAGATCGCCATCATCACCAGCCTGCCGGGCGTCGGCTCGCTCGACCAGCGCCGCGAGGGCTTCCTCGACCAGGTCAAGACGAAATATCCGGGCCTGACCGTGGTGGCGGACAAGTATGCGGACGGCCAGGCCACCACCGGCCTTAACATGATGACCGACCTCATCACCGCCAATCCGAACCTCGTCGGCGTCTTTGCCTCCAACCTCATCATGGCGCAGGGCGTCGGCCAAGCGATCGCGGAAAACAAGCTCGGCGACAAGATCAAGGTCATCGGCTTCGATTCGGATGAAAAGACCGTCGGCTTCCTCAAGGAAGGCGTTCTGGCCGGCCTCGTCGTGCAGGATCCCTATCGCATGGGCTATGACGGCGTGAAAACGGCGCTTGCGGTCTCCAAGGGCGAGAAGGTCGAAGCGTTCGTCGACACGGGCGCGAACCTGGTGACCCAGGAGAACATGGCCGATCCGAAGATCGACGCCCTGCTCAATCCGAAGATCTGACCGCTTCCCGCGAAGCGTTTGACGATCCGCCCGCCCGGGCCGCATGATCCGGGCGGGACGCTTTCCACGCAGTCGGGAGGAGACAGCGATGAGCAGCCTGGAAGAGCTCAGCCATCGGCATGAAGACGAGGCGAAGCTCGCCGAATCCGAAGCGGTGCCGCGCGGCGCGCCCATCCTCGAACTGCGTGGACTGCAGAAGAAATACGGCCTCGTGGAAGCGCTGAAACCGGCGACGGTCACGTTCCTCGCCGGCGAGATCCATGCCATCGTCGGCGAGAACGGTGCCGGCAAGTCCACCCTCATCAAGCTCCTGACCGGCGTCATCCGCCGTACGGCGGGCGAGGTGTTCTGGTGCGGCAAGCCCGTGCAGCTCGCCACCCCGAACGAGGCGATTTCCCGCGGCATCAATGCCGTGCACCAGGAGGTCGTGCTCTGCCCGCATCTTTCCGTGGCCGCCAACATGTTCCTCGGCGACGAGATGAACCGCTACGGCCTGATGCGCAAGGCGGCGATGCAGCGCGCGGCCCAGGCGGTGCTCGACGATCTCGGCTTCCAGCTGCCGGCCGCCGCCCTTCTCGGCAGCCTCACCATCGGCCAGCAGCAGCTGGTCGCCACCGCCAAGGCCGCCATGCGCGGCATCCGCTTCCTCATCTTCGACGAGCCGACCGCGTATCTGACGCGCCAGGAATCCGCCCAGCTCTTCCGGCTCATTCGCCGGCTCCGCGACCAGGGCGTGACGATCGTCTATATCAGCCATCGCATGGAGGAGGTCTTCGAGCTGGCCGACCGCGTCTCGGTGCTGCGCGACGGCGCCCATGTCGGCACGCGCCTGATAAGCGAGACCAACGAGAACGAGCTGATCGCGCTGATGATCAACCGTTCGATCGAGCAGATCTACCACAAGGAGAAGGTGCCGGTCGGCAAGGTCATCGTCGAGACGCGCGGCCTGTCCGGACCGGGTTTCAGCGATGTGTCGCTGTCGGTGCGCGCCGGCGAGATCGTCGGCCTCTACGGCCTCATCGGCGCCGGCCGCAGCGAGTTCGCCCTCGGCCTCTATGGCCGCCAGCCGGTCTCGGCCGGCGAGATCTTCTGGGACGGGGCGAAGGTCGATATCCGCAACGAGCGCCAGGCGATGGAGCTCGGCATCGCGCTCGCCCCGGAAAGCCGCCGCGACCAGGGGCTCTGCCTCAACCTGCCGATCGGCCTCAACATCAACCTGCCGGTCTTCAGGAGGCTGAGCTCGGGCCTGACGATCCGCCGCGGCGACGAGGCCGCCAACGCCGACCGGCAGATCCGCGACCTGCGCATCAAGACGCCGTCGCGCCGCGTGCTCGCCTCCGCCATGTCCGGCGGTAACCAGCAGAAGATCGTCATCGGCAAGTGGCTGAGCCATGGCGCGCGGCTGTTCATCTTCGACGAGCCGACCGTCGGGGTCGACGTCGGCACCAAGGCGGAGATCTACCGCCTGTTCGGCGAACTCCTGAAGCAGGGCGCCGGCATCATCCTCATCTCGTCCTATCTGCCGGAAGTCTATGAACTGGCCGACCGGCTGCACGTCTTCAGGGGCGGCCGGCTCGTCGCCAGCCACGACCACCGGGCGGCCACCCATGAGGACGTCCTGACCCAGGCCATCGGCATCTGAACCGCCGCGCGAAAAAAGGGAGAAGAACATGAGCGTGGACACGACGACGGAAAGCGCACCGGCACCCAAGAAGGGCACGAACATCCTGCTCGGCCTGACCCTTCTCGGGCTGCTGCTGTTCCTCTGGCTGCTGCTGGGCGTCTCCACCAATGCCTTCTGGACGCCGAACAACATCAGCAACCTCCTGCGCCAGGGGGCGATGACGGCGATCCTGGCGGTCGGCCAGACCTTCGTCATCATCACGGCCGGCATCGACCTCTCCGTCGGGGCCATCGTCGGCTTCACCAGCGTCATCGTCGCCTGGCTGCTGCAGGCGGGCGTGCCGCTCTGGCTGTCGATCATCCTGACGCTGCTGATCGGCGTCGCCATTGGCGCCTTCCACGGCTTCGGCATCGTGCGCATGGGCCTGCCGCCCTTCATCATCACCCTGGCGACGCTGACCTCGCTGCGCGGCATCGGCCTGCTCATCACCAACGGCGCGACGATCTCGATCAGCCACGAAGGCTTCACGAACTTCTCCCGCGCCGATTTCCTCGGCGTGCCCAGCCTGTTCTGGATGGTCATCCTGGTGGCCATCCCCGCCTTCGTCTTCCTGCATCTCTCGCGCTGGGGGCGCTATCTTTTCGCGGTCGGCTCGAACAAGGAGGCGGCGCGGCTTTCCGGCGTCAATGTCGACCGCACCATCTATCTCGCCTATATCCTGTCGGCCACCTGCGCCGCCTTCGTCGGCCTGTTGCTCGCCTCGCGCATCGGCATCGGCAATGCCACCCAGGCGGAGGGCTGGGAGCTGCAGGCCATCGCCTCCTCCGTCATCGGCGGCACCAGCCTCTTCGGCGCGGTCGGCTCGGTGCACGGACCGCTGCTCGGCGCCTTCATCCTCGCGACCATCAACAACGGCGCGAACCTCCTCAACATCAACTCCTTCTGGCAGCGCATCATCACGGGCCTCCTCATCATCGTCATCGTCTATTTCGACCAGCTGCGCCGCCGCGGAAGCCGTTGAGATGAAAGCTGTCGTCTGTGTGGAACCCGGCCGCCTGGAGGCGGCCGAGCGCGAGAACCCGGCCGGCCTGCCGGAGGGCTGGGTGCGCGTCGCCGTCAGCCATGTCGGCATCTGCGGCACCGATTATCATATCTTCGAGGGCAAGCATCCGTTCCTCGAATATCCCCGGGTGATGGGCCACGAGGTCTCGGCGACCGTCCTCGATCCCGGCACGAGCCCGCTCGCCGCCGGCGCGCCTGTGGTCGTGAACCCCTATCTCTCCTGCGGCACCTGCGTCGCCTGCCGGCAGGGCAAGCCGAACTGCTGCACGGCGATCCGCGTGCTCGGCGTGCACACGGACGGCGCCTTCTGCGAGGAGATGCTGCTGCCGGCGGACAATCTCTATCCGGCCGACGGCCTGTCGCTGGAGGCGGCGGCGACGGTGGAGTTCCTGGCGATCGGCGCCCATGCGGTGCGCCGGTCGCTGGCCCCGGCCGGTTCGCGCGCCCTCGTCATCGGCGCCGGCCCGATCGGCCTCGGCACGGCGCTCTTCTCGCGCATCGCCGGCCACGACGTCACCCTGATGGACACCTCCGCCGAGCGGCTCGCCATGGCGGCGGAGCGCTTCGGCCTGGCAAAGGGCATCCTTGCCGGCCCCGGTGCGGCCGAGGCGGTGCTGGCGGCCACCGGCGGCGAAGGCTTCGACGCCGTCTTCGACGCGACGGGTTATGCGCCATCCATGGAGGCGGCCTTCCACCATGTCGCCCATGGCGGCGCGCTCGTGCTCGTTTCCGTGGTGAAGGAGGACATCCGCTTTTCCGATCCCGAGTTCCACAAGCGCGAGATGATGCTGATCGGCAGCCGCAATGCCACGCGCGCCGATTTCGAGCATGTGATGGCGAACATCCGCGCGGGCCGCGTGCCGGTCGAGGCGCTGGTGACCCATCGCACCACGCTCGAGCGCGTTCCGGTCGACCTTGCCCGCTGGGCGACCGAAAAATCGGGCCTCATCAAGGCCGTCGTGCGCATATCGCCTGAAAGGTGAAACCGCGATGAAAAGCCTGAAATCCGTTCATGCCCGCGAAAGGTTCACAGGTTTAGGATGTCCATGCGGCGTGTTGCCACGCAGCGAAAACATGCTAGTCTTTTCGCATCTGCGGAAACCGGGGTGACACGGTGCAGAGGGCTCTGAGCCCCGCACCCAGAATGGGGTATCGCGTCCGATGTATTATCAGCTCTACGAACTCAACCATGCGGTGATGGCACCCTGGCGCGCCATGGCGGACCAGATGCGTCTCGCCTTCCGCAACCCGCTCAATCCGCTCACCCACACCTATTTCGGCCGCACCATGGCCGCCGGTTTCGAAGTGCTGGAGCGCAGCACCCGGCGCTACGGCAAGCCCGATTTCGACCTTCCGACCACCCTTATCGACGGCCAGAGCGTTTCCGTGCATGAAAAGGTCGTCTGGCAGCGCCCCTTCTGCAATCTCGTGCATTTCGAGCGCTGTCTGCCGGCCGGCCACCGCAAGGACCCGAAGATCCTGATCGTCGCGCCGATGTCCGGTCACTATGCGACGCTGCTGCGCGGCACGGTCGAGGCGCTGCTGCCGCATGCGGAGGTCCACATCACCGACTGGGTGGACGCGCGCATGGTGCCGCTGTCGGACGGCGGTTTCGATCTCGACGATTATATCGACTACGTCATCCAGATGCTGCACGCGCTGGGGCCGGATACCCATGTCATCGCCGTCTGCCAGCCGGCGGTGCCGGTGCTGGCCGCCGTCGCGGTCATGGAAGCCGACAACGATCCGCTGTCGCCCTCCACCATGACGCTGATGGGCGGGCCGATCGACACGCGCATCAACCCGACCGCCGTCAACAAGCTGGCGGAAGAAAAGCCGATCGAATGGTTCCGCGACAATGTCATCATGCCCGTGCCGTGGCCGCAGCCCGGTTTCATGCGCATGGTCTATCCGGGCTTCCTGCAGCTGTCGGGCTTCATGTCGATGAATCTCGACCGCCATGTCATCGCCCACAAGGAATTCTTCGCCCATCTCGTGAAGAACGACGGCGATGCGGCCGAAAAGCACCGCGACTTCTATGACGAATATCTTGCCGTCATGGATCTCACCGCCGAGTTCTACCTCCAGACGGTCGAGACCGTGTTCATGAAGCATGCGCTGCCGAAGGGCGAGATGATGCACCGCTCGCGCCCGGTCGACACGACGGCGATCCGCAAGGTGGCGCTGCTCACCGTCGAGGGCGAGAACGACGACATCTCCGGCGTCGGCCAGACGAAGGCGGCGCAGACGATCTGCACCAACATCCCCGACCACATGCGCATGCACTACATGCAGCCGGATGTCGGCCATTACGGCGTCTTCAACGGCTCGCGCTTCCGCCGGGAGATCGCCCCGCGCATCCTGTCCTTCATCGGCGAGCATGGCCGCGGCGAAAAGGCAAAGCCCGTGACGCCGCGCGTCATCAAGGGCGGCAAGGCTGGCGCGGGCGCCTGATTTTTTGGTCCGCTTTCAGGCACTTGCCCGAATTGTCGGTGCATTGTCTTGAACGCGATCCGCGCTCTGCCCACATCGGATCCACCGGAAACCAGGGTGGTTTCCGCCGATCGTGAGGAAGATTGCACATGAACCAGTCAGCGCTTATTCGTCCGGACTGGACGCCTGCGACCATCGCCCTGATGGTGCTCGGCTTCGTGGTGTTCTGGCCGCTCGGCCTTGCCATGCTCGCCTACATCATCTTCGGCGACCGTCTGAAATCCTTCAAGAAAGACGCCAACGACACCGTCGACGGCATGTTTGCCTCCTGCCGCGGCAAGTTCGGCCGCCGCGCCGGTTCCGCCTTCCGCGGCGCCACCGGCAACGTCGCCTTCGACGACTGGCGTGATGCCGAACTCTCCCGCCTCGACGAGGAACGCCGCAAGCTCGACGAGATGCGCGAGGAATTCGACTCCTACGTCCGCGAGCTTCGCCGCGCCAAGGACCAGGAGGAATTCGACCGCTTCATGCGCGAACGCCGCGCCAAGGGCCAGGGCGACGTGCCGGGTTTCCCGGCGACCTGAGCGGACGATACCGCGTGGAGATAGGGCATTCCGTCCCCACACCTTCCGTCATGGTCGGGCCTGACCCGACCATCCATGCCGCCGGCTGGTGGATCCTCGGGTCGAGCCCGAGGATGACGGAGGAGTAAGGGATCGCGACCCTGGAAAAGACCGGCGCCTCGAGCGCCGGTTTTTCGTCGGGGCGTTTCAGTTTTGGCCGAATCGGCTATGAAAGGCAGCATGTTCCCCTCGCTTCGCAAGCCCAGAAAGGCCCTGAAGACGCCGCCTCCGCCGGAGCGGCGGGAAATGGACGTCAACGGCAAGCGCCTGCCGCTCACCATAAGGCGGGATTTTCGCGCGACGCGGCTCACCCTGCGCATCGAGCCGGGCGGGCGGGCGCTGCGCATGACGGTGCCGGGCGGCATTGCCGAGCGCGAGATCCGCGATTTCCTCGATCGCCACCAGGGCTGGCTGATGACGAAGCTCGCCAGGTTCCGCACGACGAACGAGCTCATGGACGGCGGCTATGTGATGATCCGCGGCGTTTCCCATCGCATCGAGGCGACCGGCCGGCTGCGCGGCCTGACGGAGGCCCTGGTCATCGACGACGAGGCGGTGCTGCGTGTCGGCGGCATGGAGGAGAGCATTCCCCGCCGCATCTGCGATTTCCTGAAGAAGGAGGCCCGGCTGGAGCTGGAACGCCTCGTGGCCGTGCATGCCGGCCGCATCGGCAAGCGCGTGAAGTCGCTGACGCTGCGTGATACCCGCAGCCGCTGGGGGTCCTGCTCGGCGGATGGTGCGCTCAGCTTCTCCTGGCGCATCGCCATGGCGCCGCCCGGCGTGATCGATTATCTCGCCGCCCACGAGGTGGCGCATCTTAAGGAAATGAACCACAGCCCGGCCTTCTGGGCGCTGTGCGAGCAGCTTTGCCCGACGACTGCCGATGCCAAGCGCTGGCTGAAGCGCAACGGCAGCCTGCTGCATGCGGTCGATTTCGGCTGAAGCGGTTTTCGCCGGAAGGGCCGGTCAGCGGCCGCGATCGGCCAGCGCCTCGCGGATTTTCTTGTCCGTATTGTACTGCCCCAGCGCATAGACCGCCCAGATGGCCGCCGGCAGCCAGCCGATCAGCGTGATCTGCAGGATGAGGCAGATGATGCCGGCAATCGGCCGCCCGATGGTGAAGAACACGAGAAAGGGCAGAAGGATGGCGATGATGAGCCGCATGGGGAACCTCCAGACTACAGTTCCCCTCCATATGGGCTCGTTCGAAGCGGGCGCAAGGGTGGCGCTTCCCGAGGCCTGGATGCCGTCTTTCGGCTCGACTCTTCCGGTGATTCGTGCGACTGCCTGCGCCCATGAAACGTGAAACGCCACTCGACATCAAAATCTGCGGGCTGAAGACCGAAGAGGCCGTCGACAGGGCCGTGGCGCTCGGCGCCACCCATATCGGCTTCATCTTCTTTCCCAAGAGCCCGCGCAACATCGAGCCGTCCGACGCCGGGCGCCTCGCGGATCGGGTGCGCGGCCGGGTGAAGATCGTCGCCGTCACGGTGAATGCCGACAATGACGACCTCGACGAGATCGTCGACCAGCTCTCGCCGGACATCCTTCAACTGCACGGCAGCGAAAGCCCGGAGCGCGTGCTGAACGTCAAGGCCGTCTACGGCCTGCCCGTCATGAAGGCCTTTTCGGTGCGCGAGGCGGGCGATCTGAAGAAGATCGATCCCTATATCGGCATCGCCGACCGGTTCCTCTTCGATGCCAAGCCCCCGGCGGGCTCCGAGCTTCCGGGCGGCAACGGCGTCTCCTTCGACTGGACGCTCATGCATTTGCTTGACGGAAGCGTCGATTACATGCTTTCCGGTGGGTTGAACAAGGATAACCTCGCCGAGGCCGTAAGGCTGACCGGCGCGCCGGGCATCGACGCCAGTTCCGGGGTCGAGAGCGCCCCGGGCGTCAAGGACCTCGGCCTGATGGACGCATTTTTTGAAGCGGCACGGGAAGCGGAACGCCAGACCGCCGCAGGGAGAGGCAAGTGAACCAGTCACCCAACCTGAATTCGTACCGCGAGGGTCCGGACGAGGACGGCCGTTTCGGCATTTTCGGCGGTCGTTTCGTCGCCGAAACCCTGATGCCGCTGATCCTCGATCTTCAGGATGAGTGGAACAAGGCCAAGACCGATCCGGCCTTCCAGGCGGAGCTGAAGCAACTCGGCGCGCATTATATCGGCCGACCGAGCCCGCTCTATTATGCCGAGCGCCTGACGCAGCATCTCGGCGGCGCGAAGATCTACTTCAAGCGCGAGGAGCTGAACCACACCGGCTCGCACAAGATCAACAACTGCATCGGCCAGATCCTTCTCGCCAAGCGCATGGGCAAGACGCGCATCATCGCGGAAACCGGCGCCGGCCAGCATGGCGTGGCCTCGGCCACCGTCGCCGCGCGCTTCGGCTTCCCCTGCGTCGTCTACATGGGCGCGACGGATGTCGAGCGCCAGGCGCCCAATGTCTTCCGCATGAAGCTGCTCGGTGCCGAGGTTCGCCCGGTCACCGCCGGCCACGGCACGCTGAAGGACGCCATGAACGAGGCGCTGCGCGACTGGGTCACCAATGTCGAGGACACCTATTACCTGATCGGCACCGCCGCCGGCCCGCATCCCTATCCGGAGCTGGTGCGCGACTTCCAGGCCGTGATCGGCACGGAAGCCCGCGAGCAGCTGCTGGAAGCCGAAGGCCGCCTGCCGGACATGGTGGTTGCGGCCGTCGGCGGCGGCTCCAATGCCATCGGCATCTTCCACCCCTTCCTCGACGACGCGAACGTCCGGATCGTCGGCGTCGAAGCGGGCGGCAAGGGGCTCGACGGCGACGAGCACTGTGCCTCGCTCACTGCCGGCTCGCCGGGCGTGCTGCACGGCAACCGCACCTATCTGCTGCAGGATGCCGACGGCCAGATCAAGGAAGGCCATTCGATCTCCGCCGGCCTCGACTATCCCGGCATCGGCCCGGAGCATGCCTGGCTGCACCAGACCGGCCGCGCCGAATATGTGCCGATCATGGACGATGAGGCGCTGGAAGCCTTCCAGCTCCTTACCCGGCTTGAAGGCATCATCCCGGCGCTGGAGCCGAGCCATGCCGTCGCCGAGGTGATCAAGCGGGCGCCCAAGATGGGCAAGGACCAGATCATCCTGATGAACCTCTCCGGCCGCGGCGACAAGGATATCTTCACCGTCGGCAAAATCCTCGGCATGGAGCTCTAAGATGACCGCACGCATGGACAAACGCTTCGCGGATCTCGCCGCCGAAGGCCGCCCGGCCCTCGTCACCTATTTCATGGGCGGCGATCCGGATTATGCCAGTTCGCTGGAGATCATGAAGGCGCTGCCGAAGGCCGGCTCCGACGTCATCGAGCTCGGCATGCCCTTCTCCGACCCGATGGCCGACGGCCCGGCCATCCAGCTGGCCGGCCAGCGCGCGCTGAAGGGCGGCCAGACGCTGGCCAAGACGCTGCAGATGGCCCGCGATTTCCGCAAGGGCGACGATGCGACGCCGATCGTGCTGATGGGCTATTACAACCCGATCTACATCTACGGCGTCGAGCGCTTCCTCGACGAGGCGCTGGAGGCCGGTATCGACGGCCTCATCGTCGTCGACCTGCCGCCGGAAATGGACGACGAGCTCTGCCTGCCGGCGCTCGCCAAGGGCATCAACTTCATTCGCCTCGCGACGCCGACGACGGACGAGAAGCGCCTGCCGGCCGTCCTGAGGAACACGTCCGGCTTCGTCTACTACGTCTCGATGAACGGCATCACCGGCTCGGCCCTGCCGGATCCTTCGCTGATCGGCGGTGCGGTCGGCCGCATCAAGGCGCATACCAAGCTGCCGGTCTGCGTCGGCTTCGGCGTCAAGACGGCGGAGCATGCCCGCGCCATCGGCGCCTCGGCGGATGGCGTCGTCGTCGGCACGGCGATCGTCAACCAGATCGCCTCCAGCCTCACCGCGGACGGCACGGCGAGCGCCGCCACCGTCGCCGGCGTCGAGACGCTGGTGATGAGCCTCGCCTCGGGCGTGCGCGGCGCGCGCCTTGCGGCGGCGGAGTAAAGTTCCCACATGGGAGCTACCATTATAACGGGAGTCTAGACCGTGAACTGGATCACGAATTACGTTCGGCCGAAGATCAACTCGATGCTCGGCCGCCCCAACCGGGATGTTCCCGAAAATCTCTGGATCAAGTGCCCGGAAACCGGCGAGATGGTGTTCCACCGCGATCTCGAGGAGAACAAGTGGGTCATTCCCGCCTCCGGCTACCATATGAAGATGCCGGCCAAGGCCCGCCTCAAGGACCTCTTCGACGACGGCGTCTATGAGGCCCTGCAGCAGCCGAAGGTCGCGCAGGACCCGCTGAAGTTCCGCGATTCGAAGAAATATACCGACCGCCTGAAGGACAGCCGCGCCAAGACCGACCTCGAGGACACGATCGTCGCCGGCGTCGGCAGGATGCGCGGTGTCAAGATCGTCGCCGTCGTGCACGAGTTCAACTTCATGGGCGGTTCGCTCGGCATCGCCGCGGGCGAGGCCATCATCAAGGCCTTCGAACGGGCGATCGCCGAAAAGTGCCCGCTCGTCATGTTCCCCGCCTCGGGCGGCGCGCGCATGCAGGAAGGCATCCTCTCGCTGATGCAGCTGCCGCGCACCACGGTCGCCGTGGAAATGCTGAAGGAAGCCGGCCAGCCCTATATCGTCGTGCTCACCAACCCGACGACCGGCGGCGTGACGGCCTCCTACGCCATGCTGGGCGACATCCACCTTGCCGAGCCGGGTGCCGAGATCTGCTTTGCCGGCAAGCGCGTCATCGAGCAGACGATCCGCGAAAAGCTGCCCGAAGGCTTCCAGACCTCGGAATACCTCCTGGAGCACGGCATGGTCGACCTCGTCGTCAAGCGCCATGACATTCCCGATACGCTCGCCCGCCTTCTGAAGATCCTCACGAAGAAGCCGGCAACCGCGTCCGTCACCAATGACGCGGTCGCCATCGCGGCCCAGTAGGCCGGACCGGCGGAGGGCGGCATGACCATGGTAACGGCCAGCGAAGCGGCAGCGGAGATCGAGAAGCTTCTCGGTCTCCATCCCAAGGGGTTCGATCTTTCGCTGGACCGCATCACGCGGCTGCTTGCCGCGCTCGGCGATCCGCACCTGAAACTGCCGCCGGTCATCCATGTAGCCGGCACCAACGGCAAGGGCTCCGTCACGGCTTTCTGCCGCGCGATCCTGGAGGCCGAGGGCCTCGGCGTCCACGTCCACACCTCCCCCCATCTCGTCAACTGGCACGAGCGCTATCGTCTCGCCGTCAAGGGCGAGCGCGGTGCATTAGTTGATGATGCCGTGCTGGCCGATGCGGTGCGCCGCGTGGCGGAGGCCAATGGCGGCGAGAAGATCACCGTCTTCGAAATCCTGACCGCCGTCACCTTCCTGCTCTTCTCCGAACATCCGGCCGACGTGGCGATCATCGAGGTCGGCCTCGGCGGCCGTTTCGACGCGACGAACGTCATCCCGCGCCCGGCCGTTTCCGTCATCATGCCGATCTCGCTCGACCATCAGGCCTATCTCGGCGACCGCGTCGAGCTGATCGCGGCGGAAAAGGCCGGCATCATGAAGCGCGGCGCGCCGGTCGTCATCGGCTACCAGTCGGAAGAGGCTGCCCGCGACGTGCTGGTCGAGACCGCCGAGCGGCTCGGCTGCCCGCATGCCGTCTACGGCCAGGATTTCATGGCCCATGAGGAATTCGGCCGGCTCGTCTACCAGGACGAATTCGGCCTTGCCGACCTGCCGCTGCCGCGCCTGCCCGGCCGCCATCAATATGCCAATGCCGCCGCGGCGATCCGCGCCGTCAAGGCCGCCGGCTTTGCCGTTTCCGAACGGGCGCTGGAGCAGGGCCTTGCCCGCGTCGAATGGCCGGGCCGCCTGCAACGGCTGACGGACGGCGCGCTCCTGCGGCTTGCCCCGCGCGGCAGCGAGATCTGGGTCGATGGCGGGCACAATCCCGGTGCCGGCCAGGTCATCGCCGAGACCATGGCGAATTTCGAGGAGCGCGAGCCGCGTCCGCTCTTCCTCGTCACCGGCATGATCAACACCAAGGATCCGGTCGGCTATTTCGAGCCCTTCGGCGGCCTCGCCGAACGGGTCTTCACCGTGCCGATCCGCGGCTCCGATGCCGGTCTCGATCCCGTGGCGCTTGCCGATGACGCGGCACGCGCCGGCCTGGAGGCCCAGCCGCTGTCGACCGTTGCCGATGCGCTCGCCGAAATCGCCCGCATCACCGAGGAGGACGAGGTGCCGCCGCGCATCCTGATCGGCGGTTCGCTCTATCTCGTCGGCGACGTTCTCGCCGACAACGGCACGCCCCCAACCTGAGCATAAAAAAGCCCGGCCGAAGCCGGGCTTGATCGGGTCAAATCGCGCGGCCGGTCAGGCGGCGCTGGAGATCCAGCTCGAAAGGGCCGTCTTCGGCGCGGCGCCGACCTTGATGTCGGCAACTTCGCCGCCCTTGAACATGGCGAGCGTCGGAATGGAGCGCACGCCGTACTGGGCGGCCAGTTCCGGATTCTCGTCGATGTTCAGCTTGGCGACCTTCACCTTGCCGGCGAGTTCCGTCGAGATTTCCTCGAGCGCGGGGGCGATCATCTTGCACGGGCCGCACCATTCAGCCCAGAAATCGACAATGACCGGCTCTGCGGAATTGAGAACTTCAGCCTGGAAGTTGGACTGGTCGACTTTTACGGTAGCCATGAGGCTCTCCTTGGATGGTGATCGTTGTACCCAATGTGATGCAGGTGCGGGCCGCTTTCAAGGCCCGGCACCGCTCCGTCGGCGCCCCGCGGGGCGATCGGCCGTCCCGTCCGGTATCTCACTTCGAGGCGAGTTCGGCAAGGCTCGCCTCCATCAGGCCGGCGTCCAGCCAATAGGTTTTTGCCGCTTCCGTGTAGATCAGCCCGCAGCGGATTTCCCGTTGCGGATAGAGCGGCGCGAGGATCGCGCGGTAGATCGCAAGCTGTGCCCGGTGCTCGAAGGGAATGTCGGCTAGCATGGCCGGCGGCACGCGGTTCGTCTTGAAATCGACGATCTCGACAGCCGCATCGGTGATCGCCATGCGGTCGATACGGCCGGAGACCGCATAGTCCCGGCTGCCGAGCGTCAGCGTGCCCATGATCGACACTTCCGCCCGGGCCGCGGGCGAAAAGATCGCGGCGAGGTCCCCGTCGCCGATCACCGCGAGCGCCGCCTCGACCAGCGAGGCCCGTGCGCTTTCCGGCCAGTGGGCAGCTGCCCGTTCGAGATAACGCCGCGCCGCCGCCGGCCGTTCCGCGGCATTAAAGGCGGGCAGGACCTGGAGGAAACGGTGCAGGATGCGTCCCCGCTCCATGGCAAGGCCGGCGCCGGGAACGCCGCCCTTCCGGCCGAAGAGCGCCGAGGGCACCAGGAGGTCCGCCGCATCCGTCTCGATCACCGCCGCTGCGCCCGAGGGGCTGAGCGGCCGGGGCAGCGATTTCTGCGGCGGCAGCGGCCGGCCCAGCGCCTCGGGAAGCGTGACGGTCGCCTTCTCCTCGGCAGGGGCCGTGGTGACCGCCTCCAAGGTCGCCGCCCCGGCCTCGAGCCAGGCAAATCCCGGCCAGCTCTCGCCCGCCGTCGAGAAGGTCCTTTCCACGCATCGCGCGCCATCGGCAGAAAGCGCCGCCGTGATCATCTGATGCCAGGTGTCCTTGTTCTCCAGCCGGCCGCGATAGCCGCAGACGACGAGGCGGTCTGCCGCACGCGTCATCGCCACGTAGAGCAGGCGGCGGTATTCCTCTTCCGCGCCGGCCTTGATGCGCTCCGCATCGGCCGCCGTCAGCGCGTTGCCGAGGTCCTTGAGCGGCAGCCAGGCCGGGAGGCCGCCGGCAAGGCCGGGCGCTGTTAGGAAGCGCAGATGCGGCATGTGGCTGGGGCTGAAGGGTTTCGCCCCGCCGTCGACGAGAAAGACGACCGGCGCCTCCAGGCCCTTGGCGGCATGCACCGTCATGATGCGGATCTCGCCGCGCGCCTTGTCCTGCTCGCGCTTGACGGTCGGGGCTTCGAGCTCCAGCGTGGAGACGAAGGCCTGCAGGCCCGGCAGGCCGTTCTCCTCCTGCTCCAGCGCGAATGTCAAGAACTCGTCGATGATCTCGCCGGCTTCCGTCCCGAGCCGGGCGAGGAAGGCCCGCCGCCCGCCGCCGGCACCCAGGATGCGCGCATAGAAATCGTGCACGGCCTGGCCCCGCGCATCGCGCAGCATCTCCCTCAGCCGCCGCACGATGCCGGCCAGCGCCGCGTCCTCTTCCGCCGCCGCGACAAGCCGCGGCCAGAGCCCCTGTTTTTCGCCGCGCCGCGTCGCCAGCGCGAACAGTGCCTCCTCATCGAGGTTGAACAGCGGGCTCTTTAGCAGCGCGGCCAGCGAAAGGTCATCCTCCGGCAGCACGGCGAAGCGGCCGAGCGCCATCAGGTCCTGCATGGCGATGTGCTTCGTCAGCACCAGCCGGTCGGCGCCGGCGACGGGCAAGTTGTGCCGTTGCTTCAGCGTGCGCGTCAGCGCATTGACGAAGGCATCGCGCTTGCGCACCAGAACGATGACGTCGCCGGCCGCCATCGGCCGTGTCTTGCCCTTTTCCGTCACCGTCTCCCGGCCGATCCAGGCTGCGAGCGTATCGGCGATGCGCCGGGCCAGCACGTTGATCGGCGCCTCCTCGGCCACCGCGTCGAAGGGCGCCGTCCAGTCCTCCTCGTCGAGCCCCGGCGGGGCGGCGATCACCTCCCAGATATCGACCGCGCCCGGCTCGCGCCCGCGGTTGGAGGCGTGCACGATCTCGCTGCCGTCCGGCGTCAGGCCGCGCGCATTGGCGGGGTCGAGAAAGACCTGGTCGACGGCCGAGAGCACCTCGCGCGTCGAGCGGAAGGAAAGCAGCAGCCGGATGGGGCTGAAGGCGGCTTTCGCCGCCTGCGTGCGGCGAAGAACCGCGCGGCCCTCCTCGGCGAAACGCTCCGGCCGGGCGCCCTGGAAGGAATAGATCGACTGCTTCTCGTCGCCGACGGCGAAGATCGTGCGCTCCCGGTCCCGCGCCGTTTCGCCGGCGAAGAAATCGTCCGTCAGCGATTTGACGATCTGCCATTGTCGCGGGCTGGTGTCCTGCGCCTCGTCGACGAGGATGTGGTCGATGCCCTGGTCGAGCTTGTAATGCACCCAGGCGCTCACCCGCTCGCGCGTGAGCAGCCGCGCGGTGCGGTCGATCAGGTCGTCGAAGTCGAGCAGGCTGCGTGCGCGCTTCAGGTCCTCGTAGTCGCCGATCAGCCGTTCGGCGATGATAAGCGCCGCGTGCGTCGCCTCGTACATGCGGAACCGCCGCAGCCGGTCGTCGCCGGCGATCACATGCGCCTGGGCGGCCAGAAGCGCGGCTTCGAGGTGGGGCGCACTGTCGCGAACCTTCTTCGACAGGAACGACCGGTCGAGGCTGCGCGGCGCGCCGGCACCGGTGAAGAAGAGATCGTGCAGCGCGGCGCGCCGGTCCTCGGCATCGGCCAGCCGGGCCACGCCGCGCAGGCCCGCGGCGGTGGCCTTGACCGTGTCGCTGCCGAGGCTCTCCGCCGCCGCGAGATAGGAATCGAGCACCGCGCCCTGCAAACCGTCGAGCGGCCAGAAGGCGGCGAGGATGTCGTCGGCCGTCTCGTGCGGGTCGAGCCCGGTTTCCCGGCGCAGGACGGCATCCACGCCGCCCGCCTTCGCGGCGCCGTCCAGGAAGTCGCGGATCGGTCCGCGGCTCGCCACGATATCGGCGATCAGCCGCTCCAGCCCGGTGTCGTCGGCGATGTCGAGCACGGTGGCGAAGGCGGCGGCGAGCGTGCTGTCGTCCTCGTTCGTCGTCGCCGTCAGGAGCGTGCGGCGCGCATCGGCGAGCAGCACGGCGGCGGCCCGGTCGTCGAGCACGGAGAAGTGGCCGGCGACATTGGCTTCCAGCGGAAACTGGTGCAGCAGCGCCTCGCAGAAGGCGTGGATCGTCTGGATCTTCAGCCCGCCCGGTGTTTCGAGCGCGCGCGCGAAGAGCCGGCGCGCCTCGGCGAGCTTGAACAGATCCGGTTCCCGGCCCTCGATCGCCGCCACGCGCTCGGTCAGTGCTTCGTCGGAGAGCGTCGCCCATTCGGCCAGCCGCTCGAAGACGCGGTTCGACATCTCGGAAGCCGCGGCCTTGGTATAGGTGAGGCAAAGGATGGCGGAGGGCCGGCAGCCGGCGAGAAGCAGGCGGATCACGCGCTGCGTCAGCACATGGGTCTTGCCCGAGCCCGCATTGGCCGAAACCCAGGCCGAGCGCGCGGGATCTGAGGCCGCCGCCTGTTTCTGCGTGGTCCAGCTCAGCCAGGCGGCGGGCTCGGCGGAGGCGGGCCGATCGTCCTCAAGCATCCTCGCCCTCCCCGTTGCTTTCCGCCGAGGACCATTCGGCGACGCGCGCCAGATGGTCGTATTCCCCGCCATAGTCCCGTTCCTGCTCGGGAATGAGCCGGGAGGCAAAGCCGTAGCGCCCCTCGATGAGGCCCGTCAGCAGCTTTTCCAGCTCCGTCAGGGCTTCCTCGGCAAGCTCGACGGCGGATTTCGGCGTGACATTCGCCGATTTGGCATGCTCGTTGTTCACCTGTTCGGCCTTGAACCGTTCGCCGGGTTTGAGGCGCACATAGAGAAGGTTCGCCGGCTCGCGAAGCCCCGGCCCGCGGAAGGCGCCGCGCCGGATCGCCGCCGCCTCCAGCGCGAGCTGCGGATCGAGCAGCGCCCGCGCCACCTTCAGCGATGGCGTGCTGCCGGTCTTGTAGTCGAGAAGGTCGGCGCTGCCGTCCGGCAGGATGTCGATGCGGTCGGCGATGCCGGTCAGGCGGATGCCGCCGACCGAAAGGTCGAGCGAGGCCGGCACCTCCGTCAGGCTCTCGCGCACGCCGCCCGCCCGCTCCAGGTGCCAGTGGACGAAGGCGCGGGCGACGGCGGCAAAGCGCGGCCGCCAGACGGCGTCGATATGCGGAGGCAGGGCGACGGCGTCGAATTCTTCCGCAAGGATGCGGCCGATGAGGGTAAAGGGCTCGCCGCTCGCCTCTTCGCGCACGAAGCGGTCGACGATGCGATGGTAGAGCGAGCCGCGCTCGGCCGGCCCCGGATCGAGATTGAAGGGCGCGATCGGATCGAGGCGCAGGATATGGCGGGCATAGATCGCATAGGGATCGCGCCGAAGGCGCCCGACCTCGCTGAAGGAGTATTTCCTCGGCTGCAGCTCGGCCGGCGGATGCGGCGCCGGGCGCCGGGCATTCGGCACGGGCGGGCTGCGGTCGATCGCGTTCGCCCAGTCGATGAGGCTTTTTCCGCGCGCCTTGAGGTCGGCGGCAAGGGTGGGGCCGCCGACGGCGATGAGCCGCTGCAGCCAGCGCGAGGCGACGGTCGGCGCGGTGCCGTTGCGCAGCGCCCGCGTCAGCACCAGTTTCGGCGCGGCCGCGGCCATCTGCAGGTCGTGGCCGAGCTGGCCGATGCGCCGCTCCGGCGGCTCCAGGCCGATCTCCACCTTCATGACGCGCGACAGGAAGGCGTCGTTCGCCGCCTGCCCCGGCCAGGTGCCTTCGTTGAGCCCGCCGATCACCACGGTGTCGACGCTCTGCAGGCGCGATTCGAGCGCGCCGAAGATGAAGACACGGGGATGGCGCATGGAGCGCGGCTTGACGCTTTCGCTGGCCGCCAGGGCCTCGATGATGTCGCACCATTGCGGCCCGTCGGCCTCGATCTGCCCATCCGTCTCGATTACGCTCTTGAAGAGGTTCGCCAGGCTGTCGCCCGCCTCGCCGGACCAGAGGGCGGCAAGGTTGCCGTGCTCGTCCACCGCCACCGCCTCGAGCGCGCGTCCCGTCCGTTCCGACCAGTCGGAGACCGCAAGCTTCGAGGAAAAGCGCCGGCCCGTGCGGCTTTCCTGCACGAGCGCGCCGGCAAGCGGCTCGACGGCTTCTGCGATACGGCGGGCGAGGTCGCGGGCAAGCGGGATTGCGGCCTCGGAAAGCGCCGTGCGCCATTCCGGCGGGTGGCGGTCCTGCGCCTGCCGGGCAAGGGCGGCCTCGAGCAGCGGTTCGAGCGTGGAAATGTCGATCTCGGCCGTGCCGCCGCGCAGCGCCGTCAGCTCCAGCGCCGTGACGGCCTCGGCAAGGTCCGCCACGGGCAGGCCGAAGCGGGCGAGCGGGTGTTTCAGCAGCGCGACGAGCGGCACCGGGTCGCCCGGCCGCAGCGCCGCCTCGGTGAGGAGCCGCAGGAGCGTGCCCTGCGGCGTGGAGAGCAGGGGCGTGCCGGCCGAATCGTCCGCCTCGATGCCGAAGCGGGCAAGCTCCGCCGCCACGCGCCGGCCGAGCTTGCGGTCGGGCGTGATCAGCGCCGCCTGGGCGTCCTCGCCATCCTCCAGCGCCAGGCGCAGCGCGATGGCGATCGCCACCGCTTCTTCCCGCTCGTTGGCCGCCTCGACGAGCGACACGGCCTCGAAGGCCTCGGCCAGGCGGCCAGTATCGAGCGCGCCGCGAACCTCGCCCCAGCCGGCCGTCGCCTGCGTCGGCAGGAAGGCGCTGGAGAGGACCTGCGAGCGATATTCAAGCGCTTCGGGCGGCGTGCCGAGCAATTCGACATCCGCGCGCGTGCAGCCCATGCGGGCAAGCAGGCGGTGGAGGCCGTATTGCGGATGGCTGCGGGCGGCGGCATCGGGCTTCGGGGCGTCGCCGCCGCCGGCCTGGTGGCCGAGGAGCAGCCATTCGGCATCCGACATGAAGCGATCGAGCCCCGGCAGGATGACGACGCCGTTCGGCAGGTCCGCCACGGCCGCGATCAGGCCGGCGGTCGCGGGAATGGAGCCGGTCGAGCCGGCGATGATGACGGGGCCGGCGGGCGGCGTGGCGCGGTAGCGTTCCGTCTCGGCATGCAGCGTCGCGTTGCGCCGCAGCGACGGGGAGGAGCGGTTGAGCTCCGTCAGCCGCGCCGGCCAGAATTCGCTGGCGATCTTTAAAAATTCGGCGGTGAGCTGCCACCAGAGCGCATGGTTGGAGACGTCGAGATTGTCGAGCGCCAGCCAGTCGAGCTCTTCCGTCTCCATCGCGTCGATGATCTCTGCGAGGTTGCGGGCAAGCCAGACGGCATCGGCGGGGCTCGCGGGCGCGACGAGCGGGCTTTCCGCATGCACGGAGGTGACGGCCGCGGGCAGCTGGTTGCGCCAGGCGAGCACGAGGCGGGCGAGTTCGAGAAGGCGCGCTGGGCCGGACAGCGGCTCGGCCATGTCGAGCAGCGCCGGCGCCGCCTCGTCGAAGAAGCCGCTGTCGTCGTCCGTCTCGCCGAGCGCGCGGATGACCGGCAGGATGGCCGAGCGCCCGCCGAAGAGATCGACGAATTCCGAGCGCAGCACGCGGGCCGAGCGACGGGTCGGCACATAGATCGTGACATCGGCCAGCGCCAGCGGGTCGGCGGGATCATAGGTGAAGCCGGGCACGAGCCGGCCGTCGACAAGGCTCTGGGCGGTCGTCCTCAAGAAAGGCAGGCTCGCCGGGATGGAATAGATGCGCCCGCGCGCGCGCGTCACGCCGCCGCCTCGCGCGCCGCGCCGATGACGGCTTCCGCCGCGCCGATCGCCTCCGGCGTGCCGACGGTGATCCAGTGGCCGTCCATCACGATGCCGTAGAGGCGGCCGTTTTCAATCGCCCGGTCGAAATAGATGTTGAGGTTGAAGGCGTCCTCGGGCGCGTCGTCGAAGAGGGCCGGCATCATGGCGATGGCGCCGGCATAGACGAAGGGTGTTCCGTCGCCCTCCCGGTAGCGCGCCAGCCGCCCGTCGGCGTCCATCGAGAAATCCTTCTTGCCGTTGTGGCCGGTCGTGTCCTCCAGCTTCACGCAGAGCAGCAGCATGTCCATGCGCTGGGGGTCGAAGGCCTCCGCCAACCGTTCGAGATTGCTCGGCTCGCCGGGCTTCTCGCCGATCCAGAAGAGGTCGGCATTCATCACGAAGACGGGATCGCGGCCAAGCAGTTTCAGGCCCTTGGCCAGCCCGCCGCCGGAATTCATCAGGCGCTCCGTCTCGTCGGAGAGGATGATCTGCGGCACCGCGCGGCCGGCAAGATGCGCGATCATCTGGTCGGCGAAATGGTGCACGTTGACGACCGCGCGCTTGACGCCGGCCTCCGCCAGCGCATCGAGCCCGTAGTCGATCATCGCCTTGCCGGCGACCGGCACCAGGGGCTTGGGCATCGTGTCGGTGATGGGGCGCAGGCGGGTGCCGAGGCCGGCGGCCAGCACCATGGCGTCTTCGATCTTCATCGGCTGCTCGCGATCATGATTCGGTCGCGAGGATTCCAGCCTTTTCGCACCACTCGCGCAAGGGGGCGAGGTCGGGATGGGCGAGCGCCCGTTCCAGATTGCGCAGGGTACGCGGCATGTGGCGCATATAGGCCGGCTTGCCGTCGCGCTGCATCAGCCGCACCCAGAGGCCGACGAGCTTGCAGTTGCGCTGCGCAGCCATGACGTGCCAGTCGCGCAGGAAACGGTCCCGGTTAAAGCCGGGCTCCGCAGTCCGCAGCGACAGGTAATGGTCGAGCACGCTTTCCGCCACGCCCTCCGGCATGTCGACGCGCGCATCCTGCACCAGCGAGGCGACGTCATAGGCCGAGGGGCCGATCATCGCATCCTGGAAATCGATGATGCCGACCCGGTCGGTGCCGGTCGCTTCCGGCCGCCAGATGATGTTCGGCGAGTGGAAGTCGCGCAGCAGCAGATTGTGCTCGGCGGCGGCAAGGCTGTCGATCAGCCCGTCCCACAGGGCGACATAGCCGCGGCGCTCGTCCTCGCTTGCCGGCGTGCCGCGCCTGTAGGGCAGGTACCAGTCGGTGAGAAGGCTCACCTCGATCTGCATGGCGTCGCGGTCGAAATCCGGCACGCGGTGCACGATGTCGCCGGCGACGGGAAGGTCCCGCTCAGCGGCCTCCCCGTGCAGATGCGCAAGGCAGGCGGCGCTTTCGCGGTAGCGCTCGGCGATCGGCACCCCGTTTTCGTCGAGCACGCCTGCGCTGCCGAGGTCCTCGATCAGGAGGATGCCCTCGTCGATATCCATTGCGTGGATGGCCGGGGCGCGCAGGCCGCGGGCGACGAGATAGCGGCCGACGGCGATGAAGGGTTTCACGTCCTCGGCGATATGGGCGATCTGCTGGTAATATTTGCCATGGGCAAGGATCGGCCCCGGCGCGTGGCGCGGCGAATCCATCAGCACCAAACGCGCGCCGCCGGCATCGACATGCTCATAGGCACGCACCGAGGCGTCGCCCGTCAGGTGGCGGCGCACCGCATTTCGGTAGCCGGCTTCGTCGAGAAAGGCGCGGATCGCCAGCGAGCGGCGAATGCGCGCCAGCGCCGGTGCCGGGGCGTCGATGGTGACGCGCCGCCCGTCCCCCTCATGCAGGAAGGTGAGCGTGATGCCGTCCGCCGGCAGCGCGCCAAAACCCTTTTCCGGCCATTCGACGAGGCAGATGCCGTCGGAGAGCGCTTCGTCGAAGCCGAGTTCGTCGATCTCCGCGGCATCGGCGATGCGGTAGAGGTCGAAATGGGCGACGGGGATGCGCAGGTCGTAGCTCTGCACCAGCGTGAAGGTCGGGCTCGGCACTTCGAGATCGACGTCGTCGGCGATCGCCCGGATCAGCGCGCGGGAAAAGGTCGATTTGCCGGCGCCGAGATCGCCCGACAGCGCGACATAGTCGCCGCGCTTCAGGCCGAGCGCCATGTCCTCGCCGAAGCGGATGGTCGCGGCTTCGTCGGGAAGGAAGAGGTCGAGCGCCATCCGGGCCTATTCCGCCGCGGCGAAGGAGGTCATCGTCGCAGACGGGATGCGGCAGGTGACATCCGTGCCGCGCCCCTCGCGGCTGTCGATGGTGACGGTGCCGTGGTGCAGGCTGACGAAGCTCTCGACGATCGAGAGGCCGAGGCCCGCGCCGCCGCGCTGGCCGTGGCTTTCGAAGCGATCGAACACCGTCTTCAGCACGTCCTGCGGAATGCCCGGCCCGCGGTCGGAAACAGTGAAGACGAGATCGGCGCCTTCGCGCCAGCACTTGAGGCCGATCGAGCTGCCTTCCGGCGCGAAATTCGCGGCATTGCTCAAAAGCTTGATGAGGATCTGCTTGAGGCGCTGCTGGTCGGCGACGATGGTGCCGAGATTGTCGGGGGCGGTGATCTCGAGCGTCACCTGCGCCTCGTGCAGCCGGTCGGCGAACTGCATGGAGACGTCGTCGAGCAGGTCCGTCAGGTTGATCTCGCTGTAGTCGAGCTCCATGATGCCGGCATCGACGGTGGCAAGGTCGAGGATGTCGTTGACGATGGTCAGCAGCACCGCCGATGATGTCGCGATATGGTCGACATATTCGGCCTGCCGGTCGTTGAGCTCGCCCATGGTCGGCGTCTTCAGGAGATCGGCGAAACCGATGATGTTGGTCAGCGGCGAGCGCAGCTCGTAGGAGACGTGCTGGACGAAATCGTTCTTCAGCGCATCGGCCTTGCGCAGCGCCTCGTTCTTTTCGGTGAGGGCCCGGCTGACGCGCACGCTGTCGGTGATGTTGACGAAGGTCAGCATCGTCTGGGCGTTGGAAAGCGGGATGACGGCGAAGTCGAGCACCAGGCCGGTGCGCAGCTCCAGCACCCCCTGGCAGGAGGGGCGCTCGTCGTCGAAGCTGGTGATGATATGGGCGAAGCGTTTCCAGCCGTCCGGCTTGTCGTAGGACGGCGCGCAGGCCTGCTCGATGGCGCGGATATGGGTGCCGGATTTCGCCTCGGCCTCGCTGATGCCCCAGAGCGCGCGGAAGGCCGGGTTGGAGAGGCGGATGCGCCCGTCCGGGCTGAACACGGCGACGCCCTCGGCGAGGTGGTCGATCGTCTCGTCCTGCACCTGCACCAGCGTGTTGTAGCGCGTTTCGAGGTCGACCTTTTCCGTCAGGTTCTCGAAGACCCAGGTCGCGCCGCCCTGCGGGCGGGCGGTGGCGAAGACGCGCAGCGTCTGGCCGTTCGGCAGGTGCCAGAGGTCGGTCTGCGTGTCGATGGCGCGGTAGACGGAAAGCGCGTTGTCCTTCCACTGTTTCCAGTTGAGCTGTTCCGGCAGCTTTCCGCCGGCGCGAAGGCGGTCGAGCAGTTCGCCATTGCCGGGCTTGCCTTCGAGGAAGGCCGTGTCGATCTCCCACATGCGCTGGAAGGCCTGGTTGTAGAACTGCAGCCGCTGCTCGCCGTCGAAGATCGCGACGGGGGTCGCGAGATGATCGAGCGTCTCGGCATGGCTCTTCAGCGTGCGCACCAGTTCCTCGCGCACCGCCTCGATATCGGAGACATTGACGGCGATGCCGGCGGAACCCGTCGGGCTGCGCGCATCGACGACGTCGAAGAAGCTGCGGTTGCCGTGCACGACGGTGGAGATCTTGTCGCGGAACGGCGCGTCATAGGTGCTGGCGGCGCGGATTTTTTCGCGCGCGATGGTGGGGAGAAGCTCGCGGCCCTCGGTGACGGCGGCGGCGGCGTCCCTGGCCTCGACGGCCTCGGCATAGGCCTCGTTCACCCAGGCAAGCGAGCCGTCGGCGGCGCGCTGCCAGACGGGCAGGTCGATCTGGTCGAGCAGGCCCTGCAGCGTCGTGAGCGCCTGGACCAGCCGGTCGCGCTCCAGCCTCAGTTCGGCGGCTTCCGCGCGCAGATTGTTCAGCGCCACGAAGCGCACGAAGGCCTGGCCGCCGGAAACGCGGCCCTGCGCTTCCAGCACTTCCTCGCGGCTCGTTTCGAGGATCAGGTCGAAACTCTGCGCCTGCGAGCGCAGCCGTTCCACGGCGCGCTCGATCTCGGCGGCGGAGGTGGGCTTCAGCCAGCGGCCGAAGGCGAGGAAATCGCGATCGGCCTGCGGCGCGCCGGTCTCCGCCGGCAGCTGGCCCAGGAATTCCGGCTTCTCCGAAAGGCCGTCCCAGACGACGATGCGCCGGTCCTTGTCGCCGATCAGTGCCTGCAGGCGGGAAACGTTGTGGCGGGCGTCGGAAAGATGCGCCTTCAGTTCGCGGCTTTCCGCCTCCATGCGGCCGCGCTGGCGGATCATCCAGATCGCCGAGACCATCGCTGCCGACATCACGCCGAGCAGCATGGAAACGGTGACGATCTCCGTGGTGGCGAGATAGGGGCCGGCGGCGTGCGCCGGGCCGGCAAGGGCCGTCAGCGCCGAGCCGGCCGACAGTGCCGATACGAGACGACGCCTGCCGCCCGTAAACCATTCGTTAACCATAAATTTATTCTGCGCAAGCGAATGCGCCCTGTTCCGCTCCGGCACGGCAAAAGCCTGCCCGGAACGGCCTCGTTTTCTGTCCGCCATCATCCCCGGTATGTCTCCGTCCGTTTGCCGCCTGATCGACAAGACATCCCAATCCGGCGCGAAGGGTCCGCATCTGCACGCCGAATCAATGCTTTAAACGATACTTGTTTCCAGAATCGTCGGGAAGGGACGCGCCCAAAAAAGAAGCTGCGCGCCTTGTCAAGCGCGCAGCCCCTAGATGTTGTGGATAACCCGGGTAAGGATCAGTATCTGTAGTGTTCGGCCTTGAACGGACCCTGGGTCGTCACGCCGATATAGCCGGCCTGCTCATCGGAGAGTTCCGTCAGGCGCGCGCCGAGCTTGGCAAGGTGCAGGCGGGCGACCTTCTCGTCGAGCTGCTTCGGCAGCACGTAGACCTCGTTCTTGTAGATCTCGCCCTTGGTGAAGAGCTCGATCTGGGCGAGGACCTGGTTGGAGAAGGACGCGGACATCACGAAGGACGGGTGGCCGGTGGCGTTGCCGAGGTTCAAGAGGCGGCCTTCCGACAGAAGGATCATGCGGTTGCCCTTCGGGAACTCGATCATGTCGACCTGCGGCTTGATGTTGGTCCACTTGAGGTTCTTGAGCGAGGCGACCTGGATCTCGTTGTCGAAGTGGCCGATATTGCCGACGATCGCCATGTCCTTCATCTCGCGCATGTGCTCGAGGCGGATGACGTCCTTGTTGCCGGTGGTGGTGATGAAGATGTCGGCGGTGGAGACGACGTCTTCGAGCTGCACGACCTCGAAACCGTCCATGGCGGCCTGCAGAGCGCAGATCGGGTCGATTTCCGTCACCTTCACGCGCGCGCCGGCGCCACGCAGCGAGGCGGCGGAGCCCTTGCCCACGTCGCCATAGCCGCAGACCACGGCGACCTTGCCGGCCATCATGACGTCGGTGCCGCGGCGGATGCCGTCGACCAGCGATTCCTTGCAGCCGTACTTGTTGTCGAACTTCGACTTGGTGACCGAGTCGTTGACGTTGATCGCCGGGAAGGGCAGCAGGCCCTTCTGCTGGAGCTGGTAGAGACGGTTGACGCCGGTGGTGGTCTCTTCGGTCACGCCCCTGATGGCGTCGCGCTGCTTGGTGAACCAGCCCGGGGAGGCGGCGAGGCGCTTCTTGATCTGCGCGAAGAGGATTTCCTCTTCTTCCGAGCCGGGGTTGACCAGTACGTTCTCGCCGGCTTCGGCGCGCGCGCCGAGCAGGATGTACATGGTGGCGTCGCCGCCGTCGTCGAGGATCATGTTGGAGAAGCCGCCATCGGCCCACTGGAAGATCTTGTCGGTGTATTCCCAGTATTCGGTGAGCGTCTCACCCTTCACGGCATAGACCGGGATGCCGGCGGCGGCGATCGCGGCGGCGGCGTGGTCCTGCGTGGAGAAGATGTTGCACGAGGCCCAGCGCACGTCCGCGCCGAGCGCGACCAGCGTCTCGATGAGCACGGCGGTCTGGATCGTCATGTGCAGCGAGCCGGTGATGCGTGCGCCCTTCAGCGGCTTGGACGCACCGAATTCTTCGCGGCAGGCCATCAGGCCCGGCATTTCCGTTTCGGCGATCTGAATTTCCTTGCGGCCGAAATCGGCGAGCGCGATGTCGGCAACGTGGTAGTCCTGCGTGGTGGTCATGGGGTCTCCAGCCTTTTGGCACGTGCGTCGTGAAGATGCCTGCGCACATGCGTGGAACGAACAGATCCTGTTCGTGATGGCGCTTCCTATCAGGAAACGCCGGCTGGAGCAACAGGATATAAAGAAGTCTTTATATCCTTATATCGACACGTGGCCTACATTTCTTCGCCGAAACGATCGGCCACCAGCGCATCGAGCGCATCGAGCACCTCGCGGGCCTGGGCGCCGACCGCCGTCACCAGCACGGAACAGCCGGGGCTGGCGGCGAGCATCATCAGGCCCATGATCGAGGTGCCGCCCACCGTCATGCCGTCCTTGGAGACGGTGACCTCGGCGTCGTAGCCGTCGACCGTCTGGACGAATTTCGCCGAGGCGCGGGCGTGCAGACCGCGCTTGTTGATGATGAGGAGCTCTTTCGAGACGGTCATGGAGGGCGGAGAACCTTATTTGCCGCTCAAGACGCGGCTTGCCACATTGATATATTTGCGGCCGGCCTCGGAGGCGTCGATCAGCGCCTTCTCCATGTTGTTCTCGCCGCGGATGCCGGCAAGCTTGATCAGCATGGGAAGGTTCACGCCGGCGATCACCTCGATGCCGTCGCCGCTCATCACGGAAATGGCGAGGTTCGAGGGGGTGCCGCCGAACATGTCGGTGAGGATGATGACGCCATGGCCCTGGTCGGCCTTCAGCACCGCTTCCAGGATATCCTGGCGGCGCTGGTCCATGTCGTCCTCGGGGCCGATGCAGACGGTCTCGATCGCCTTTTGCGGACCAACGACATGTTCAAGGGCGTGCCGGAATTCCTCCGCAAGCTTGCCATGGGTGACAAGCACCAGTCCGATCATCAGCAGTCGCTCCAGTTTCCCAACTCAAACGGACGGCGGAATACCGCAATGCAGCAATTCCGTCCACCGTTGGGGTGGCCATCATGTCAATGAAAAGACCAAGTGCAAGCCCAAAATGCCCGATTCCGCTTTTTGACGAGGCTTTTGGGGTCAACTCTTCAGGATTTCCGGGTGAATTGCGGCCAAGGTCGAAAAAGCGCTCACGCCGGGCAAGAGCGGCAACCGGGTAAGCGGCAGCAAGAACGACGGCAGGACCGCGACGGTTTCCCCTTCCGGCGGCAGGCGCTCGGCGAAAGGCGGTTCGATCGGCCGGATCGCCCGGGTCAGAACCGCCGCTTCGATCGTCCCCACCGGCACGATCCCGGCCCCGCGGATCTCCGTCAGGCCGGCGATGCTTTTTGGCGCACGGGCGATGAGCCGGCCGTTCGCTTCGGTGATGAAAACCTGGTCGTCGCTGATCAGGGCGGCAAAAAGGCCGCGGGCGCGGGCCTCCTCGATGCAGTGGAGCGCGACGGCGCTTTTTCCGGTGCCGGAAGGACCGACGAACAGAAGCCCCGTCGTGCCGATGACGATGGCGGTGGCATGGAGGTTGACGGGCGCTGCGTTCGGCATGCCCCTCATCCCGCTGCCGCGACCTTCTCCCCGCAGGCGGGGAGAAGGAGCAAGGGGCGAAATTTTCCTTTCACGACAAGGGCCACTGCCTTGGGAAACCGACGCAACACCCCCCTTCTCCCCGCCTGCGGGGAGAAGGTCGCGGCAGCGGGATGAGGGGCGGCTCTCCCCGCAGGTCTCGTCTTTGCCCGCGAAGCCCCGCTCATTTCTGGTTGCCGGTCGGCAGCGACAGCGTGAAGCGGGCGCCGGCCAGTTCCCCGGTCGCCTTGTCGACGATGTTGTCGGCCTTCAGCGTGCCGCCATGCGCCTCGGCGATCTGCCGCGAGATGGAAAGGCCGAGGCCGGAATTCTGGCCGAAATCCTCGGTGGCGGGGCGGTCCGTGTAGAACCGCTCGAAGATGCGGTCGATGTTTTCCGCCTGGATGCCGGGGCCGTTGTCCTCGACCTGGATGATGCAGCGGTCGTTCCGCCCGCGCGACAGGCGCACGACGATGCGCCCGCCGGGATCCGGCACGAAGGAGCGGGCATTCTCGATGAGGTTGGTGACGATCTGGCCTATGCGCAGCTCGTAGCCCGATATCTCGAATTTCGCCTTCGGATTGTCCTTGCGGTCCACCACGAAATCGAGGGTGACCGGCTTCTTGCGCGTGTTGACCTGGCGGGAAATGTCGATGAGGTCGCCGAGCAGCTTTTCGAGGTCGACGGTGCGGGCATCGCTGCGGGCAAGCTCGGCATCGAGGCGGGACGCATCCGAGATGTCGCTGATCAGGCGGTCGAGCCGGCGCACGTCGTGCTGGATGATGTCGAGGAGGCGCTTCTTCGATTCGTCCGTGCGCGCGAGCGGCAGCGTCTCGACGGCGCTGCGCAGCGAGGTCAACGGGTTCTTCAGCTCGTGGCTGACATCGGCGGCGAAGCTCTCGATCGCATCGATGCGGTCGTAGAGCGCGTTGGTCATCTGGCGCAGTGCAATCGAAAGGTTGCCGATCTCGTCCTGGCGCACCGAGAAGTCGGGGATCTCCTCGCGCTCCTTCGCCCCGCGCCGTACGCGGATCGCCGCCGCCGCAAGCCGGCGCAGCGGATTGGCGATGGTGCTGGAAAGCAGCAGCGACAGCGCGATGTTGACGAGGCCGGCAACGCCCGCGACGCGCATGATGGCAAGCCGCTCTGCATGGACGATCTTGTCGATGTCGCCCGCCTGGGTGGAGAGCAGCAAGACGCCAAGCACGGCGCGAAACCGCTGCACGGGCACGGCGACCGAGACGATCAGCTCGCCCTTGTCGTTGACGCGCACGACCGCGCCGCGCACGCCGGTCAGCGCGTTCATCACTTCCGGATAGATCGAGCCGTCGCCGCCCGGCGCTTCCTTGTACTGCGGCAGGTTGCTCGGCTGGAGGATGCGGTTGAACCAGACGTTCATGCGCTCGATGAGGCTGGTGCTCTCCGGCTCCACCGGCGGCAGGTCGAAGCGCAGCACCTGGCCCTGCGTATAGAGATGGCGCGAATCGAGCAGCAGGTTGGCGTCCGTGTCATAGATGCGCGCGCGGGTGCGGGTCGGCGAGATCAGTCTTCTCAGCACGGGCGCGACGCGCTCCGGATTGATCGGGAATTCGAGGTCCTCGTCGTTCGGCAGCGGCGTGATGCTCTGGCCGGCCTGCAGCTCCAGGAGCTTTTCCGGGTCGATGGTGATCGAGTTGGTGTCGACGGAGGCGGAGGCGGAGATCGCGCCGGCGATAATCTCGCCCTGGGTGAGGAGACTCTCGACGCGTGCATCGATCAGCCCCTCGCGGAACTGGTTGAGATAGAGGATGCCCGCGACGAGCACGACGAGCGCGACGAGGTTGAAGAACAGGATGCGGCGCGTCAGGCTCGAAAAGACGGCGTTGCCGAAGATGCGCCGGGCGAGCGTGAAGGGATGGGTCCAGCGGCGGCGCAGGGATCGCGGCGCGGGCCGGCCCTCGACGTCTTCCCCATCCTTTTCCGGCCCGTCTTTTTCCGACATTGTCTGCAACAAGCGGCTTCATCCTTCATGCCGGCGGCATGGTGCCGCCTGACCGCGGCATGCCATCGCCGCCGCGGTCCATGCAAGCGAAATCGCGTTATGCGGTCTCGCGGAACCGGTAGCCGACGCCATAGAGCGTTTCGATCATGTCGAAGTCGGTGTCGACCATCTTGAACTTCTTGCGCAGCCGCTTGATGTGGCTGTCGATGGTGCGGTCGTCGACATAGACCTGCTCGTCATAGGCCGCGTCCATCAGCGAATCGCGGCTCTTCACCACGCCGGGGCGCTGCGCCAGCGAGTGCAGGATGAGGAATTCGGTCACGGTCAACGTCACCGGCTCGCCCTTCCAGGTGCAGGTATGGCGCTCCTGGTCCATGACGAGCTGGCCGCGCTCCAGCGAGCGGGCCGCCACTTCCCCGGCCTTCGCCGTGCTGCCGGCGGCCCCGGCGGAGGCGGCGGCCTCGCGGCTCGAGGCCCGGCGCAGGATCGCCTTGACGCGCTCGACCAGCAGGCGCTGCGAGAACGGCTTGGTGATGAAGTCGTCCGCGCCCATCTTCAGGCCGAACAGTTCGTCGATCTCCTCGTCCTTCGAGGTGAGGAAGATGACGGGGATATCGGATTTCTGGCGCAGCCGGCGCAGCAGTTCCATGCCGTCCATGCGCGGCATCTTGATGTCGAAGATCGCAAGATGCGGCGGACGGGCAAGAAGGCCGTCGAGCGCCGAGGCGCCGTCCGTATAGGTCTCCACCTTGTAGCCTTCGGCCTCCAGAGCGATCGACACGGATGTCAGAATATTCCGGTCGTCGTCAACGAGTGCGATCGTCTGCATCCTGCTAGTCTCCATATTCATCGGCGCCTTTCCCGACCTCGGATCGTTTCCTGTCCTGGATGTGATGCGCCTTCCTGGGGGTAAAGGTGGAACAAATTGTGGCGAAGATAAAGGGAGACGTTTCGGGCCGGCCGGCCGAGTCATTTTTAAATCGATTATTCAAACGATTAAAAAAGTCACATAATTGTTTAAATCGATTAATTAATTGATATCATTGCCTAATTTCTATTTTCCTCTTGTCTTTGTGACAGCCGCGCATTAGGTTCCCGCAAAATTCACACCAGTCTTGTCGCCTTGGAGGAAAACTGGACCATGCAGGAACTTGGCGTTCGCAACCCCGCTCAGGGGCTCACCGCGATGGGTATCCACACCGACGGCACGGTCCGGTACAACTTTGCAGCAGAGGCTCTCTATGAAGAGGCCCTCGGTCGCGGCGAAGCGGTCAAGACGGCCCATGGCGCCCTTCGCGCCCTCACCGGCCAGCACACCGGCCGCTCGCCCAAGGACAAGTTCGTCGTGCGCGACGAAAACACCGAGGGCGCCATCTGGTGGGACAACAACAAGGCCGTCTCGCGCGAGCATTTCGATGTGCTGCACGCCGACATGCTGGCCCATGCGGCCGGCCGCGACCTCTTCGTGCAGGATCTCGTCGGCGGCGCCGATGCCGATTACGCCCTGCCGACCCGCGTCGTCACGGAACTCGCCTGGCACTCGCTGTTCATCCGCAACCTGCTCATCCGCCCGGAAGAGAAGGATCTAGCGACCTTCGTGCCGAAGCTGACGATCATCGACCTGCCGACCTTCAAGGCCGATCCGGAGCGCCACGGCGCCCGCACGGAAACCATGATCGCCTGCGACCTGACGCGCGGCATCGTGCTGATCGCCGGCACTTTCTATGCCGGCGAGATGAAGAAGTCGGTCTTCACCGTGCTCAACTGGCTGCTGCCCTCGGAAAAGGTCATGCCGATGCACTGCTCGGCCAATGTCGGCCCGGATGGTGACGCGGCCGTGTTCTTCGGCCTCTCCGGCACCGGCAAGACGACCCTGTCGGCCGATCCGAACCGCACGCTGGTCGGCGACGACGAGCACGGCTGGGGCGAAAACGGCATCTTCAACTTCGAAGGCGGCTGCTACGCCAAGGCGATCCGCCTTTCGGCCGAGGCCGAGCCGGAGATCTACGCGACGACGCAGCGTTTCGGCTCCGTTCTGGAGAACGTCGTGCTCGACGCCAACGGCGTTCCGGATTTCAACGACGGCTCGCTGACGGAAAACACCCGCTGCGCCTATCCGCTGGATTTCATCCCGAATGCCAGCGAGACCGGCCGCGCGCCGCATCCGAAGACGATCATCATGCTGACGGCCGATGCCTTCGGCGTCATGCCGCCGATCGCCAAGCTGACGCCCGACCAGGCCATGTACCACTTCCTTTCCGGCTACACCGCCAAGGTCGCCGGCACGGAACGCGGCGTGACCGAGCCGGAAGCCACCTTCTCGACCTGCTTCGGCGCGCCTTTCATGCCGCGCCACCCGGCGGTCTACGGCAACCTGCTGAAGGAGCTGATTGCCGAGCACGGCGTCGATTGCTGGCTGGTCAACACCGGCTGGACGGGCGGCGCCTATGGCGAAGGCCGCCGCATGCCGATCAAGGCGACGCGCACCCTGCTCGCCAGCGCGCTGGACGGCTCGCTGAAGGACGCGCTCTTCCGCCGCGACGACAATTTCGGCTTCCAGGTCCCCGTTTCGGTGCCGGGTGTCGATACGAAGATCCTCGACCCGCGCTCGACCTGGGCCAACGGCGCTGCCTATGACAAGCAGGCGCGCAAGCTCGTCGACATGTTCATTGCGAACTTCGAGAAGTTCGAGGACCATGTGGACGGCGGCGTGCGCGATGCCGCGCCGGGCCTGAAGGTCGCTGCCGAATAAGGTGCATCGACGATGATTCACGTGAAACCCGGCCCCTGCGGCCGGGTTTTTCGTCTGCGTTTTCGTCTTTGGCGGCGGCTTCCCGTTTTGCCCGGTGCCGGTTAAAACGGCCGGGAAAGGAATTTCCATGGCCAGCACCCCCCTCTACATCAAGAGTTCCATCACGATCGCCGGCTGGGAGCTGACCGAGCAGTTCGTGCTGGCGGGCGGTCCGGGCGGGCAGAACGTCAACAAGGTCTCGACGGCCGTGCAGCTCTTCTTCGACCTGCGCAACTCGCCCTCGCTCAGCGATCGGGTGAAGGCCAATGCGGAAAGGCTGGCCGGCCGCAAGGTCTCCAAGGACGGCGTGCTGATGATCGAGGCGAACCGCTTCCGCAGCCAGGAGCGCAACCGGGAGGATGCGCGCGAACGGCTGAAGGAGCTGATCCTCAAGGCGGCCGAACCGCCGCCGCCGGTGCGCAAGAAGACGAAGCCGACGAAAGGTTCGGTCGAACGCCGGCTCAAGGAAAAGTCGGGCCGGTCGGACGTCAAGCGCATGCGGGCCAAGCCAGGCGGCGAATGATTGCCGCAACCCGGCCGTTTACCGATGAGCGTGAAACGGAATCTTTCCTTTGCGGAAGGGCTCTGCTTTAGTTCGGAAAACCAGGCAGGAAGACCAGGGAGGTAGCCATGGGTCTCTTCAGCTTCATCAAGACCGCCGGCAAGAAGCTCGGCATCGGTGGCGACGACGAAGCGCCGGAAGCGGCGGCGGTCAAGAAGGAGCTCGATTCCTTCGATCTCGGCACGCAGAATGTCGAAGTCTCCGTCGAGGGCGACAAATGCGTGCTGAAGGGTGTCGTGGCCGACCAGACGGCCTTCGAGAAGGCGGTCATCGCCGTCGGCAACACGCTCGGCATTTCCAGGGTGGAGGCCGCCGACCTCAAGGTCGTGCCGGCCGATTCCGGCCTCAAGCCCGGCCAGGCCGACATGACCGCGCTGGCCGAGGCCGCAACGCCCGCCCAGGCGCCGACCCTCTACACGGTCAAGAAGGGCGACAATCTCTGGAAGATCGCCGAATCCCACTACGGCAAGGGCAAGGGCGCCAGGCACACGCTGATCTTCGACGCCAACCGGCCGATGCTGACCCATCCGGACAAGATCTATCCCGGCCAGGTGCTGCGCATCCCGGATCTGGCGGAAGCGTGAGCGCGCATGGCTGAGCGCGGTCTCGCCCCGGGGCTCCGCTACTTCCCCGGCCATTTCGACCGTCCGGCGCAGGAAGCCCTCGTCGCCGCAATTCGGCAGGTCGTGGTCGAAGCGCCGCTCTTCGTGCCGCGCATGCCGAGAACCGGCAAGCCGATGTCGGTGCGCATGACCAATTGCGGCCCGCTCGGCTGGGTGACGGACAAGGCGGGCGGCTACCGCTACCAGCCGGCCCATCCCGAGACCGGCCGTCCCTGGCCCGCCATTCCCGATGCGCTTCTTGCCCTGTGGAACGAGGCTTCCGGCTTCGAGAAGCCGCCGGAAGCCTGCCTCGTCAATTTCTACGATCCGGACGCCAGGATGGGCCTGCACCAGGACCGGGACGAGACCGAATTTGCCGCGCCCGTCGTGTCCGTCTCGCTGGGCGACCAGTGCCTGTTTCGTGTCGGCGGTGTTTCACGCAGCGATCCGACACGGTCGTTCCGCCTTGCGAGCGGCGACGTCTTCGTATTCGGCGGCGAAAGCCGGCTGATCTTTCACGGGGTCGACCGGATCTATCCGGGCACGTCGACGCTGTTGAAGAATGCCGGGCGCATCAACCTGACGCTTCGCCGGGTCAATCCGTAGCCGGCTTGGTTTTGCGTCCGGAATTAGGTTAAAACGACTAGAGCTTGCGCAGCGCCACCGTCTCGATGAGGTGGTTCCGGCCCTTCTGCAGGATAAGGTCGGCGCGCGGGCGGGTCGGCAGGATGTTCTGGTGCAGGTTCTTCAGGTTGATGTTGCGCCAGAGGTTTTCCGCGATCGCAAGTGCTTCCTTTTCGCTGATCGTCGCGTAGCGATGGAAGTAGGAATCCGGGTTGCGGAAGGCGGTTTCCCGAAGGCGCATGAAGCGCTCCACGTACCAGGCATGGATCAGCGTCTCCTCGGCGTCGATATAGATCGAGAAATCGAAGAAATCGGAGACCATCGGCACGATCTTGCCGTCCGCCGGCAGGTTGCGCGACTGCAGGACGTTGATGCCCTCGAAGATCAGGATGTCCGGCCGGTCGATGGTGCGGAAGGTGTTGGGCAGCACGTCATAGGTGAGGTGCGAATAGGTCGGTGCCTTGACGTCCTTCTTGCCGGCCTTGATGGCCGAGAGGAAGCGCAGCAGCGCGCCGATGTCGTAGCTTTCCGGGAACCCCTTGCGCTCCATCAGGTTCTCGCGCTGGAGAACGGCATTCGGATAGAGGAAGCCATCGGTCGTCACGAGGTCGACCTTGGGGCTGGACGGCCAGCGCGACAGCAGTTCCATCAGGATGCGCGCCGTGGTGGACTTGCCGACCGCGACCGAGCCGGCGATGCCGATGACATAGGGCGTCTTCGCCTCGTCCGAGAGGCTGAGGAAGCGCTTGCGCTGCTCGAAGAGCATCTGCGAGGATTCGACATGGGCCGACAGCAGGCGCGACAGCGACAGATAGATGCGCCTGACTTCGTTGAGATCGATCGGGTCGCCCAGCGAGCGCAGCCGCTGCACCTCGTCGGCGGTCAGCGTCAGCGGCGTATCGGCGCGGAAGCGCGCCCATTCGTCTGCCGGGAAGAAGCGGTAGGGAGAATAGTCGTGATTGCCGAAATCGTCCGGAATATCCGTCTGGTTCTTGTCGCGCACTGCCTGGATCATCAACTCTTCCGGCTGGCCTTCTCCGCTAGGCCGGACTGGCTTGTCCGCCGCTCCAGCTCCCCCATGACATCTTGTAACGGGACGCCGCCGATTTTCAATACGACGATCAGATGATAGAGCAAATCGGCCGTTTCGCTCGTCAGGGCGGCCTTTTCGCCCTCGATCGCGGCGATAACGGTCTCGACGGCCTCTTCTCCGAGCTTTTTTGCCGCTTTCTGCTGTCCGGCGGCAACGAGCTTCGCCGTCCAGCTTTCCGACGGATCGGCCGCGGCGCGGGCGTCGACGATGCGTTCGAGATCGGCAAGGGTGAAGGTGCTCATGTGCCTCTCCTCAGTCGAGCCGCATGGCGATGCCATGCTCGGCCATGTAGCGCTTGGCTTCGCCGACGGTGTAGGTGCCGAAGTGGAAGATGGAGGCGGCGAGCACCGCCGTCGCATGCCCGTCGCGCACGCCCTCGACGAGGTGGTCGAGCGTGCCGACGCCGCCCGAGGCGATGACCGGCACGCAGACGCGGTCGGCGATGGTGCGGGTCAGCGCGATGTCGTAGCCGCCTTTCTGGCCGTCGCGGTCCATCGAGGTGAGCAGCAGCTCGCCCGCGCCGCGCTCCACCATCTTTTCCGCGAAGGCGACGGCGTCGATGCCGGTCGGCTTGCGGCCGCCATGGGTGAAGATCTCCCAGCGGTCTTCCTCGCCTTCCTGCGAAACCTTCTTCGAATCGATCGAGACGACGATGCACTGGTTGCCGAACTTGTCGGCGGCTTCCGCCACGAAATCCGGATTGGCGACGGCGGCCGAGTTGATCGACACCTTGTCGGCCCCGGCAAGCAGCAGCTTGCGGATATCGGCGACCGAGCGCACGCCGCCGCCGACGGTGAGCGGCATGAAGCAATGGTCGGCCGTGCGGGCCACGACGTCGAAGATCGTGTCGCGGTTGTCGGAGGAGGCGGTGATGTCGAGGAAGCAGAGTTCGTCGGCCCCGGCGGCGTCATAGGCCTTTGCCGATTCCACCGGATCGCCGGCATCGACCAGATTGACGAAGCTGACGCCCTTGACGACACGGCCGTCCTTCACGTCGAGGCAGGGGATGACGCGGGCCTTGAGGGTCAAAGGACGGCCTCCTTCTTTTTGTCTTGCGCGTCCTCGCCGCGCTGCGGCTGCGGGCGTCGCGGGCTATCCTCCACGTCGAGGCAGGGGATGACGCGGGCTTTGAGGCTCATGCGGCTTCTCCTCTTGCGGCGCGAATGACCGCCAGCGCCTCTGCAGGATCGATCCGCCCGTCATAGAGTGCCCGGCCGGAAATCGCGCCTTCGAGCTTGCGGGCGTCGGGGGCGACGAGGCGGCGGATGTCGTCCATCGAGGCAAGGCCCCCGGAGGCGATGACGGGGATGGCGACGGCGTCGGCGAGTTCCAGCGTCGAGGTCCAGTTGATGCCGGTCAGGATGCCGTCGCGGTCGATGTCGGTGTAGATGATCGCGGCGACGCCGGCGCCCTCGAATTTCCTGGCAAGCTCGATGACGCCGAGTTCGGATGCCTCCGCCCAGCCCTCGACGGCCACCTTGCCGCCCTTGGCGTCGATGCCGACGGCGACCTTGCCGGGGAATTTTTTGCAGGCCTCGATGACCAGCGCCGGATCGCGCACGGCGACCGTGCCGAGGATGACGCGGGAAAGCCCGCGCGACAGCCAGCTTTCGATATGGTCGAGCGTGCGGATGCCGCCGCCGAGCTGCACGGGGTTCTTCGTCGCCTTGAGGATGGCGTCGACGGCGGTGCCGTTGACGCTTTCCCCCGCGAAGGCGCCGTTGAGATCGACGACGTGCAGCCATTCGAAGCCCTGGTCCTCGAAGGCTTTCGCCTGGGCGGCCGGATCGGGATTGTAGACGGTGGCCTGGTCCATGTCGCCGAGTTTCAGGCGAACGCACTGGCCGTCCTTCAGGTCGATGGCGGGAAAGAGGATCATGTTAGGGCTTCCAGCGCAGGAAATTGCTGATGAGGGAAAGGCCGAGCGCCTGGCTCTTTTCCGGATGGAACTGTGCGCCGGCCTTGTTGCCGCTCGCGACGAAGGCGGTCATCGGGCCGCCATAGTCGACGGTCGCGACCACGTCGTCCGGGTTTTCGGCGGCGAGGTGGTAGGAGTGCACGAAATAGGCGTGCAGCGTCTCCGGGATGCCCTCGAAGAGCGGGTGCGCGTATCGGCGGGTGAGCGTGTTCCAGCCGATCTGTGGGATCTTCAGCGCCGGATCGTCCGGCGTCATCCGGACGACGTCGCCGCTGATCCAGCCGAGGCCTTCCGTGATGGTCTTTTCGAGGCCGCGCGAGGACATGAGCTGCATGCCGACGCAGATGCCGAGGAAGGGCCGGGCCTTCGCCTCGACGGTGTCGCGCAGCGCCTCGACCATGCCGGGCACGGCGTCGAGGCCGCGGCGGCAGTCGGCATAGGCGCCGACGCCGGGCAGCACGATGCGGTCGGCGGCGGCGACGCGCTCGGCCTTGTCGGTGAGGTCGATTTCGGCGGCAATGCCGGCCTCGCGCGCGGCGCGCTCGAAGGCCTTGGTGGCCGAGCGCAGGTTGCCCGAGCCGTAGTCGATGATTGCAACGCGCATTCTCAGCGTCCTTCCTTGAAACCGACGAGGCCGAGCATGGGAGCGTGCCGGCGCGGGGAGGTTTCGGAGGCCGGCAGGAGGACGCTTTCACGCGGTTCTGCCTCGCCGGCCGGGGTTTGCATGTAGTAGATCTCCTCGGCGGTGGCGCGGTCGTCGGCCGTGATCACCGCATCGACCGTCCAACCGCGGCGCGTGAGGCCGGCGACGACCATCGAGGGGCCTTCGAGCGCGACGAGGAGATTGGTGGCGAGGCAGATGCCGAGGCCGGCAAGGCCGAAGAGCGGATGATCGGCGACGGCCGAGCCGAGCGACTGCACGGCGAAGGCGAGCGCGGCGGCGAGCCAGGCGCGATGCCAGAGCAGCCAGAGGACCGGCAGGAAGAGCGCGATCCAGGAAAAGCGGTCCCGGATGATCCGGGCTTTTTCGTCTCCGGACACGGCGCCCGGCGGTATCAGAACGAGGAACGTGGCCATGACGGCCTCCAGCTATTATTTCCTATGCAATCCCGGATGCAAAACCGCTGCACACTTCTGCTGGAATTGCTTCAGGCCAGCGAACCCTTCGTCGAGGGAACGCGGCCCGCCTGGCGGGGATCGATCTCGGTCGCGGTGCGCAGCACGCGCGCGACGGCCTTGAAGCACGTCTCCGAGATATGATGGTTGTTCGCGCCGTAGATGTTCTGGATATGCAGCGTGATGCCGGCGTGCTGGGCGAGCGCGTTGAAGAACTCGCGCACCAGCTCGGTGTCGAAGCTGCCGATCTTCGGGGCGGAGAAGGCGACGTTCCAGACGAGGAAGGGCCGGCCCGACACGTCCACGGCGGCGCGGGTCATCGTCTCGTCCATGGCAAGGTCGAGCGAGGCATAGCGCGTGATGCCGCGCCGGTCGCCGAGCGCCTTGGCGATGGCCTGGCCGATGGCGATGCCGGTGTCTTCCACGGTATGGTGGTCGTCGACATGGAGGTCGCCCTCGGTCTTGATGTCCATGTCGATGAGCGAATGGCGCGACAGCTGGTCGAGCATATGATCGAAGAAACCGACGCCGGTCGAAATGCTCGACGTGCCGGTGCCGTCGATATTGACGGTGACGGCGACGGAGGTCTCGTTCGTCTTGCGCGAAACGCTGGCAGTGCGGCTCATTGCTGTCTCCGGTAGAGTGTCGCCGCTCCTTAACAGGGCTCTTCACAAAAGGCCAGTCTTTCGAGGGTTTCCGGCGCAAGGGGGAACGGCCCGCGCGGCGCGCCGCCGGGGTGATGGAACGTCGTTGTTTTCGCAATTCCGACCCAAACCGCTTCGCGCTTTTGCCGGAATTGCCCTCGTCCGGAGAACCGCGCGAAAGCGTTGCCTCTGGAAATGGGTATGGTGCGGCTTCGCTTTCGCGCGGCCCAGGCGTTCTTCGGAGGCGGTCTCATCCTCCTTCAGGCATGGTAGGGCTTCGCTGCGCAGTTTGTTGGCGCCTGTGCCTTGTTCCGAAAACCGCGTTCCGCACTTTTCGGGGACAGGCGCTGCCATCCTGCTTGCATGGCGGACCCAAGCCGACCCCGCGACCCGGGGAAGGGGGAAGCCTCTGACGCCGCGCTGACCCGCCGGCCCGATCCCGTGAGCACGGGAAAAGGCCATGGATCACCACGACGCGCCACGCCTCTTTCGTTCCCGCCGTACGTTTCGGCAGAAATCGAAAGCGCCTCCTCCCGCCCGCATCGACACGTTACGCGATCCGTCCGGCGGCGGAAGGAAGGTCAGGATAAGGCGTGTTTTGGGGGTGGGGAAAATCGGTCCGGGACTTTTCTGGAAAAGCGCCGCGAACGGCGTGATTCGCCCCTCATCCGGCTGCCGCCACCTTCTCCCCGCAAGCGGGGCGAAGGGATATGCCGGGATGGTTTCCACCCCTCTCACGCTCAGCGGGGCAAGTCCCCTCTCCCCGCTTGCGGGGAGAGGGTTAGGGTGAGGGGCGGCACCGTCATTGGCCGACGCGGCCGACGTTCCCGTTCGCCGCCGCAGTTCACTTCTTCTTCGCGCTGTCGCCGTGCTTCACTTGCGTATCGAAGATCGGGAGGCTTTGGCGGGGGCCTTGTCTTTCGTGGGCTTGCGCACGTCCTTGTTGCTTCAGGCCCTTTCGCCATCGGCTCACCCTCCGTTTGCAATCTTCGAACCGCTGCTTACATAGGACACAACGAAGCCGCCGCGCAGGCGGCGTCCCCGCCCCAAAAGGGCCTTTGAGGTCTATCGAATGAGTGAACACAATCCCTACGCTTCCATGCACGCCACGACGATCATCACCGTCCGCAAGGACGGCAAGGTGGTGATGGCGGGCGACGGCCAGGTGAGCCTTGGCCAGACCGTGATGAAGGGCAATGCGCGCAAGGTCCGCCGCCTTGCCAAGGGCGACGTGATCGCCGGTTTCGCCGGCGCGACGGCCGATGCCTTCACGCTGCTCGAACGGCTCGAAGCCAAGCTCGAGCAATATCCCGACCAGCTGATGCGCGCGGCCGTCGAGCTTGCCAAGGACTGGCGTACCGACCGCTATCTGCGCCGCCTCGAGGCGATGATGCTGGTCGCCGACAAGTCCGTCACCCTGGCGCTGACCGGCAATGGCGACGTGCTGGAGCCGGAACACGGCACCATGGCGATCGGTTCGGGCGGCAACTATGCCTATGCCGCGGCCCGGGCGCTGATGGACACGGACAAGTCGGCGGAAGAGATCGCGCGCCGCGCCATGCAGATCGCCGGCGACATCTGCGTCTACACCAACCAGAATGTCGTGGTGGAGACGCTGGATGCCGATTGATCTCGCCCGGATCGGCTTTTCACCCGTCGGGGAAGGGCACTACCCGCTGCTTCAGGCATGGCTGAACAGGCCGCACATGCGCGAATGGTGGGGCGATCCGGAAGAGGAGCTCGGCTTCATCCGCGACATGGTGGAGGGAAAGGACACGACCCGTCCCTTCCTCATCATGCTCGACGGAAAGCCGGTCGGCTACATACAATACTGGTTTCTCGGCCATCACCAGAACGAGGCGTGGACGAAGGACAATCCCTGGCTTCTCGAGCTGCCGCGGGAGGCCGTCGGCGTCGATCTTTCGATCGGCGAGGTGGACAGGCTCTCCACCGGCATCGGCTCGGCGGCGCTCATCGCCTTCGTCGCCCGTCTTCGCGGCCTCGGCCACGAGACCATCATCATCGATCCCGATCCCGCCAACGCCCGTGCGGTTCGCGCCTATGAAAAAGCCGGCTTCCGGCCGGTGGAAAAGCTCCTGGGCCGCACCGGCGACGACGTGCTGATCATGCAATTCGACCCGAAAGCGAACGAGACATCATGACCAACTTTTCCCCCCGCGAGATCGTTTCCGAACTCGACCGCTACATCATCGGCCAGCACGACGCCAAGCGCGCCGTCGCCATCGCGCTGCGCAACCGCTGGCGCCGCCACCAGCTGGAACCGGACCTGCGCGACGAGGTGATGCCGAAGAACATCCTGATGATCGGCCCGACCGGCGTCGGCAAGACCGAGATCTCCCGGCGCCTCGCCAAGCTCGCCGGCGCGCCCTTCGTCAAGGTCGAGGCCACCAAGTTCACCGAGGTCGGCTATGTCGGCCGCGATGTCGAGCAGATCGTGCGCGACCTCGTCGAGGTCGGCATCGGCCTGGTGCGCGAGAAGAAGCGTGCCGAGGTGACGGCCAAGGCCCATGCGAATGCCGAGGAACGGGTGCTCGACGCGCTCGTCGGCGCGACGGCCTCGCCGGCGACGCGCGACAGTTTCCGCAGGAAGCTGCGGGGCAACGAGCTGGACGACAAGGACATCGAGATCGACGTCGCCGATACGGGCGGCGGCCTGCCCGGCGGTTTCGAGATCCCCGGCATGCCCGGCGCCAATATCGGCGTTCTCAACCTTTCCGAGATGTTCGGCAAGGCGATGGGCGGGCGCACCAAGAAGGTGAAGACGACGGTCAAGGATTCCTACAAGATCCTGATCGACGACGAATCCGACAAGCTGCTCGACAACGAGCAGATCCAGCGCGAGGCCATCCGCTCGGCGGAGAACGACGGCATCGTCTTCATCGACGAGATCGACAAGATCGCCGCGCGCGACGGCGGCATGGGCGCGGGTGTGTCCCGCGAGGGCGTGCAGCGCGACCTCCTGCCGCTCGTCGAGGGCACGACGGTCGCCACCAAATACGGGCCGGTCAAGACGGATCACATCCTCTTCATCGCCTCCGGCGCCTTCCATGTCTCCAAGCCCTCGGATCTCCTGCCCGAGCTGCAGGGCCGCCTGCCGATCCGCGTCGAGCTGCGCGCGCTGACCAAGGAGGACTTCCGTCGCATCCTCACGGAGACGGAGGCGAGCCTCATCCGGCAGTACAAGGCGCTGATGGCGACGGAAAGCGTCGAGCTCGACTTCACCGAGGACGGCATCGACGCGCTGGCCGATGTGGCGGTGCAGCTCAATGCGAGCGTCGAGAACATCGGCGCGCGG
The DNA here is from genome assembly GCF_050859155.1 of Shinella yambaruensis. Lineage (NCBI taxonomy): Bacteria > Pseudomonadati > Pseudomonadota > Alphaproteobacteria > Hyphomicrobiales > Rhizobiaceae > Shinella > Shinella yambaruensis. The sequence goes on from NZ_CP150638.1 coordinate 4,295,386, forward strand.
CGGCTGCAGACGGTGATGGAGCGGGTGCTCGACGAGATCTCCTTCGAGGCGCCGGACAAGGGCGGCAACAAGCTCCTCATCGACGCCGACTATGTGAAGAAGCATGTCGGGGCGCTTGCGGCCAATACCGACCTGTCGCGCTACATTCTGTGACGTTTCCGCACCGGTGGCCGCTCTTGCGGCCGCCGGTGCCGGACTTTTGCAGGCGGGGCCTCTCGACAGAAGGGACCGTGCGGCCTAGGCATTGCACGCGTTTTGGCATCATTCCGACATGTTTGCGTTGCATCGGTCTCGCCATGCCGACATCACGAGAAGACGGAACCGGACCCGTGCGACAGCTCATTTCCGTGCTTGCCCTTGCAGCCGCCCTTTTTGTTCAGGACCAGACGCTGGCGCTGGCCATCGACATGGTGCCCGCCGGCAACCGCAATGCCGAGCAGCCGCAGATCCCGGGTGCCTCCACGCGCCGCACCAAGGCGGGCAAGACCTCCTTCGACGCCAAATACGAGAAGGTGCGCGATCTCATCGCCAACGATCGCCAGCTGACCGGCAAGATCAAGGCGGTGGCGGGCAAGTACGGCATCGCCCCCATCCACATGGTCGGCGCGATCGTCGGCGAGCACACCTACAATGTCGATGCCTATGACCGCCTGCAGAGCTACTATGTGAAGGCGGCGTCCTATACCGGCTCGTTCCGCTTCGCCTATGACGGCGAGAACGTCGCCGATTTCGTCGACCGGCCGGAATTTGCCAAATGCGCGGACAAGAAGGGCTCCTACGCCCTCTGGACCTGCCGCGAGACGGTCTGGAACAAGACCTTCAAGGGCCGCACGGTCGGCGGCACGTCCTTCCCGAACAACCGCTTCAGCGCGGTGTTCTTCCAGCCCTTCTATGCCGGCCAGACCTTCGGCCTCGGCCAGATCAACCCGCTGACGGCGCTGACGCTGACCGACGACGTGGCGCGCATTTCCGGCTATGACCGTCTCGACGAGAAGGATGCGGCCGGCGTCTACCAGGCGATCATGGATCCCGACATCTCGCTTGCCTACATGGCCGCCTCGATCCGCCGCTCGATCGACGCCTACAGGAAGATCGCCGGCGTCGATATTTCGAAGAATCCCGGCGTGACGGCGACGCTCTACAATATCGGCAATCCCGATGCGCGCGCTGCCGCCTTTGCCGCGCGCCGCGCCGCGGGCGAGGTGACCTGGCCGGAAGAGAACTATTACGGCTGGCTGATCAACGACAAGCTGGCGGAACTTGAGGGTCTGCTGTAGTTTTTCGCAGCACCCGGCGAAAGGCCGCTGCAAGCCTGCGGGCCTCGCTCCGAATCTGGCCTGCCTCCCGGTTCACGTTCGCCAAGACGAGCCGGTCCCGCCCGCCCTCGAAGCTCGGGATCATCCGCGCCGTCTTCTGCAACCCGCTAGCGGACTGGCGTTGCGGGCGAGGGCTCGTCGACCCGCTTCTTCGCCTTCTTGATCGTCTTGATCGAGGCGCAGGTCGCTTCCGGGTTCTTGCAGGGCTGGTAGACGACGATCTCGCTGCCGCTGCCGTCGTCCCAGACCGCCTGGACGGCGATGGTTTCCGCCTCGCCCGGCTTCAGGTTGATATAGATCCAGTTCTGCGTGTCGTCCGAGGGCAGGTTGAACGGCAGTTCGGGATCGCATTTGGCCAGCGGGAAGCGCTGGTCCAGCGTGTCGTTGTTGATCGAGTAGCGGATCTCCGACAGGCGGCAATGCATGGTCTGCAGGCTCGTGAAATAGATGAGCTGCTGGTCGGCGAAGTTGCGGAACTGCACCCAGCCCGTCTGCTTGTTGGCATCCAGCATCGCCTTGTAGATCGAGACATCCGGGATCTGCGCCTGGTATTGCTCCTCGTCATCGTCTTCCTGGGCGGTTGCGGGCTGGCTGCCGGCCAGAAGCGCGGCGCCAAGGAAAAGGGCGGCCAGAAACGGCTTTCGCAGGGTGGGGTCGATCACTGGATAGGCTCCTCGTTCTTTCATCGCATGCCGCCGGTGGAATGGTGGCATTCGGCGCGGACATGTCATAACACCATAGGCAATAACACCATTCACGGCGCGCTTTGAAAAGAGACGGCGGGCGGTACGGAAGAATTCTCGTGGCAGACCATTTGTTACTCGGCATCGATACCGGCGGCACCTACACGGACGCCGTGCTCTACAGTGAAACCGCCGGCGTCGTCGCCCGCGCCAAGGCGCTCACCACCCGCCACGATCTCTCGGTCGGCATTTCCGGCGCCGTCGAAGCGGTGCTGGAGGCGGCCAAGGCCCCCGTTTCGGCGATCGGCCTCGTCTCGCTCTCCACCACGCTGGCGACCAACGCGCTGGTGGAAGGGCAGGGCGGCCGCGCCGGCCTGGTGATGATCGGCTTTAGCCCCGAGGACCTGAAGCGCGACGGCCTTGCCGATGCGCTCGGCAACGATCCCGTGCTGTTCCTGCCCGGCGGGCACAATGTGCATGGCGACGAGACGGCGCTCGACATGACGGCGCTCGACGACGCCCTGCCGGTCCTGGCCGAGACCGTCTCCTCCTTCGCCGTCGCCGGCTATTTCGCCGTGCGCAACCCGGCGCACGAGGAGCGGGTGCGCGCGCGCATCCGCGAGGTCTCGCACCTGCCCGTCACCTGCAGCCACGAACTCTCCTCCAAGCTCGGCGGGCCGCGCCGGGCGCTGACGACGCTGCTCAATGCCCGCCTCGTCTCGATGATCGACCGGCTGATCGGCGCCTGCGAGGACTATCTCGACCGGCGCGGCATCCATGTGCCGATTATGGTGGTGCGCGGCGACGGGGCGCTGATCTCGGCGGCCGAGGCGCGGCTGCGGCCGATCGAGACGATCCTGTCCGGCCCGGCGGCCAGCCTCGTCGGCGCGCGGCACCTGACCGGGTTCGACAATGCCGTCGTCTCCGATATCGGCGGCACGACGACGGACGTGGCGGTGCTCGACGGCGGGCGGCCGAAGCTCGACGCGGAAGGCGCCGTCGTTGGCGGCTATCGCACCATGGTCGAGGCGGTCGCCATGCGCACCTTCGGCCTCGGCGGCGATTCGGAGGTGCGCATCAACGACCGCGGCCTCAAGGCGAAGATCGAACTCGGGCCGCGCCGCTTCATGCCGCTGAGCCTTGCCTCGGCGCTGCATCCGGGCGCGATCGTCCCGGTGCTGGAGCGCCAGCTGCGCGCGCCCCATGCCGGGCGGCACGACGGCCGCTTCGCCGTGCGCACCGGCGTGCCGGAGCGGCTGGCGAGCGGCCTCCAGCCGCAGGAACAGGCGCTCTACGAGAAGATCGGCATGGTGCCGCTGCCGCTGGAAGGGCTGCTCGCCACCATGCTGCAGAAGGTGACGCTCGACCGGCTGGTCGCCCGCGGCCTCGTGCATATCTGCGGCATCACGCCGTCCGACGCCATGCATGTGCTCGGCGGGCAGGGCCAGTGGGATGCGGTGGCCGCCCGCCTCGGGCTGGAGATCGCCGCCCGCACGCGGGACGGTTCCGGCCGGCCGATCGCCGAAAGCCCCGAGGCGCTGGCGCGCGTCCTCGTCGATCGTCTCACCCGGCAGTCGGCCGATGTCATCCTGTCGGCCTGCCTTGCCGACGACGGGGCGGGGGCGATCGATCCGGTCAACTCGCTGACGATCGACCGCGCGCTGCACCGCGTGCCCGGCATTGTGCAGTTCCGCGTCGCGCTCGACCGGCCGCTCGTCGGCCTCGGCGCCTCGGCGCCGGTCTATTATCCCGCCATCGCCGACATGCTCGGCGCCGAATCGGCCATCCCCGCGGATGCCGGCGTTGCCAATGCGGTCGGCGCCGTGGTCGGCCAGGTGCGCAGCATGGTCACGGTGTTCGTGACCATGCCGGAAGAGGGCATCTTCATCGTCGGCGGCACGGGCGAGAGCGTGCGCTTCATCGACGAAGGCGAGGCCTTCGCGCTGGCGAAGGAGCGGGCCCTGACGGCGGCGCTCACCGCCGCGCGGATCAACGGCGCGGACGAGCCGGCGGTGACGCTCACCGAGGAGATCGACGCGCCGGAGGTGGAGGGCCGCCGCAAGCTCATGGAGGCGCGCTTCACGGCGATCGCCAGCGGCCGGCCGCGCATCGCGCACGAGAGCTGACGCTTTTTCGTCTTTCGGCCCCGCCTGGCCGCCTTTCGCGGCGGTTATCGCGTGCCTATCGTATGATTTTATCCGAACGGGAATAAATTCTTTATGTCATTGCCGAATTGACTATGCATGCCCGTCTCCGGAAAGTGGCAGCATTCGGGATACTCCCCCCTCGTCCCGTCATTCGGAGTTTTTACATGACCTATATCGAGAAAGCCGGTCTTTCGATCGACCGCGACCTTTATGATTTCATCGTCACGGAGGCGCTTCCCGGCACGGGCGTGGACGCTGCGCGTTTCTTCGATGAGTTCTCCGCCATCGTGCACGACCTTGCGCCGGAAAACCGCGCGCTGCTGGCCAAGCGCGATGCGCTGCAGGAGAAGATCGACGCCTGGTATCGCGCCAACGGCGCGCCGGCGGACATGGCGGCCTACGAGGCCTTCCTGCGCGAGATCGGCTACCTCCTGCCGGAGGGCGACGACTTCAAGGTGACGACCGACAATGTCGATCCCGAGATCGCCAGCCTCGCCGGCCCGCAGCTCGTCGTTCCCGTCATGAATGCGCGCTATGCGCTGAACGCGGCCAATGCGCGCTGGGGCTCGCTCTACGATGCGCTCTACGGCACGGATGCGATCCCGGAAACGGACGGCGCGGAAAAGGGCAAGGGCTACAATCCCAAGCGCGGCGAGAAGGTCATCGCCTGGGCCAAGGCCTTCCTCGACGAGGCGGTTCCGCTGGAAGGCGCCCGCTGGGCCGACCTCACCGGCATCGAGGCGGGGGCGGAACTGCGCCTTGCCGCCGGCGACCGCGCCGTTTCGCTGAAGCGGCCGGAACAGTATGCCGGCCATGCGGAAGGCAAGGACGGCTGGCGCCATGTCCTGCTCAAGAACAACGGCCTCGGCATCGAGATCCTGATCAACCGCGACTGGCAGATCGGCAAGACCGATCCGGCGGGCATTGCCGGCGTCAATGTCGAGGCGGCGCTGACGACGATCATGGACTGCGAGGATTCGGTCGCGGCCGTCGATGCCGAGGACAAGGTCCTCGTCTACCGCAACTGGCTCGGCCTGATGAGAGGCGACCTGAAGGAGACCTTCCAGAAGGGCGGCGAGACGGTGGAGCGCAAGCTCTACAGCGACTTCACCTATACCGCGCCGGACGGCTCGCCCTTCGAGGTCAAGTGCCGTTCGCTGATCCTGGTGCGCAATGTCGGCCACCTCATGACCAATCCGGCGATCCGCGACCGCGACGGCAACGAGGTGCCGGAGGGCATCATGGACGCCATGGTGACGGGGCTGATCGCGCTGCACGACGTCGGCCCGAACGGCCGCCGCAAGAATTCGCGCGAAGGCTCGATGTATGTCGTCAAGCCGAAGATGCATGGGCCGGAAGAGGTCGCCTTCGCGGCAAAGCTGTTCGGCCGCGTCGAGGCCGCCATCGGCATGGCGCCGAACACCATGAAGATGGGCATCATGGACGAGGAGCGCCGCACGACGGTCAACCTCAAGGAATGTATCCGCGCTGCCAGGGAGCGCGTCGTCTTCATCAACACGGGCTTCCTCGACCGCACGGGCGACGAGATCCACACCTCGATGGAGGCGGGTCCGATGATCCGCAAGGGCGACATGAAGCAGGCCGCCTGGATTTCCGCCTACGAGAACTGGAACGTCGATATCGGCCTTGCATGCGGCCTGTCCGGCCATGCGCAGATCGGCAAGGGCATGTGGGCCATGCCCGACCTGATGGCGGCGATGCTCGAGCAGAAGATCGCCCATCCGAAGGCCGGCGCCAACACCGCCTGGGTTCCCTCGCCGACGGCCGCGACGCTGCATGCGACGCATTACCACAAGGTCAATGTCGCCGAGGTGCAGGCCGCGCTTGGCTCCCGCCCGCGCGCGAAACTCTCCGACATCCTCTCGGTGCCGGTCGCCGTCCGGCCGAACTGGACGCCGGAGGAGATCCAGCGCGAGCTCGACAACAATGCCCAGGGCATCCTCGGCTATGTCGTGCGCTGGGTCGACCAGGGCGTCGGCTGCTCCAAGGTGCCGGACATCAACGATGTCGGCCTGATGGAGGACCGCGCCACGCTGCGCATCTCCGCCCAGCACATGGCCAACTGGCTGCATCACGGCGTTGTGACGGAAGGCCAGATCGAGGAGACCATGCAGCGCATGGCCGCCGTCGTCGACGGGCAGAATGCCGGCGACCCGCTCTATCGCCCGATGGCCGGCAATTTCGACCGCTCGATCGCCTACCAGGCGGCGCTCGACCTCGTGCTGAAGGGCCGCGAGCAGCCGAACGGCTATACCGAGCCGGTGCTGCACCGCCGCCGCCTGGAGCTGAAGGCCGCCGCGGCGTGAAGCAAAAGCCGTAGGCTGGTTCCGACGGCTCTTATCGGCCCGCGGCAAGATTTCTCGAACCTCTCTTCCGTCATGGTCGGGCTTGACCCGACCATCCACGCTCCGGGCGCGGCGGTGGATCCTCGGCTCAAGGCCGAGGATGACGGTGATGGGGAGGCCGGAGTGCTGCCCATCAGCGGGCGCTGCAAAGCAAAAACAAAAGAAGCCGCCGGATCGCTCCGGCGGCTTCTTTCCTAAGCGGATCTTTTCCGCTTACTGCTGGACGACGACGCGGGCGCCCTTGCCGGGACGCACGCGCTTGTAGAGGTCGATGATGTCTTGGTTCATCAGGCGGATGCAGCCCGACGAGGCGGCCGTGCCGATGGAGGCCCATTCCGGCGTGCCGTGCAGGCGGAACAGCGTGTCCTGGCCCTTCTCGTTGAAGAGATAGAGGGCGCGCGCGCCGAGCGGGTTCTTCAGGCCCGGGCCCATGCCTTCCTTGACGTAGCGAGCGACGTCCGGACGGCGGGCGGCCATCTCTTCCGGCGGATGCCAGGTCGGCCATTCCTGCTTCCAGGCGATGTAGGCCTCGCCCTGCCAGGCGAAGCCCGCCTTGCCGACGCCGATGCCGTAGCGCACGGCCTTGCCGCCGGGCAGCACATAATAAAGGAAGCGGTTCGGCGTGTTGACGACGATCGTGCCGGGCTTTTCCCTGGTCGCGTAGTCGACGATCTGGCGGTGGAACCGGGTGTTCACCTTGCTGATCGGGATTCCCGGCAGGGCATAGCCGTTGTCCTCAACAGGGCCATATTCCGATGTGAAGATGGCGTTGGTCGCCACCTTTTCGCCCGGAAGCGAGGTCGAGGAGGAGGAGCAGCCGGCGAGCGTGACGGCCGCTGCGAGGCCGCACAGAAGGAGGGCATTGCGGAAACGCATGTGAGTCTCTTGATAGGAAATTAAGAAGTTCCGAGCCGCGGAACTTTCATCGATCATGGTTTATTTTCGATTAAACCGGTCAATGCAAGTCTGTGCGCTCCGGCGCGGGCCTGCGCTTGAGCAAAAAGGCCGGTGATTGTTTTTTTGCAACAACAGACCTGCCCGCCCGGCGCTTTCGCCGCGTCCGGAACAGGACAAGCACGCCTTTCCGGCCCGTTCAATGGTCTTCCGCAGCGCTGGCCCGAAGCCGCACAGGAACCGCGGGGCACGGTTAAGGGAATCTTTCGCGCCGTTCGAATCAGCGAGCACCCTTAACTTTTTCGCGGCGCGCATTTGCGGGTAGAATGCGATTCGCCGAGGTTGACCCATGACGATCGTTTCCATTCACAACGACAATCCGCTGATCGACGGACGCCAGTCCGACCGTGCCATGATGGTGCGCCGCGGCGTGCAGCGCATGCTGACGGAGATGCGCCATGCGGTGTTGCCCGAACTGACGCTGGCGAGCGGCCGGCGCGCCGACCTTATCAGCCTCTCCGACCGGGGCGAGATCTGGATCGTCGAGATCAAGACGTCGATCGAGGATTTCAGGGTGGACCGCAAATGGCCGGACTACCGCCGCCATTCGGACCGGCTGTTCTTCGCCACGCACAAGGGCGTGCCGCTGGACATCTTCCCGGAGGATTGCGGCCTGATCCTCTCCGACGGCTACGGCGCGCATATCCTGCGCGAGGCGCCGGAGCACAGGCTGCCGCCGCCGACGCGAAAATCCGTCACCTTCGCCTTCGCCCGCGTCGCCGCGGGCCGGCTGCTGCTGGCGGAATTCGCCGCCGACACGCGGGGCGGCGGGCCGGACATGTCCGCCATCGTCTCGGGAAAGCGCGACGAGCCGGCGTGATGTCCGTCTGAAACAGCTTGCTAAGGGTGCCGGCATCTCCTCTTTCCTTCTCCCCGGCGGGGAGAAGGCGGCGCGAGGCGCCGGACGAGGGGGCCGGAGAGGTTCTTACTTCGGCGCGCGCTTGGCGAGGATGCGCTGCAGCGTGCGGCGGTGCATGTTGAGGCGGCGGGCCGTCTCGGAGACGTTGCGGTCGCACATTTCATAGACGCGCTGGATGTGTTCCCAGCGCACGCGGTCCGCCGACATCGGGTTTTCCGGCAGCTCCACCTTCTCGCCCGGGCGTTGCGTCAGCGCGGCGAAGATGTCGTCGGCATCCGCCGGCTTGGCGAGATAATCGACCGCGCCGAGCTTCACCGCGTTCACGGCCGTCGCGATGTTGCCGTAGCCGGTCAGCATGATGATGCGCGTGTCGTCGCGGCGCTGGCGGATGGCGGCGATCACGTCGAGGCCGCTGCCGTCGCCGAGCCGGAGATCGACCACGGCGAATTTCGGCGGGTTGGTCTTGGCCTTGGCGATGCCCTCGGCGACCGATTCGGCCGTGTCGACGGCAAAGCCGCGCGTCTCCATGGCGCGCGCAAGGCGGCGCAGGAACGGCGCGTCGTCATCGACGAGGAGAAGGGAAGGATCGGGCCCGATATCGTCGGCTGCGGCGTGGGGGTCGGTGTTTTCTGCCATTTTTCGTCTTTCGTGGCCGAATGTCATCCATACTTGATGAGGATCAGCTTATCGCCCGTAAGCCGGGGCGGGTAAAGTCATTTTGCGGTCTTGGCCTCCATGCGCGCCCGCGGCCAATCGACCGACACGCGCGCGCCCGGCCGGTCGCCGGTGCGGTTGGCAAAGGTCAGTTTCGCGCCGGAGCGTTCCAGCAGCGTCTTGGCGATGAACAGCCCCAGGCCCAGCCCGCCGGCCCGCTCGTCGCGCTGGCGCTTGGTGACATAGGGATCGCCGATGCGCTGCAGGATGTCCGCCGCATAGCCGTCGCCGTCGTCCTCGATGACGATGGTCACCCGCTCCGCCGTGTGGCTGACGGTGATGGTCACCTCCTCGCGCGCATGGTCGACGGCGTTTTCGAGCAGGTTGCCGAGGCCGTAGAGAATGCCGGGATTGCGGTTGCCGACCGGCTCGTTCTCGCGCTCGCCGATTTCGACGAGGTTGAGGCGGATGCCGAATTCGCGATGCGGCGCCAGCACCTCCTCCAGCAGCGAGGAGAGCGTCAGCACCCGCATATGCGCCTCGTCCGCCGCCGAAAGCGTGGTGAGGCGGCGCAGGATGTCGCGGCAACGCTCGCTCTGGCTGCGCAGAAGCTGCACGTCCTCCCTGAAGCGGTCGTCCGTGCCGAGCTCGCGCTCCATCTCGCGCGCCACGACGCTGATCGTGGCGAGCGGCGTGCCGAGCTCATGCGCCGCCGCCGCCGCCAGGCCGTCGAGCTGGGAAAGGTGCTTCTCGCGCTGGAGGATGAGTTCGGTCGCCGCCAGCGCGTCGGAAAGCTCCGCCGCCTCCTGCGACACGCGGTAGGAATAGAAGGCTGCAAAGGCCGTGGTCGAGACGATGGCGAACCAGAAGCCGGCCGTCAGGATCGGCGGCACGACGAGCACGGTGCCGGGAAACCACGGCAGCGGGAAGGGCGTGAAGGCGAGCGCCGTGATGCCGAGCACCGAGAGCAGCCCGAGCGGCAGGCTGAAGCGGATCGGCTGCAGCGAAGAGGAGATGATGACGGGCACGCAGACGAGCGGCGCGAAGGGATTGGCAAGCCCGCCGGTGATGAAGAGCAGCGCCGTCAGCTGGCACAGGTCGAAGGCGAGCAGCCGGAAGGCGGCCGCCGGCGTCAGCCGGTGCGTCGGCGAGAAGCGCACGGCGAGGAAGAAGTTCACCGCCGCGAGCAGCGCGATCAGCACGGCGGCCGGCATCAGCGGCAGCGGGAAATCGAGCCACAGCCCGACGACGATGACCGTGATCGACTGGCCGGCCACCGCCAGCCAGCGCAGCCGGATGATCGTCTCGAGGCGCAGGCGCCGGCCGGAGCCTTCGAAGTCGATGTCCTGGTAACCCGTCATCCCGCCGTCCTTCCGTTCGCGAACCCGCGAGAGCATTTCCGGTGAACTCCGGTTCACCGGAAATGCTCTAGATTCTTGTTTCTACCGCATTATCCGACGCCGAAGCGACTTCGCTCCGGCTGGAAATGCTTAGTGCCTTTCCTAAACCGTGAAAACGCCGGGAGCGATTTGTTTTTCCGCAATTCTCGGCGCAAAACCTCCGGCACGCGCCGGAAATCGCGCTTGTCAGGTCCCGCGCGGCTTGGCGCGCGTCGTCGGTAGGGCGTCCGCCGGATCCTCCGGCCAGGGGTGCTTCGGATAGCGCCCGCGCATGTCCGCCCGGACGTCGCGCCACGAGCCCGCCCAGAAGCCGGGCAGGTCGCGCGTCGTCTGGATCAGCCGGTGCGCCGGGGAGTGGAGCTCGAGCAGCAGCGGCAGCCGCCCGCCAGCCACGGCCGGATGCTGCTTCAGCCCGAAGAGCTCCTGCACGCGGATCGCCAGCACCGGCTCGTCGCCGTCATAGCGGATCGGGTGGCGCTGGCCGGTCGGCGCCTCGAAATGGGTGGGCGCCAGCCGGGCGAGGTCACGCTGCACCTCGTAGGGGACCAGCGCCATCAGCCCTTCCTGCAGGCTGGCCGGCTTCACCTCCTCGAGGCCGCGGGTGTTTTCCTGGAACGGCACGAACCAGCTGTCGAGCGCCGCCAGCAGCGCGTCGTCGCCGGTATCCGGCCAGGGCGCGCCGATCGAGCGGTGGAGGAAGCCGATGCGGTCGCGCAGCTGCGCCGCCTCGCGGGAAAACGGCAGCACGGCAAGGCCGAGCTGGCGCACCCCGTCGGCGAGCGCCAGCGCCGCCTTCGGGCCGCTCGGGCGGGCAAGCGGCGTTTCCTCCAGGATCATCGCCCCGAGGCGGACGACCCGGCGGGCGCGCACCTGGCGGCTTGCCCGGTCGAAGACGCACTGGTCCTCCCGCACGATGCTTTCGGCAAGTTCCGCCTCGACATCCGCGCGGTCGATCTCCGCCGCGGCGAGAATGCGCTGCCGCCCGGCCTGTCCGGTGAGGTCGGCGACGACGATCATCTGCGCGCCGGCGAGCCGCTCGGTCTCCGGCAGCTCCGCCCCGCGCCCGTTCGCCATGACGAACCGTCCCCGGCCGCCCCGCTGCAGGGCGACGCGATCGGGAAAGGCATGCAGCAGCAAGGCGCCGGCCGGCGGCGTGGCGCCGCCCTTCGCCGCGCCGAACCCTTCGGCCATGCGCTGCGCCAGCCGCCGCGCCGCCTCGGCCCGTTCGCCGCGTTCGCTGGCGAAGCGGCGCAGGCGCTCCTCGATATCGACGGCCGTCCCGCCGAGGCCCTGCTCGGTCAGGAGCACGGCGAGCCGCGCCGCCGCGACCTGCTCGCCGTCCTCCGCGGCATGGAGGATCATCGCGGCGAGCCGCGGCGGCAGCGCGAGGGTGCGGATGCGTTTTCCCGCCGGCGTCAGTGCGCCGTGGTCGTCGAGCGCGCCGAGCAGGCGCAGGAGGCTGCGCGCCTCCTCCACCGCGGCGGCGGGCGGCTGGTCGACGAGTTTCAGCGCGGCCGGATCGCCGACGCCCCAATGGGCGAGGTCGAGCATGAAGCCGGAGAGATCGCTGGAGAGGATCTGCGGCGGCGTGAAGGCCGGCATCGCCGCCGTCTGTCCGGCATGCCAGAGGCGGATCGCGATGCCCGGCTCGGTGCGCCCGGCGCGGCCGGCGCGCTGGTCGGCCGAGGCGCGAGACACGCGCACCGTCTCCAGCCGCGTGATGCCGGTCGCCGCCT